>NZ_JBFRKG010000041.1:0-114387 GCF_041469325.1 Shewanella sp. 10N.286.51.B8
AATCCTGGTATCCCAGCCATCTTAGGCAATGTAGCTCAGCTGGTTAGAGCACAGCATTCATAATGCTGGGGTCGCAGGTTCAAGTCCCGCCATTGCTACCATGTTTAAAGGTAGGTTAGTGGGTAACGCTATGCTACTTAGTTAGAAAAGAGCAACAACAGAGTTTACACTATATATAATTAGTGTATATTCTGAGAAAGATTTGATGCGGGAGTGGTGGAATTGGTAGACACGCCAGATTTAGGTTCTGGTGCCGTAAGGTGTGAGAGTTCAAGTCTCTCCTCCCGTACCATCAAATTTTTTCAATATGTAAACCTTCCTTTATGAAAAGTTATACATAACCAATTTTGGGATATCGCCAAGTGGTAAGGCACCGGGTTTTGATCTCGGCATCCCCAGGTTCGAATCCTGGTATCCCAGCCAAATTTAGCCTCACGGTTAAAGCAAGAGCCCGTCTTATGATGGGCTTTTTGTTGCCTGAAATTTATGATTTATCTTCTTATATTTATCCATTATCACTTATCGATTGAGGCATATGATTATTTTTGTATGATGGATAAGTCATACGTTCCAAATTATTACTTTCTAAATTATTACATTCAGAGTCTGCCCAAAATGCCAATTAATCCAATTACAGAGTCAATGTGGCCTGAAATCTATAAACTCCAATCGCAAGTGTATGTGGATATTGAACCAGAGCCGCTCGAAGTCCTTCGGGATAAATGGCAGCATTCTGCTCACTGCTGTTTTGTCTATCAAAATGAAGAGCAAAAGGTAATGGCTTATCTATTGGCTCATGTTTGGGCTAATGAAACGCCTCCTAAGCTCTATCAGACACTTTCTGAGAAAAAGGAGGGTAGTAAATTGTTTCTACATGATTTAGCGGTATCTGCTCTATTAAAAGGCTCTGGAGTCGGTAAGCAAATGGTTGAGCAGTTAAAATTAATTGCTAAGCAATACAATTACTCACAAATACAACTTGTGGCAATACAAGGCTCAGTCCCTTTTTGGCAAAAAATGGGCTTTGAGATTGATCATGAGCAGGCGGCTAACGCAAGTTATGGCCCTGATGCTAAGATTATGAAGCAAGTGCTTTAATCAGTTTTACTTTCTAAGCCTTAAGCAAATAAAAAAATACGGCCAATTGGCCGTATTGTTAACTGATAAAAATTAATTAATCATTTATCGCTTACTTCTGTCTAGCTGGGTAAGAAGTCGATCGCCCAAATGGTTGTCATTGTTGCAACATCTTCTGCTGGGAAGGTGATTGAACGTAACACAACCTTTAGTTGGCGCTCTAATTTGGCATTGTTAAGCTGGCTTGATTGAATATCAACCCGACTAATGCTGCCATTAGGCAGGATCTCAATCTCAAACATGACTTTACCTTTGAGGAAAGGGTCTTTACGCAGAGCTCGATTATACAAGGCATATAAACGTGCTTTGTTCGCCTCAAGTGTGCGGCGTAATGCTGCCTCTGAACGTTGGCTTCCCGCAGAAGCCAGTTGCTCTTCCTCGGCAATTGCCCCTTGAGTAGCTAACACCTCCTCTTCTGCCAACCTAATTTGTTGGGTGTTTTTAGTGCTTAAAGCATCTGACACAACGGTTTGATTGACGGTAGAGGTGGTTAAACTCTCACTTTGGGTATTGGCCGAAGCTGCTAACATCTTACGTTTGACTTTCACTTCTTGCGCCTGCGTTTGTTCAAGGGCACTTTGAGATGCCGGCTTGATATCAAACGCTTCACGCATTGAAAAAAGCTCATCTTTCATGGCTGCTAGCCCTGAAGTTTGTGCTTTTTCTTTTGCGGCCTCACGGGTCATTGTCGGCTGTACTATTGGCTTTTCAACAGGTTTATCGATAGGCTTCTCTTCAACCTTTTCCGGTTCTTTTTCAAGTTCTGGCTCAGGTTCAGGAATAACTTCTGGCTTTTCAGGCACTGGAAGTTGTTTTTCTTTAAGCATTATTTTCGCTAACTGCGGTGGTAATTGCTCTTTAACTTCTCTTGGCACTTCAACTTGCTCAAGTAAAGGCACACCGATGCCGAACACAGCGTAAATGACCAGTAGTAACACTAAGATCTGTTTAAATAACCTATCTTGTTTACTGGGCTTAAATAAATCACCTATGTCGTTAAAGCTATTACCATTTGGGCTACTGCCATTAAACGAATGGGATAAGCTTGCTGCTGTCATGCTAACTCTCCTCAGCCGTTTTACTGGCTTGGCGTTCCACGGCTAATGACATATTTCTATATCCCGTTTCAGCACAAGCAGCCATAATTTGCTTTAACGCCATATAAGGTGTGCTGCTATCGCCAATAATGGTGACGGCACGGCCTTTTTCCTGTTCTGACTCTGTTAACTCAGTACGTTTACTCGCTTGGTATGTAAGCTCAGTAGTCATCGCTTCGATAAACTCAAGGTTTTCTTGTTCACTGAAGTTAGGCTTATCAGCACTATTTTGCCAAACAGCTCGCTCTTGGATAAGCACTGTATCTTTAAGTACTGTGATAACCAGGTTTTCAACTGGCAGTTCTTCAGCAATAGAGACAGGTAACTTTATCTTTTCGATATTTTGTAGAACGCGTACTTCAGATTGATTCACAATCAAGAAGAATACCAAAATCGTAAAGATATCCATCAAGGCAACTAAGTTAAGTTTGCCACCTGATTTAAAGCGCTTATGGTGCTTAGCAAGTCGTTTAGCTCTGGGTGATTGCTTCATGATTTGCCTCCTGTGGTTTCACTTACTTGTGTTTCAGCAAGTGATTCTTCAGGTGCATCGCCTAATGAGATAAGCGGAAACAGTTCAGCATCGACTAGATTAGCCGCAACCACTGCTTTGTATGAACGCACGGTATCCATTGCAGTCACAATGGTCTGATAATCGATATTAGATTCAAGCAAAAGCACTATGTCATTTTTATCGATTTCTTGTTGTTGAAAAGTCAGTTTAAGGTCTTGTAAGTACACAGACAAAGCCTTGAAATCATAACCTTGTTCTGTTGTTTCAATACGTTTAAGTAATATGCCCGCAGGGTAGTTGAGCTCAAGACTTTGCTGAGTAATGACCAGTTCCAATACTTTAGGTTCTTGATCATCTTCAGCTTGTTGAGATTCTGACATAACAGGCAATTGCAGATTTAGTATCCGTACTTGTGAAAATACCAAACTCAGTAATAACACAGGCACGAGCACGATCATCAAATTCATAAATGAAGTGATATCGAGTTCTGCATCTTCGGTATTAGGGCGACGACGGCGTCTCATAATTATTAGCCTCGGTCCGAATCCGCTTGCTTAGAAAATGACAGTGAATTAAGTAATTTAATGCCAGCCATTTCAATTGAATCAACAATAGTCGCAGTTTTAGTTTGCAGTGTTGAGTGAAATAGAATTAGCGGAATAGCGGTAATAAGACCAAATGCAGTGGTGTTCATTGCAACAGAAATACTGGAAGACAGCAGGTTAGCTTTTTCAGCTGGATCTGCACTGGCTACCGCAGAGAACGCTGCAATCAGCCCCA
This sequence comes from Shewanella sp. 10N.286.51.B8, assembly GCF_041469325.1. Classification (NCBI taxonomy): domain Bacteria; kingdom Pseudomonadati; phylum Pseudomonadota; class Gammaproteobacteria; order Alteromonadales; family Shewanellaceae; genus Shewanella; species Shewanella sp. 10N.286.51.B8. The sequence continues at coordinate 3,529 of NZ_JBFRKG010000041.1, forward strand.
TAATGGTACCCAGTAGACCAAGTAGCGTAGCAATATTGGCTAAGGTAGCAATAAATGGCGTGCGCTTTTCAAGTCTCAACATGTACTCCATGATGGTTTCTTCCATGGCGTATTCCACATCTTCACGGCGATTAGCTTGTGAAATTCTGACGATACCAGATTGCAATACATCAAATACAGGGGCTTTATTATTTTGCGCATGTTGACTGATTGTCGCGACATCACCGCTTTTAAGTGCTTCTTTGATTAACGAGAATGCTTTTTGGTTAGTGCGATGAGCTGAACTGAGATATAACCAGCGTTCGATAGTGATGGCCAAACCGACGACTAATACTAGGGCGATAGGGTATATGAACGGGCCACCATTTTGTAAAAATGCAATAATATGGTCGGTAAAACTCATGATATTTTCCTTTTTATAGAGTCGAACGAAGTTGTTTTTGACTCGTCCTAAATGTAGTTATTTTTTGTTACTGCTTTTTTGTTACTGCTTTGGGTTAAACTTTTATCTTGGTGAATACACCCTTTATTGTTTTGATGAAGTATTCACACTGAAATCACGTACCTCTTGTTGGAACTTTTTAGGGTTAATCGGTTTGAATTGCGGCAAGATGATTTGCATATTGTTATCTTGTATTGCTACAGGGTTGGTAATTCCTTGCCAAGGCATGATGTAAAGCACTTTGGGTTGCTCTTGCGTGCCGGTCACTTTACTTTCAATTAATACGGGTTTGTTTGCTGTGCTGACGGTTTCAGCGGCATTAAGCTGGCCAATGCTAATGACTGATAGCAGCAAGAGTGTCATAACAGCAATAACCGCTGCGTTTACACGGTATGTTGTCATCGGGGTTAATGAACTAACCATCTTATCCTTCTCCTTCTTGCAAATTGAGCCCAGCGCGCTGAATTTTTATTTCAACGCCAGCCAACCATCGCTGGGCTTGAACATCATCAGGTTTTAGCAATAAATAGGATTGATAATAACGTCTCGAATCTAATAGTTTTCCTCGGTATAGCTCGAGCAAAATAGCCAGGTTAACTTGTGCTTCTGGATAATTAGGCCAAATAGATAATGCGGTTAAATAATCTTTTTCTGCCTGTTCAAATTGACCTTGCTTTCTTGCTACAAGGGCCTTCAACTGAAAGGCGTAAGGGTTTTTATGGTTAACGGCAATGGCTTGATTTAACAAAGATTCAGCCTGACTAAAGTCACTTTTATTAATGGCGATTAAGGCTTTGTTTACTAATGCACCTGATAGGGTTGGCTGCGCCAAGAGTACTTGATCGAATAATACATCAGCTTGATCAAATTGCTGTTGTTTCATCAGAGCAAGCGCATCTTGATACTGAGTTAACACCGTACTGGGTACATTGGCTAAACGTTTCTGTGCTTGCTCAGCATATAAGTTGTAATTGTTGGCTGTTATGTCATTTAAAGCGCCATTACTTGCCGTTTGCTTGTTCGAGCTGTTCCCTACAGAGCCATTTGCCACAGAGCTAGCATTGCCATCATCTGTGTTAACCATATCCACCATACTGCTATCTAGGGCATCAATACCGTTAGCTTCGGCGTTTTCACTCGCTTGATCATTAGTCATCGTTGAGCATGCAGACAAGATCATTAGGCTGAAACCCATTAATAACTTGATGGTGACATGAGCTGAGGAAAGTGTGTTATTCACTTTATTATTCACCCGACTGTTTACTCTCTTACTTAAAGGTTTAGTGAATTGATTCAACGACATCATGTGTCACCTCCTGTTTGTTATATAACGCAGGTGACAGTTCAGTTAAGGTTGTGAAACTTTTGCCAATCCATTGGTCATAGATATTTTGCCAAGCTCGCTCAGTGTTACTGATATGAATTTCAATAGCCTTTTCCTCAAATGGATAGGCGAGCTCTTCAAGCAATATTTCGTACTCTTCCAGCGCTAATTCATCTAGGTCACTAGGGCGCTCAGAGTCCATAACATCAGCCGCTAACTGGCGATACATTTCAGCTAAGTTAAAGGTTGCTTGCGGCACATATTGTGCTCGTTGAAAGTCCAACACTTGCTGGTAATAATCAATAGCTTGTTTCATCGCGTCTTGTTTACGCTTCAAGGTTTTATTTAATGGCGCGGTTAGCTTAATCGCGATAAATGTTTGCTGGTGTGCTTGGGCTAATTCAGAAGCTGCAATAGAGGCAATTTCAATTTCTCGCCCAGCAAAGGTATTCGCTTTAGCTTGCTGCTTGGCGTGGAAGGTTAATATCTGGCGATACCAGTAATATTCCTTGTTGGGCTCGTTAGAAACTTGATAAAACTCGCTCATTTTAAGGCGTACTTCTTGTGCTACATCAAAAGGCTCAGGGTAATCTTTAGCGTATGTTCGATAGGTTAAGCGGGCTTTTTCGGTTTCGCCTGCTTTGAGGTAGTACTCCGCAGCAGTATATTGCGCCTCACGCTTTAGCGCTCCTTTGGGTTCATTGGCAACAATAATCAACAGTTGCTCAGCAGCCAATTCCCATTGTTCTAATGCTTCATATGACTGAGCAAGTTTTGCTGGGATTGATGCACTGAAGTGATGTTTAGGGTAACGCTTTTGAAATGGCACCAATACCGTAATAGCTTGTTGCCATTGCTGTTGCGAAAGCAAGATATTCGCCGCTTCAAACTCGCCACTGACTGCATATTTTGATTCAGGCACAGCTTTGCTAATCCGTAATAAATCGACAACAGCAAGTTGCGGATTGTCGTTCTTGTTAGCCTGTGCTTGGAAGTAAATGCTTGATGCTAATAAATCGCGCATTTCAACTCGTGATGTCGCTTGCTGCGCTGTCGGTGTTTGACTGACACTTAAATATTTTAACGCCAGATTATAAGATTGCTCAGCAAGGGCATATTGGCTTTGCTGATATAACCCGTGAGCATATAACTGAGTCACAAGTTGTACTTGTTTTAATTGAGTTTTAGGCAGCTGTTTACCGTGCTCTACTGGATTGATAACACTTGATTTATCTAGGGAGATATAAGCCTGAGGTTTTTGTACACTGGCTAATTCATCAGGTGTTTGTCGCGCTACTACCGCTATTTGTTCTGCACTTTTCTCAGAGGGTTGATTAATGACACCGTGAGTCACTAATACAAATTCGCTGAACTGGGCTAAATCCAGGTAATTTTTCGATGCAAATGAATATTGGGCGCCGTGAGTTGCAAGCTCTAGAGCGCGTTTATCATCTGGATAGTTGGCGATAAACTGTTTATCTAAGGCGACCCTCTCTTGGACAACGACCTGAGTGCTATCCAAATTTGCATTAGCTTGATTTTGTAGCGGCGTTAGGATTTCTCGAATTGTGATTGTGGTTGCATAAGCAGCCTGCTTTTTGAGGGCTATCTGCTCTTGGTTTAGCTGCTTATTTGGTTGGCTTAAGTGATCAGCTTGTTGGTTTGGCTGGTCTGCTTGAACCGAATCATCAATAGAACTGATTTCACCATAAGCGATAGTTTTATAACTGTTAAGTGCTTGTCTAAATTGCTTGGCTTCAAAATTAGCATCAGCAAACAGGTATTCATCAGTGTGAATATCTTTGCTGAGTAAGCTGCTTGCCTGTGGCAATTTTGCGAGTTGTAAGTAAGTACTTAATGCATTTGCAGCCACTTTAAAAGCGCTTACTCGGCCAATGCCTGCAGGCTGATTTTGCGCGTTGGCGTAAACTCTGCGGCTATGCTCATCACTAAATGCCAGTAAATGAGGTAGTAACTCTTGTTGATGCTTTGCACTTGCTTGACTCCAAAAAGTGCTATTTAACCCGTACTGGTTAATATAATCATTTTTGAGTTTATGCATTGAAGCAAATTTACCTTGGCGCTGATAAAGCTCAAGTAAAGCCAATGAGTAACGAGCAGACCAAATGTTATCTTGTGCCAAATCGATATAGGCTTGATAGGCCAGCTCTGCATCATGTTGCAGCTCTTGTTTCAGTAAGAATTTTGCTAAGTTATCAAATAGAACATGTTGATAAATAGGTAAGTAACGCGTGTCTTGTTTTGATGTCACCAGTGCAACTAAGGATACGGATTGTTGCTGCTGACTGAGTGAAATACTTAACACTCGCTGCGCATCAATTGCTAGGTTTTGCTCGCGACTGCTCAAACTGGCAAAACTGAAATCCGTTGCGGTTAACTCATTTTGCTTTGGTTTATGGTTAGCTAAAATCGTATCGAACACGGCTAAAAAGGTACTATCAGCCTCAGGTAAGCGATTCAGTTTAAACAGTGACCAGCCAGACATATAAATGCTGTTGAGTAAATATTTATCATTGTTATCAGCTGATTGAACCTGTTTATAAGCGCTTATCGCAGCAGGGTAATCTTGCAAGTTGTAATAGATTTCGCCGCGCCTAAAGTTAAGCTCCGCTAAATATTGAGTGTTAGGGTAGCGGGATAATAACGATTCCATCTCGATTAAGCTTTCATCTAGCTGGCCTTGCAAATCTAGCGCTTTTGCCAGTTGATACTGCAGATGCTCGTTATCAGCGCGATTAGGGTAGCGCTGTAATAGTGTTTGATACTCAGCGATTAATTTTACTAGCTGTTGATCGTTTTGCTTGAATTGTTGCAAAGCTTTTTGCTCTGCAGCTAACGGGTTAACCCCTGTATCTTCATCAAGAACTGTGGTTTCAAGCTCACCAAACATTTGCTCTTCAAGATTTTCAGTCTTAATTTGAACCAGACGATATTCAACGTGTGTTCTGACTTCTGGGTTGGGTTCTAATGTCAGTAATTGCTGATAAATTTGCGCAAGTTTTTGGCTTCGCTGCGCTTTTGTCAGAGCAAGTGAGTCCAATGAAACTTGGGGTTGTTGTTTGGCTAAATCAGTTAATGTCGCTCTTTTGGGATTGTTATTAGCTTGAGTATCTAGGGTGCTTTTACAACCGCTGACGCCAGCAATGATCATGCAGCTAACGAGTAGAGATAGCGTTGGTTTTGATGGGGTCATTATAATTTCTCCCCATTTATAACAGGTTGGGACATTTGCTCTAATACAGCCGCCATTTCATGGCGAGAGGCCAGTAATAACTGTTCAAGCTGAATTTGTTGCTCAGAAACAAAGGCTGAGATTTTTTGTTGAATTTGAGCTTTGGTTGAGGATTCAAGTGCTGCGATATTTTGAATTGTTGTAACCAGTCTCGTTTCTGCTTGAGCTTGGCGCTGCTCAAACGCAGTGGTTTGTTGCTGAGAATTGGCTAACTGAGCAAAGCGTTGTTGCTGCAGACTTACCAGTACGAGTTGTTGGTCGACTTGTTTAAGTAATTTTTTATGTTGCCATAATCTTTGAGGAAATTGCTGTTGCAACTCCCAGTTAAGGACTGCTTTAACGCGGTTTAGTCTTTGTTGATACTCTTCAGTGCTGCGCTGACCACGAATAGCCTTGATAACGTTTTCACTTTCATTGACGCGTTTAAGCCATGCTTGCTCTGCGTCATTGGCAAAAATATCTGCGTTTTCTTGTGCCTCAGCCTCAGTAATCATTTGTGCTAACAGCTGCTTTTGATTGGTTAACTGCTGAATCAATTCAGGATACTGGGTTTGGCTTTGCTGTTCGATGATGCGAGCTTGACGCTGTTTATTGAGTGTTAAGCTCTCTTTTATCCAGGCATTTTTTTGCTGCTGACGGTCAATATTGCTCGTTAACAGTGATAACTCAGATAAGGTATCGATATCGTGTTTCAGCTCTGGATTTTCTAAGGCTTTTTGCAGCCATTGACCATTAGCTCCCGTTTGAGCGTTTACATTACTGTTGAACAATAATGGCGTTAATTCTGTTTGCTTAATATCGGTATGAAAGCGTGCTAAGTCAGCTAATTGTTCAACATAGAGTTGCTCGGCTTGTTGATAGCTATATAGGCTCTCAGAAAGTGTGTTTTGCTGTTTGATTTGAGCAGAAATGAGTAATGCTGATTGCCAACCGAGCTGGGAGTATTGATAGTCACGTTTTAATAAATCAAGCAATGCCAGTGAAGTGTCATATCGCTTGATCTGCTGAGCTGAGAAGGCAAATAGAAATAGTGCAGACTCAGTGTAAGGACTGTGCTCAGGAAAATCTTGTAATTGATCGAATGCTGCTTGGTATAGACCTTGTTTAACATACAGTTGGGCTAACAATAATTGAGCATAATCATTAATGGCTTGCTGCTGGATTTGTTTGTCTGCCTTTAATTCATCAGCTGTCATTATGCTTATGTCAGTGATTTCTTTATTAACATTTTTACTAGAAACTTGAGCTCGTTGTTGTGGACTCTTTTCGGTAAATAAGCTTTGCCAGAAATTCGTTTCAGTTGCTGCTACGTTTATGTTTTTAATGCGTACCAGCAGTGTTTCTGCGCGTTGATAATCCTTTGCTTGCATCAATTGCAGTGCTTGGTTAAGCATGACGTAAGCAGATAATGCTGACTTTGCAGTTAATTCAGTATCTGCTTGGTTTGATCCCGCGGCTGACTCATCAAGTATTTTCGCTGAAGGAGTCACAGATGCAGGCCAATATGCCAATTGATGTAGGATCTGATATTGCTCAGCATATGAAGCAGGCAGTTGAGTGATATTAGCGAGGGTTTGCTGGGCAGCACTGTGTTTACCTTGCTCTATTTGTTGTTCTGACAACTGTAGTAGTGCGATAAGCTTTAGCTCATCAGCTGAGGTGGCAGTTTTATTGCCTTGCTTATCTTCGGTTGGTGGCTCAATACCTGCCAACTTATCGTTTGCTTGTTGTTGAATTAATGCTTGCTCGAACGTGGCCAACGTCTCAGTAGCTTGATGATGTAAACCGATGGATACCTGTAAGCCAGCTTCAAACAAATGGCTTTTTGCGGTATCAGCATCAAAGCGCTGTCTGTTTAGGCTAACTTGGCTTAATGCGGCGTTGTAATCACCTTCAAAATAAAAGTATAAGGCTTGGCGATAAAGTTTATTGCGCAGGTTAGCTTGCTGAGCAAGGGTTAAATTAGTTGCAGCCGTTGAATGAGCAACTTCAGTTGGTTGCTTATTTAGCTCATCAGTTGAGACATAAGTGGGCATATCAGCACTGATAGCTGCAGTTGAAAAACAGCCGCTAACGATAAGCAGTAATATCGCTTTTAGCTGAGGCGTTGCTACTGCATAGCGGCTAAAGTCAGGGAAAGCTTGGTTCATATTAACTGGCATAACCGTTATAAAACCCACTCTTCAACTTTCACATCTGCACGATAACTGGATTCATTATCTTCAAGTTTCAATTCCACCATCACGGTTTCATCTGTCTTTTCAAATTGATGAGTCACTGCTCTTTGTACGGTGCGACCTTCTGCATCAACACCGGTAAAAATAGCGGTAAGCTGATGCTGTCCCATTTTCAAATTTCCCATATAGACTTTTTGAATGCCGCCTTTTTCCAGTGCACGACGTTGGCGTTGGGTATATAAAAAACCGGCTACATTTTGCTGATTAATTTTTAGCTCGACACTGTCTAGGGTAAAAAAACGTCCAATATCCACTGACACAAATACAGCTATTTGAGTGCTTGCGGGGAACAATAAGTCTTCTTCAAGAATGAATAAATCACGATTTAATTTAATGACTTGGCTTTTGATGTTTTCAAGATCGCTTGCTACCTGACTCTGACTATCAGCGCTACCATTACCATTACCATTACCATTAGTCATTGCATTAGCACTCGCGTCACTATTAGTATTGGCTAACGCGGCACTTGGCTGCATCGCGCTCCAGAACACGGTTATAAATAGCCCCAAAGTGAGCCATATTTTAAAATTTGTAGATGACTTAACAGTGTTACCCTGCGCTGTACCTTGTCCAGTACCTTGATCTGTGTTGTTCATATTCCTACCTTGAAAATGGGCTAAATCGCTAACATTACGCAAAATGATTAAAAGTAAACGCTATAAAAAGCGCGGATGACGTTAGCGGAAAAATTGTAAAACGGTTCGTTACCTACGCCACCATCAGCAGTTGGATCTCTAAAGTTGTTGTAGTCGAAGGTGATGTAGTCCCATTGAATACTGGCTTCTGAACGAGTATCTCCAAAAGATAAGCTTTCAGGCATTAAATAAGTGACACCTAGGCCTAAGGTTAAGTCATTAAAGTCACTTAACTCTTTATCGCGGGCTAGGTAGTTTTGTGCATCTTGATAAGGGAATAAGTCACTATAAAATTCAGCTTGAGTTTGCTGGTAGTAACGCACTTTAAATTCAAGTTCTAAGAAGTCACCAATAGGGTGGCGGTATCCGAGTTCGACATCATTAGCATCAATTTCCCAGCTGTCGTTGAAGTAGCGATAATGAAAAAATAACGCCGCGCGATAGGGCAGAAAGTAGCTTGCCGATAATTTGGTTGAAAACGAGTTACGAGTCTCTGGATAGATTTCTGACTGATAGCCAACACCGGATGGGTTAGTTGTATCTATGTAGCGTACCGTACGGTATGGGTTATTGAGGTAACCTTCGTCAGCAATGGCTTCAAAGTTAAGTTGCGCGGTTAAGTTGCGAGTTAAAATTTGACTTATGCCTGCGCGAATACGGTACTGCTGGCTTTGTTCTTCAAATTGGTCATCGCCATTGCGGCGTATTTCATTATCACCATATGACACACCAAGACTTAAATTGGTTAAATCGCCAAAGGTATCTTGAGATACATTAACGCTAAAGGATTGTGCGAGGTAATCGTCTTCATCACTCTGGCGGGCATTAAAGGTCATTAAGGTCTTATCGTTGAGGTATTCGACCCCAACTTGGCCTTCATGGCGCTTTTCGCTATATGGACTTGCTGTACTGAGCACATCTACAGAGGCCGAAGAAATGCTATCGAGGTAGTAGTAGCCAGTAAACGCCAATGATTCTGAGGTCTTTTTTCGAAGCAATACCGAAGGACCGTCAATTTTCATCCCGCCGCCTTCATAGCTGTGATAAAGCACATCAGCGCGATCAGGCTCTAGCACTGCTGCTAGGCTGAGTGGCGAGCAGAGAATTAATCCTGTCAGTGTGGCTGTCTTTAATAAGCACTTGAGCATCTTAGTTACAACCACAGCCACCGCCTCCAGTTCCTTCTGCTCCGCGAGCAGACTCACGGGCCTCCAATACATGCGCTACGTGCATATTGGCAATGGGGTGCCTACCAAATCGCATAATAGGATCGGCAAGGTTTTGGCGTTCATAAGGTTTTACCCAAGGTTCTATGTCTAAACTTGAGCAGCCCGATATTATGAATAGTGACGACAGGGCCGTTATGAGCATGAGCATTTTTTTGATTGGATTCATCATAGGGTTACTCTCTGATCAGCTTTTTAATCGCAGCGGCGTATTTTTTCTCGTAACCGTCTTGATAACCTAAGAACACATATCGCACTTTGCCGTCGCGATCGACAATCACAGTCGTTGGCATGGCTTTTACATCGTAGGTCTGAGATAGGCTGTTTGTTTCGTCAAAAAAGATGTCAAAACTTAAATTAAGATCGGCTAGAAAGTCTTTACCTGCTTGGTTTTCTTGCTCAACATTGACGCCCCAAACGGCAACGCCTAAATCTCGATATTTGTCTTCAAGCTTTTGCAGTACTGGCATCTCTTTTCTACAAGGTCCACACCAAGATGCCCAGAAGTTAATCAGGATGATATTGCCGCGCTGCTCAGAGAGTTTAAGGTTCTCACCTTGCATGTTTTTTAAGGTGAAATCTGGTGCCATATCGCCTTCTGATAACGCATTGGCTTGAATCGATACACTTAAAGTAAATAGGGTAAACAGGGCAATGAACCCACGCTTAAATAACATCATTGATAATCCTTTTTTTCTTACTATTTAATTTTTGTTTAACTCTTTTTCGAGCTAGGTTGTGACCAACGGCTATAGATTAAAAATAAACAGCAATACCGGTAGAAAAGGTTAAATTGTGCGTCGTTTTTGATGAGCCTGTTATTTGAGTGTCAAAGATGTAGTCACTCATCGCCAGATCCCATGCAACCCAGTCATTGAGAAAAACACGGTAGTTAGCGGTTAAGTTCACCGTAAATTGTTCATCACCGGCAAACTCAGTGTTACCACCACCGACTTCAATGGAGAACACACTGTTAAAGACTAAATCTTCACTGAAAAATATTTCACCAGGCAGAAGGTTATAACCAATATTGAGGCCGTAGTAGGTCATTTCGCGCTCTTCATCTGTCAGTAAAGGCGCGGTATTAGCAAGCTTCTCAAAACTGGTATATCCGCCTTCAGCGACTGCATATCTGCCTTTGACATAAAAGTGTTCACTGATGTGATACCCCAGATGTGCACTAATCCAAGGGCTATTTTCAAAGTCCTCAATTGACATCAAGCCACCTTGAATACCGACCTCGAAATTTTCGGTATCCAATACATCATCGAGTACTTCGCGGCGCTCAACATCGGCTTTAACTCCGACGGTATTTGATTGGCTAGCTTCAGCTGAAAGTGCAATGGCGCTATAGCCCATGCCTAAAGTGACGATACTTAGGGTTAAACAAGATTTAATTGCGTTTTTTACCATGGTATTAATGCTTATTTTTGTTGTTATCGCTGTTTTCATCATTGCCTTCATTATTCCCATGCCCATTAGAAAAAGACGCTAAAGCCGACTTTCCAAGATTGAAGTTGTTCATTTTCATCTCTGTCGGTTAAGGCCAACGAGAGTTTATATTCGGCGCGTAAGATAAAGTTACGTGCGAGATGGTATTTAACCCCAGCCGCTGCACTCATTAAGGTGCTTTGACGTGATTCAGAATCCGCGATAACACTGTGAGGCTTAGTGTTGATAATGCCGCCACCTATGCCAATGTAAGGGACCAAGGTAAATTCAGGAAAAGGATGGCTGTAAAGCATGGCTTCAAATAAGTCACTATCAGAAATGCTACCTAAGGCTTTACCTGCAGATATTTCAGCACTAAAAACAGGGGTGAAAACATAGCCTAAGTGCACGTTATAAAAGTTAGCGCCTTCAAGGTCGCCATACATTACGCCCGATTCCCAGTCTCTTTGCATAAAGGCTTCAGTGCCAATGACATGCTGGTTAACCGCTTCACCATGTTGGCTGAGTCCGCGTAAGTCATCTTCATGAAACCAACCTTCAATGCCACGCTTATCACGGACTTTGAGCCAAGATGTTCGTTTGAGTAGTACACTGACCTGTTCATGTTGCTCAACAACATGTACGACGGGATAGCCTGCACTTGGGCCTGAATGAAGCTCAACAAAGGGAACATCAATGGTTAACTGCGCCGCCGAGGATTCAGCGTGAGCAAGGTTGGAGTTCAATAACGTTAAACAGAGTAATGTACCTGCCAACATGAATTTGAATGGGCAGGCGAAATTAAACATAGTTTCCTTTTTGTAACATCATCAGTCCTTGTTTATTGTTGTTTTTATTTGGCTTTTAACTTTGTTGTTATCAAGGTTTTTCTTATCAAGCAGTCTCTTACCAAGGTTGCTCTTATTATGGCGGCTGTTATCAAAAGCCTTTTCGACTAATCTTGAGCGTAAAAAGGGGTGTTGTAATACTGAGCCCCAATATCTATCCATTCGCTTAATAATTTAAGTTCGTCGGCTGTCAGCATATTTTGATGGGTTTCATCATTCATGGTATTAAAAAACCTGCTACTGGCTCTGGCACCATTAGTCGAGATAATTGCTGGTACATTCACTGTGGTTAATACAGGAATTGGATTACCTTCGGCATCGAGTATCAATTCACCATCGGCATCCAGTTGATAAACCACGTTACCATCGGCATCTAGCACTTCGACTAGTTTGTCGATAACGATCCCATCCACTTCTTCTTGTTCGACATCATTAAAAAATAACTCACGATAACTCGTTAGGTGAGCGATTTGATCTATTGATGGAGCTGCAATCAATTCAAGCTGACCAGCTGGCACCTGGGCAAGGTTATTATCATCGACATTGCTATGGCACACGGTGCAAGTGTTATCCGCAAGGACCTCTAAGGTGTCTTCGTCTATGGCTAAACGAGGTAAATCCCAAAGGGGCTGAATATGTTCTTCATAGTTGATTTGAATGCGGCAATATGGGGTCCAATTATTAAAACATTCACTGCCATTTGGTGCAGGGGTTGTTAAGTTTTCATAACTCAGATTCATACTCGGGTTTGGCGCTGAGATAGCTGGATTAGTCCAAATATCATCGTAACGTAGGCTCGCCGATAGCTCTGCAATGCCATTGACCATAGCATCGGCCTGCGCCATGGTTTGACCTTGTATTGGAATAATATTGCTGCTGGCATTAGGGTATGCAGAGCCACCAATCGCCCCTGTGTTAATGCTGTCTGCTTGGGCATCATAACGGCCATGAGGTAATTGGCTGTTAGCCGTGTGACAACCCATACATTGCAGGGTTTCACCGGCTTGTAAACTTATCCATTGGCTGTGGCGACCACCAATGCGTTGGCCGTTGCTATCTAAGACACTGATGGCCAATGGCACATTTGCAGGGACTTTAATTTTCACTGAGCCGTCTGGCTGAATTGGGGTGTAGCCAATAACTTCGCGCATTAATTGATTTCGGCTGCGGCCAAAATCGGTATTGGCAATATCTCGAACTTCATCAGGTGGCATAGGTACGCCGCGGACGACTTTTAAAAAGCGCGCTGGTAATTCACTGGCTGGGGTTAATGAAGGATCGCTTAATCGACTAATACCGCCTTGATTACTGCTGCTGTCTTGACCATCAAAATCATATACGCTGCGAATGTGAATTGCCGCAGCGAGTTCTTGGTGCAACTGTGGATCAAGTTCATTACCAACCACTTGATCGGCGATAAAGGCTTTAGGTTGCGATGAAGGCTGCATCACTAACGCTTCAGTAATCACTTTACCTTCTTCGCTATTGGCGACTAACTGCTGAGTACCGTCGGCATCGTTAAGTAGCCAAAGCTCATATAAGGGATCGGCAAGTGTTAAGGTTTGATCCAGTAACTGTTCATCAGTTAATTGACCACATGCACGGATTTGTTCTTCAACAACAACCCGACAAAGATCCCAACTCAATAAATAACGTTGGCTGTTATCAGGTAATGGATATAAATGAGTTAAGCGCCCAGAAGGAGATAGCGCGTCTGCGAAGTTAAATTTAAAATCAAAACTGAGCGGTAAATCGCTTATGGCATTGTTAGTTGTGTTGTCGGTTTCGCCCGATACCGCAGTGGCTTGCTGGTTATCAATATACTCATCGATATTGATTGTCACAGGCCTTTTTTGATAACTCATTTCATCCTGTGATGACAGCAGCATTAGTATATTGCCATTTGGTAATTGCTGCGGTTTAACAAACTCAATTTGTTCATCTTGCTCATCGAGAGTCATTTGATGAGAATGCCAGCCGAACATTAATTCATTCTCGGTGCCATCTGGATTCATTTTGTAGAGGTTAATACCATGGTCGCCACCCATGTCATCCCAACGGCTATAGAGGATTTGTCCATCTTGCAATACCAGTGGGTAGAAATCATGACTAAGATTGAAGGTCAGTTGCTCAATACCGCTACCATCATCGTTCATTAAATGGATGTTGAACGTTTCGTTATCGCGGCTTTCATCGAGAGCGGTGTATTGCGGTTTACCTTCATCGAGTAAAATGGCTCGTGATAAGCGCTGGCGGGTTGAGGCAAATATAATCCGTCCATCAGGGAGAAAGGATGCCATCAAGTCATCACCTTGTTCGGCGGTCGTATCACTGTCTATTAATCGGGTCAGTGATTGGTCAGATAATTGGTAACGCCATACATTCCAACTTGGTTGCTCGTCTTCGTCGGCATCAGCAATTTCTGGCGCGCGAATAGAGACTAAAAATTGTTGACCATCATCAGAGACTGATAAATCACGAATATCTATGCGTTGGATAGTGTCAGGATCTTCGGTGATTAAATCGGCAAAAAGTTCGGCGGTGATATTGGTAACGGGTGAGTCAGTAAACGCATTTCGTTTTACAAATAATTGTGCGCCAGGATTAAATTGGCTTGGGTTTCTACTTTGAAAACTAGCGGATTCTGGGTTGTCATCACTGGGCTGGGTAATGAGATCGCGCTGAATGTAAACCACAGGGTATTCAACTAAAACAGGATCAGGCTGTTCATCCTTAAGCGCGGTATCCGTGTTACAACCGCTAACAAGAAGAAACGCCATTAATGCTTGATAACTAAAAGCTTTATAGCCTAAAACTTTATTGTCAAAAGTTTTACGGCCTAATCCCTTTAAGCCGAATAATGGCTTCATTTATTACCCTTAATATATAATTGTTATTATTGTTATCGTTACATAGTTAAAACGTAATAACTCTTGACATTATTGCCGCCTAGTCTCAGTGTTTCAATACTTTTTAATAAAAATTATTTTGCCAAGTAAAAATAAAGTTAACAAAAATAAAAACAACAAGCTTTATGATTCCCGAAATACTTATCATTGTCTGCGTTTTTATAACTCTGCCGCTTAAGGCGTTTGTTGGCTGAAATAACGACAAGGAGACAGTATGAAGAGGCAACTTTGTACGGTGAAAAGTCAACGATTTTCAAATAAATTCAATGTGCTAAGAACGCAATTAAGACTGAATAAAACCCGAGCCTTTTTGCATAAATTAACACTAGGTTCAATAATTGTTTTTGCTCCTTTGTCTCATGCTGGGACGTTAGAGCAAGCAAAGCAATTACATGATCGTATCGCCGGTGTTCCCGCATCTGAACAAACCCTCAATGATATAGCGCAATTACTCGACGATAGTAAACCGATAGAAGCGGCTTATTTAGCAATGGAAACCCCAGCTTTTTATTCCACGACTTTAAAATTGTTCGCCACCCCCTGGACTAATATCGATCAAGACAGTTTTGCACCACTAAATGATTACAGTGCAACTGTAATTGGTGCGGTACGAGATGACGTTGATTTCAGGCAGGTACTGCAAGCCGATATGGTGTATGTGGGGAAGAACAGCCTTAATTTACCAGCCTATAGCACCAGTAATAACCAACATTACCAATCATTAGAAGATCAGTTTATTGATTTAAAAGATGGCTTGGAGCGAACCAGTCAGTCTAGCTTAAATGGTTTGCCAAGTGATGCTACAGCAGGCGTTCTAACCAGTAGAGCGGCTGCCAAAGCATTCTTTTATTTAGGTACAAACAGAGCCATGGTGCGTTTTACCTTAATGAATCATTTGTGCACTGATTTAGAGCCCCTAAAAGATAATACCCGTTCACCCGATAGAATCCGCCAAGATGTTAGCCGCAGCCCTGGTGGCGATAGTCGCTTATTTATCAATAACTGTTTAGGTTGCCACAGTGGCATGGATCCATTAGCTCAAGCGTTTGCATTTTATCAATATGATTTTAACCTTGAAGCCGATCCGGTTGGTGATAATGGGGCTATTGCTTACAACCAAAGTGGCCAAGTTGATCCCGATACAGGCACCAGGGTGCAAGGTAAATACCATATTAACTCGACCAGTTTCCCTTACGGTTATGTCACTGAAGATGATGAATGGCATAACTATTGGCGTGAGGGGGTTAACCAAAAGCTTGGCTGGGATGAAACCCTTGAAGGTAAAGGCTTTGGTGCTAAGTCATTAGGTGAGGAGTTTGCTAATAGCCAAGCTTTCGCTCAATGCCAAGTAAAGAAAGTATTTAAAACCGTGTGCTTACGAGATGCAGAGTCCAATGAGGATATTAACCAAATTGCGGCGACCACTGAGTCTTTTCAACAAAACTCATATCAACTTAAGCGTGTATTCGCTGAAGTTGGCAGCTACTGCATGGGAGAGTAACGGTGAAATTATCTCAAAAAACCTTATCTAGCCTCTCGGTGCTGAGTTTATGTTTAACCCTCACGGCATGTGGCGGCGGTGACGTAGAAAGTAATCCGCCTCAACAGCAAGAACCAGACTCTGGCGTGTATACCGGTCCTGCACCTGCCACTGAAGACATTCAAAAATATAAAGTCTCATTGTGGGATAATATCTCAACCCAAAATCGCTGTGGAGCCTGTCATACAGAAGGAAATCAAGCGCCATATTTTGCCAGTCGAGAAGACGTTAACGACGCGTATGCAGCGACTAATCCGCTGGTTGATTTAACTGCTCCTGCTTCATCTCGCTTAGTTGAAAAAGTGGCTGGTGGCCATAATTGTTGGCTAGACAGTGATAGTGCCTGTGGTGAAACCATGACTTCGTGGATCAAATTGTGGTCAGATGAACGGGTCAGTAGCGCCAATACAATTGAGTTAACTGCGCCAGTCATTCGAGAGCCAGGTTCAAGCAAAAGTTTCCCAGATGACAGTGCGCTATTTAGCCAACATGTTTACCCCATTGTTAGTCAGTACTGCGTTGATTGTCATAACGAAGGAGCGAGTTTTGCTCAGTCACCTTTCTTTGCAAGTAACGATATAACTCAAGCTTACGAGTCGGCTAAAAATGTCATCAACATCGATGAGCCATCTCAGTCTAGATTAGTGGTTCGTTTAGGCAGTGAGTTTCATAACTGTTGGACAAATTGCCAAGAAAATAGCAATGAAATGCTTGCTGCAGTGACAGCGATGAGTGATGCAATTGCTGTCGATGAAATTTCACCAGAAATGGTGGTGTCTAAATCACTACGGTTAACGGATGGTATTACCGCTTCAAGTGGTGGTCGATTTGAAACGGATGTCATTGCCTTATACGAGTTCAAAACTGGCGAGGGTTCTACTGCATACGATACCTCTGGTATCGCGCCAGAAGCGAATTTATCGCTGACGGGTGATGTTGAATGGCTCGGCAGTTGGGGCTTATCTTTTACTAATGGTAAAGCGCAGGCCAGTACCGCCAACAGTAAGAAACTCCATGATTTAATCACCTCTACTGGTGAGTTTTCAGTTGAAGCTTGGGTAACACCAAATAATGTCACCCAAGAAGGGCCTGCAAGAATCGTCACTTATTCAGCAGGTGATGATGCACGTAACTTCACATTAGGCCAGAGCCAATATAACTATGACTTTATGCTGCGCACTGAAGCTTCAAGCACCAATGGCGAACCAGCCTTAAGTACGCCAGATGCCGATGAAGTGTTGCAAGCGACACTGCAGCATGTGGTATTAACTTATAACGCTACAGAAGGGCGAAAAATTTACGTCAATGGTAACTTAATTGAAGTGGCTGATGAAGATATTGCGCCGTTGGCATCTTGGGATGACAGCTTTGCGTTGATTTTAGGACGAGAGGCTTCAAACCAACATGTCTGGCAGGGTGATATTCGTTTGTTGGCGATTTATAACCGCGTCCTAGAGCAAGAACAAATCAGCCAAAACTATGATGTCGGTGTAGGTGAGAAATTCTTCTTGCTGTTCTCGGTAAGTCATTTAATTGATTTGCCCAATACCTATGTGATGTTTGAAGTCAGCCAATTTGATAATTACAGCTATTTATTTACTGGCGCTTCATTGGTGAATATCGATGGGACGCCAGTGGCTGAAGCATTTGATATGCGTTCAGTTCGTATCGGGATTAATGGTAAAGAAAGTGCCCAAGGACAAGCTTATTCTAACGTCGATTTAGCCATTGAAAGCGGTCAGGCGTTAGCTGAACCTATGTCGCTGTCTGCATTAGGCACTATTATTGGTCTCGAAAAAGGTGCCAGTCAGGATGAGTTTTTCCTCACTTTTGAGCAAATCGGTGAACATGAAAATGTGGTTGTGCCTGGCGTGATAATCACACCTGATGAGTTACCCGCAAGTACTGAAACCGCGCAAATAGGCTTAAGAAACTTTGCTGAAATTAACCACTCAATGAGTGAGTTAACTGGTGTACCTCAGCAAACAACCAAAGTGTTTGATACCTATGCACTAGTAAAAAGCCAACTGCCGAGTGTCGAAAATATCGATACCTTTATTTCTGCACAGCAAATGGGGGTGACGCAACTGGCAATTGCCTATTGCGATGTCGCCATTGATGACGATAGCTTACGCAGCGCTTGGTTCCCTGATATTGACTTCACGCAAGAGCCAAACGTGGCATTAAGCAGCGCAGAAAGACCTAACTTGCTCAACCCGTTAATTGGTCAACTTATGCCGCTGAATTTATCGAGTCAGCCTGATGCTAACTTGGTTTATAACGAGCTGGATTCACTAGTCAGTAATTTGTCTGTGTGTGGCACAAACTGTAATGCAGAGCGAACCCAAACTATTGCTAAAGCCTCATGTGCAGCAGTGTTGGCAAGTGCTGTGATGTTGATTCAATAGGAGCGTAATGATGATAAAAATACCCACACAGATCACGACGTTTCCAATATTGAATATCGACAATCAAGCGGCGGCAAAAAAGAGTTTAAAAGGACTTCAACATGACTAAACGTACTCATCTTCACCCTGACAGTCCTTTATTGTTTTCCGATCATCGTAAACCCATGACTCGGCGTGAGTTTATCTCAACGGGCCTGGCAAAAGGTGGCCAAGCGGTCGCGGGTTTATCATTAATGAGCATGTTTGCTAACCCAAACCAAGCCAATGCTGCGTTGTCTTCTGACCTAGAAGCACTGCGAGACTCATGCGGTATTAGCGTACAAGGGGCGGGTAAAATTCCGTTTATTAGTTTCGATTTAGCGGGCGGCGCCAATATTGCTGGCTCAAATGTGCTGGTTGGTGGCGCAGGAGGTCAGCAAGATTTCTTATCGACAGCTGGCTATAACAAGCTGGGTTTACCTGGTGATATGGCACCATCGATTGCAAACCCTGATGTTGGTATGTCTGATTTTATTAACACTGATTTAGGGCTCGCGTTCCACTCTGATTCAGCGTTTTTACGTGGCATATTGGAAAAGGTTTCAGCCGATACCGCATCACGGATTAATGGTGCGGTGATCCCTTGTCGTTCTGATAACGATACAGGTAATAACCCACATAATCCTATGTATGCTATTGCGGCGGCTGGTGCTAACGGCTCGCTGATGCCACTCATTGGCTCGCGCAGCACTGACTCTGGTGGCAACTCAATGGCAGCGGCTAATTTTGTCGATTTGAGCATGCGACCAACTAAAATCGATCGACCGTCTGATGTGATTGGGCTTGTGGATGTGGGTGATTTGTTTAACTTGTTATCTCAGCGCGATGCCGTAACCGTAATGGAAAGCATCCAGCGCATTAGCGCCCAGAAAATGGCTTCGGTGAACACTCAAGTAACTCGTGATGATGTGATTAAAGACTTAGTCAATTGTGGCTATGTGAAAAGTGCTGATTTAGCCGATCGTTTTGGTGATCCTTCGACGCTTAACCCTGTGTTAGATCCTGACATTGTGGGCCCAAGCGGTATCTTTACCATTAATGAATTTGATTCAGAATCAGAGTTCCAAAAAACCGCTTCTATTATGAAACTGGTGGTTAATGGATTCTCTGGTGCTGGCACTGTCACTATGGGTGGTTTTGACTATCACACTGGTGAGCGTGGTACCGGTGAGTTACGAGATTTACGCGCAGGGCGTTGTATGGGCGCATGTTTGGAATATGCCGCTCGTCGCAATCAACCTTTGATGATGTATGTATTCAGTGATGGCTCGGTTGCCAGTAATGGCCGCATCGATGACTCAATGGAAGGACGAGGCAAGGGCGAATGGACGGGAGATAACTCATCTACAGGTGCATCTTTCTTCTTGGTGTATAACCCAGCGGGTAAGCCACAATTGATGGGCGCAAGTGCTGATCAAATGGCGCAAAACCAACAAATCGGCTTTATGCGCTCTGATGCCTCAGTGGATACCGCATCAGCCCCATCGGCAAATAACGTGAACTTGCTGGTGGATACGGTGTTGCTTAACTACATGGCACTGCATGGTGAACAAGGCCAGTTCAATATGGTGGCACCAAGACAAGGTTTGGGCAACAGTGCGATGTTAGATTCGCTAACAGCGTTTCAACCGATAGTTTGATTAAAATATCGGTTTATTTTGCTGGTTAAATTGAAAAGCTCAGAGGTATTCTCTGAGCTTTTTTGTTTTTTAATCATTGTGATGGTTGTTTAACTGCCAACTAATTCGGTATTTTCTAGGTTTAAAATCTTAATCCAAAAGAACTTTGTAGATGAAGCAATGATATAGACCTTCATCACAATTGATCAGTTCCAAATATAGATACTCGTTTATCCAACAGGACTCTGACAGAGTGCTTACTAATCAATAGCTTTGCTTTAGTAAAGTTTAAGTATTTGGTTTATTAAATGTGCATGCGCACAATACAAATATTAGGTTATTATGAATATTATTTATACGTTTATAAAAAGGTTTTTTGCCTTTATTTGTTTTCTTTGGATTTCTGGCTGTGCGACACATTATGAGCCTATTATTGTCCCTGAATATTCTGGCTCTGTAAAAATCCAATCTTCTTCGGCTACTATATCTACAACCACGGAAATACCCGCTGGTGATTATTTAGTAGCTGATAGCCAAGTATTTCTTTCTGGTAGAAGTAATTTATCAAACCATTTTGGTATATTGGGAATCTTAGTCGATCAATTAAGTAATTCAGTTTCATTTGACAATGAAAATGAAACATTGAGTGTAAAGTTTGATGAAGTATTAACAGATATTATCCAAAATCAGGTTTTTGATAGAGAACTTAAGATTGTAAATGATACAGAGTCACCAAATTTAATTCTGTTACCATCAGCTAAGCTTATCTTAGATTCTGATAATTTAGCTCAAATTGAATTTAGACTTACAGTTAGAATTATTGATCCAATATCGGATATTCAATCGACTAAAGATTATTATTTTTTTAATGGCAAATCACTCCCTATATCAGGTGAGAATAGCTGGTCATCGGATAATGCGTCCAATCTGATTAACTACTCCCAATTTGCTCTTGAAAAATTAATTAACTCAGCTTCTTTTGATTTGTTTGGTAATCATAAAGATTATTCTGATAAGAAATTACGTAAATATGTATATCTAAAATTCCCTTATTCTGAAAAACCTTTGAAAGTTGTTTTGCTAAATGAGCTTGATGATTATGTGGTTGTCTCTCATGAAAATAATGGTGTAATGGTGTAATGGTGTAATGGTGCAGTCGACGGTTCTCGTTGTAACAAAAGATCTATTAAGTCGCAAATAACCTGACTGATATTTTTTGAATAAGAAAATAAAATAAGTAGGTGCTGAAAATATGTTGGGTGAGAGAAAATAAGTGGATCCTTATAACGCTCCCCCAGCACCTACCATTAATCCATTACTTATCTAGTCCTGTTGCAGTCCCTCTGATACATGTAACGTCTGTTGATTATCAATAATAATCGCTTCATATTCTGGTAGTTGGTTAATTAGCGCCATGCCTTCTTGTAAGCCTTTTACAAATACGGCTGTTGATAGGGCATCAACGTAAGTTGAGTTTTTACCAATGATGGATACGCTGACCACTTTTCTGGCCGAGTCGCCGGTTTTAGGATTAATGATGTGGTGGTAGCGCACGCCATCTTCGATGAAGTAACGCTCGTAATCACCTGATGTTGAAATTGACTCGTTAACCAGTGGTAATTGCACCGCTGTTTTTTCAGCGGCTCTAGGGTGCTTAATACCGACAAACCATGGGCGGCCGCGTCTGTCACCGAGCAGTCCTGTATCACCACCTGCGCTGACTAAGGCGTGCTTAATACCTGCAGCTTGTAAAATGGCTAAGCATTGCTTAACGGCATGTCCTTTAGCTATTCCGCCTAAATCAATCCGTACATCTTGGTTTTTAAAACGAACACTAGATTGTGATTTGTCTAAGGTTACTGCGCGGTAATCTATAGCTTCGAGGGCTTGGTTTATCTCGGGTTTCGCTGGCTTTTGTCCTTGGCGGTAATCGTATTGATAACCAATTGAGGCGTAAGTGATATCAAATGTACCGTTTGTCAGCTCAGCAATCTTGTGTGAATCAAGCAGCAAATCAAACAGTTCTTGATTAATGACAACTGCCTCTTTCCCTGCCAGTTGGTTGATTTTGCTTAATTCGCTGTCTGCTTTATAAGGACTCATTAATCGGTCGATGCGATGCATTTCTTGTTCGACAGCGATGATGAGGTTATCTGCAGTTTGTTTTTCATTTGACTCTGTATTCTTCTCTGCTTCTGAAAGCCAAAATTCAACATGAGCTTGGGTCCCCATGACTTCAAAGCTCTTTTGATGCCACTGCGCAGTGACTTGAGTGGATAAGATTAGGCCAACAAAACACAGTGAGATTAATGAGAAAGGCTTAAACATGGGTAATGACTTATTGTTGAATTATTTTTATAGCCAATAGGGTACTGAGTTATGGGTTATTAATCTAGATTGATTTATGCCAAATAACAGCCAATAAAAAACGCACTCGATTGAGTGCGCTTTTTCGATGTCGGTGCTAAGTCGAAGACCTAACTCAAAGACCTAAGCCAGATACCTTAAGTCAGCGACTAATTCAAATAATTGATTAGTGACGGAACATCGCAGAAATAGACTCTTCATTGCTAACACGACGGATCGCTTCAGCAAGTACTGCTGACATTGTTAGCTGAGTTACCTTTTCAAGTTTAGCGATCTCAGGGCTTAATGGCACAGTATCGGTAACGATAACTTCATCGATAACTGATTCAGCGATATTTTTCGCAGCATTGCCAGAAAATACCGGGTGAGTTGCATAAGCGAATACACGGTTAGCACCATGTTCTTTTAACGCTTCTGCCGCTTTACATAAAGTACCACCAGTATCGATCATGTCATCAACAATAATACAGTCACGGCCTTGAACATCACCAATGATATGCATTACTTGAGCTACGTTCGCTTGTGGGCGACGCTTATCGATAATTGCTAAGTCAGAATCATCAAGTAGTTTAGCTACAGCGCGAGCACGTACTACACCACCAATGTCTGGAGAAACAACAACTGGGTTATCAAGTTGCTTGCCTAACATATCTTCTAGCAGTACTGGGCTACCGAAAACGTTATCAACAGGCACATCAAAGAAACCTTGAATTTGCTCAGCGTGAAGATCGCAAGTTAATACGCGGTCAACCCCAACACTTGATAAGAAGTCTGCAACAACTTTAGCAGTAATAGGTACACGAGCACTACGAACACGACGATCTTGACGAGCGTAACCGAAGTATGGAATTACTGCGGTAATACGACCAGCAGATGCACGGCGAAGCGCATCAACCATAACGATAAGTTCCATCAGGTTGTCGTTGGTCGGTGCACAAGTCGATTGGATGATGAATACATCAGCACCACGTACGTTCTCATTGATTTGAACACTGATTTCACCGTCGCTGAAACGGCCTACTACTGCATCGCCAAGTTTGCAAAATAAACGGTCGGCTATTTTTTTGGCTAGTTTAGGGGTAGCGTTACCAGCAAAGAGCTTGATATCGGGCACTTTATGAACCTCAGGTGTTGGCTTTAAGTTAGTGGCTAAAAATGTGACTTAAGGATGTTGTCATCAATAAGCAAAAAACATTTCTAGAAGGTATTTGTTAATCTTGGTTTAAGCGTGTCATCAAAGGTGACAGGTTTAAGCCTTTAGCAACAAAGCCGCTCATGGTCGTTGGCAGGTGTGCCAACGCGTCTAGCGCCGATTGTTGCTGTTCGAATTCACCGAAGACGCATGCGCCAGTTCCGGTCATTCTTGACGGCGCATATTCTACCAGCCAGCTTAAGGCATTGGCAACTTGGGGGTGCTTTTCTGTGACAAGTTTTTGGCAATCATTTGACCAATTTTGCTGCATTAAAGTATCGATTGCTAATTTAGGTGTATCGCGAGTTAAGTCTGGCGCTTGGAAAATTGCTTGGGTTGACACATGGACTTCAGGCACTATGACTAGGTAGTACAACTCTGCTGGTTGCACTGCAATAAGCTGTTCACCAACACCTTCAGCGAAAGCAGCAAAACCATTAATAAAAACAGGGACATCCGCGCCAAGTTCTAGGCCGATTTTTGCTAGGGTTGCATGGGGTAAATCAAGCCCCCACAACTTATTTAATGCCACTAATGTGGTGGCCGCATCAGATGAACCACCACCTAAACCGCCACCCATAGGCAAGTTTTTACGTAACCAAATTTGTGCGCCGCCCTGATAATTGCAATATTCTTGTAAAGATTTTGCGGCCTTTAGAATTAAGTTATCTTTTTCTGCGACAACTTTTGATAATTCTGAATGCAAGCTTATTTGTTTCGACTCAGTCGTCTGAAAATCTAAATAGTCACATTGGTCAATAAACTGAAACAGGGTTTGAAGCTCGTGGTAACCATCGGCTCGTTGGCCGGTAATATGCAAAAATAAATTGAGCTTTGCAGGAGCTGGCCATTCAGTGGAGATTGCCAAATTGTCTTTATTTGTTGTCATGTAAAAGCCATTCAAGTGGTTTTGTCATTTTGAGTCGAAGTGCCTATATAAGTACTTATATAACAGCGCATCATCAATAGCCGATAAACCAATATCGATTAGTTATTGGTTTGTGCTAGATTGGTTGTTAGAGCTTGCCATTGATTTATCTGTATTTTTATTTGTACATCAGCGCGATTGATTTGCAGTAATCTGGGCAGCTTAGCACCGCTTTGTTGCTGATAACTCATAAAGCTTACCAGCCAATCCCCGCCATTATCAGCACTGCTAAAACGTTTGATGCTGCCATCTGGATTATATTCTAGCACTTCATCATCAGGGGCGACTTGACCTGTGATCCAAAGCGGTAATTTATTAATGGGAATGGTCATGCCGCTGACGCGGTAGATTAGCCGCTCAGGGTTGTTGTCTGTGTAAGTTTTATCTTGAATGTCTAAACTGGCTAGGCCATTTTCAGACTTAAGTGACAATACAGTTGTGCCAATCATGGTGGTAAGGGTCAATTCATCGCGATCATATTGGCTGCTTTGATCGTGCAACCAAAATAAGTTGGTGCTAAATTTATCGCTGCTAGAACGAAAAGCCAGTTTACCTTGTAATTCCCATGCTTGGGCGTCACTGGGGTGCTTTACCTGTGTTTCTGAAAGCGTGTGCGGCGGACGAATAGAACAAGCCGTTAACAATAAACAGCTCATTAACAGTAAGTGTTTTAGGTAAGTTGTTAAAATTCGCAAAGGGACTCACTGGGATAAAAAAGCGATAAGGCATGATACTGGGCAATAAGCTGATTGTAAAAATGCTTTTATAAATAAAACTGATTTGATTAATTATTACTCCTATACTAGACAATATTAGCTAATGTAGATATACATAGCCCTGTTTTTCTTGGTGTATTTTGTCAAATGATGGATGATTTTGTTAACAAGATAGAATTATTAGAAAAAAAATAGATAATTATTCCGTTTTGTTAAGCCAATTGTGTTTTTAGTTTTACCAATTAAGTAGAATGACCTAATTAATGATCCTGCGAAGAACTTAAAACGAGTCACATGAGCCTAGTAGCAATCGGAATAAATCATAAAACCGCCACGGTCGATCTTCGAGAGAAAGTCGCCTTTTCACCGGATAAGATTCACGATGCGATGAAGAGTCTAGCTAGTCGAACTAGCTCGGGTGAATCCGTGATCGTGTCAACCTGTAACCGTACAGAACTTTATTGCAACAACGGCACTAAAGAAGACATAATCGAATGGCTAGAGGATTATCACAATCTTAGTCATGATGATCTCATGCCTTGTATTTATAGCTATGAGGATCAGGAATGCGTTAAACACTTAATGCGCGTGTCTTCAGGTCTAGATTCTCTAGTATTAGGTGAGCCACAAATTCTTGGGCAAGTTAAACAAGCCTTTGCGAAAGCTAAAGAGGCAGGCACAACGGCAGTTACTATTGACCGTTTGTTTCAAAACACCTTTTCAGTGGCTAAAAAAGTGCGTACTGAAACCGAAATTGGCGCCGCCGCGGTGTCAGTGGCGTTTGCCGCTGTCAGCATGGCCAAACATATTTTCTCATCACTAAGTACCACCAATGTATTATTGATTGGCGCTGGAGAAACCATTGAATTAGTTGCCAAGCATTTAAAAGACAATGAGGTTGCCGGTATTGTGGTGGCTAACCGAACGGTTGAGCGTGCACAGGCGATGTGTGAAGAGTTTGATGCAACGGCAATTACGCTGCAACAAATACCAGACTATCTACCTAAAGCCGATATCGTGATATCCTCTACCGCCAGTCCATTGCCTATATTAGGTAAGGGCATGGTCGAAAAGGCACTGAAACAACGTCGTCATCAACCCATGCTATTGGTTGATATTGCAGTTCCTCGTGATATAGAAGCAGAAGTTGGCGAATTAGACGATGCTTTCCTTTATACTGTGGACGATTTACACAGCATCATTGAACAGAACATGGCTTCACGTAAAGAAGCCGCCGAGCAGGCAGAAGTAATTGCCGATGAACAATCTCATATCTTTATGGAATGGGTGCGTTCGTTAGAGTCTGTAGACAGTATTCGAGAATACCGAAGCCAAAGTTTGGCAATTAAAGATGAATTAGTAGAGCGCGCCTTGAACAAATTAACTCAAGGTGGTGACAATGAACAAGTGATTTTAGAGCTAGCCAATAGGCTAACCAATCGCTTAATCCATGCACCGACACAAGCGTTAACTTCTGCTAGTCGTCAAGGGGACTTGAATACCTTAGGCCAATTACGTGTCACGCTTGGTTTGGATAAAAATTAAGGTAATAAAGCTAAATGAAAGAGTCGGTTATTCGCAAGCTGGAAGGCTTGCTTGAACGTAATGAAGAAGTATTGGCATTACTGAGTGATGCACAAGTTATTGCGGATCAAGACCGCTTTCGCGGCTTATCAAAAGAATATTCTCAGTTAGAAGATATTGTAAAAAGCTTTAAAGCGTTTCAAGAGGCTCAAGCCGATCTTGAGTCAGCGCAAGAAATGCTTACTGAAGATGACGCAGAAATGCGTGAAATGGCTCAAGAAGAAATTAAAGCAGCCAAAAAAGCCATTGCAGAACTTGAAGATGAATTACAAATCTTATTGCTTCCAAAAGATCCAAATGACGACCGTAATGCCTTCGTAGAAATCCGTGCCGGCGCCGGTGGTGATGAAGCCGCTATATTCGCGGGTGACTTATTCCGCATGTATTCACGTTTTTGTGAGTCGAATAAGTGGCAAATGGAAATCATGAACGCCAACGAAGGTGAGCATGGTGGCTTTAAAGAATTAATCGTTCACGTAACTGGTGAAGGCGTTTACGGTAAATTGAAATTTGAATCTGGCGGACACCGTGTTCAACGTGTACCAGAAACTGAATCCCAAGGTCGTGTACATACCTCAGCCGTTACCGTGGTTGTATTACCAGAAGTGCCAGAAGCAGAGCAGATTTCAATTAATCCAGCAGATTTAAAAGTCGATACCTTCCGCGCATCTGGCGCAGGTGGTCAGCACGTCAACAAAACCGATTCAGCCATTCGTATTACTCACGTACCGTCAGGTATTGTGGTGGAATGTCAGGATCAACGCTCGCAACATAAAAACCGTGCCCAAGCCATGAGTGTGCTTTCAGCGCGCTTACAAGCGGTTGAAGATGAAAAGCGTCGTAGCGAAGAAGAATCAACCCGCCGTAATCTAGTGGCAAGTGGTGACCGTTCTGAACGTATTCGAACTTACAACTTCCCACAAGGTCGTATGAGTGAGCACCGCATTAATTTAACGCTATACCGCTTAAATGAAATCATGGAAGGCGACTTAAACGCTATTATTGAGCCATTAATGCAAGAGGAACAAGCGGACTTGCTTGCTGCATTAGCTGACGACTAAGGAGTAACCTTGTCACAGTCTTCTTTCTCTACCATTGCGGAGTCTTTGCAATGGGCTTACAGTTTATTGGTCGATTCATCTGAATCGGCCAATATCGATGCAGAAGCCTTGCTTCTGCATTGCATCAATAAGCAGCGTAGCTTCATTTATACTTGGCCTGAAAAAGTCCTCACCACAGATCAATTCAAAGCTTATAAAGCCATGGTCGAAAAGCGCCAGCAAGGTGTGCCTGTGGCACATATTATTGGTGAACGTGAATTTTGGTCATTGCCATTTATTGTTAACGCCACCACCTTGATCCCGCGTCCTGATACTGAAATTTTAGTAGAAACCGCGTTAAATTTGCCTGTAGCGGAAACGGCTAAGGTACTGGATTTAGGTACGGGAACAGGCGCGATAGCATTGTCATTGGCATCTGAGCGACCACAATGGCAAGTCACAGCCGTTGATAAAGTCACTGATGCGGTAGAACTTGCTAAAGCCAACCGGCAAAACTTAAATCTCACTCAAGTTGAAATTTTACAATCAGATTGGTTTAGTGCAATTGAAGGCCGGCAATTTCAATTAATTGTCTCAAACCCTCCTTATATTGACGAAGCCGATGAGCATTTAGCCATGGGTGATGTGCGCTTTGAACCATCAAGTGCATTGACCGCAGGTGACGCAGGTTTTGCTGATTTATTTCATATCGCAACCTATGCGCGGGCTTACTTATCTGAAGGTGGCTATTTACTGCTGGAGCACGGCTTTGAACAGGCGCTGGTCGTAAGACAAAAGCTCATTGAACTTGGTTATGACAATGTCGCAACCGTGCGAGACTTTGGCAGTAATGACCGTTGCACCTTAGGTCAATGGAACAAGGTTTAAGCCACTTGCAACCGCCATTTTTTCGTTCGTTAATCATTGGCAGTGATCCATCGCGTTAATTGCCCAGTTAATACTGAGTTAGTTGCTGATTTACTCATGTAGTGACTGGCCTAATGGGGCGATTTTCACAACATTGCTAATAAGCCGCCAGATCGAGTAAACTAGCGGCCATTTTATCGGTAGCTCAAAGAGAAAAACAATAATGGAAACCTTTTACAGTTTATATCCAGCTGTTAAACACACGCACTTAACCTTCATCTTTTTAAGTGTGGTCTTTTTTGTCACTCGCTTTGTACTACACATGCGCAAGTCGCCAATCATGGATAAAAAGTTTGTTAAAGTTGCCCCTCATGTCATTGATACCTTCTTATTGTTATCAGGGCTAATCTTGTGCTTCATGATCAAACAATATCCATTTGTCGATGAGTGGATGACTGAAAAATTAATTGCAGTTTTAGCCTACATTGGATTGGGCGTTATGGCACTTAAAGGTAACCGTAACAATTTATTCAAAATCTTCGCCTTTTTAGGTGCTATCGGATGGCTCGTATTAGCTGCCAGGCTGGCTCATTTTAAACAAGTTGTATTAATGGGTTAATAGAGTTTAATGGCAAAACATCAAATGAAAGATGCAGTTAAGATCCCTGAAACTGCATTTGAAATAACACAACATCTTGGCTTTTCTCAAGAGAAGAAAGCGCTTTGGGCTTGGTATGAAATTGCCGGCTCAGTGATGAGCTTATATGTCGAAGATCAGCAACAGCGCTTTGAAGGTTTATTGCACTGGTTTTATGATGATTTAGGCTTTTGTGTGCGTGATGATTACTTTAGTGTTGATGCTGCCGATCTTGGTCGCTGCATTATGACCCGTCAAGGTAACAGCACCACCTTAGCCACGGTATTAATTTTACTGGCTAAGCAGCTTGATATTAGCTTAGAAGCGGTATTATTACCGGGGCACACCGTAGTGAGAAGCCATATAAATGATAATGTCATTTATATCGATCCGCTAACGGGGCAGCAATTAAGCCGCCACCAATTGCATATACTGGTGCGTGGTGAGTTAGGTAATTCGGCCATGCTTAAGCCTAAGTACTTAAAAACAGCCAGCCTAAAACGCTTAATAACTCGTATGTTACATGAGCTAAAAGCGGGTTGCATCGTAACCCAGAAATTTGAACAAGCGATGGAATGCTGCAATTTATTGCTGCAGTGGCATCCTGATGATGTGAGCTTAAATCGAGAGCGCGCTTTTATTGCCCAGCAACTGGGGTGCATTAAAGTGGCCATTTCAGATTTACAGCACTTTATCGACAGCAGTCCACACGACCCGGTGACGGAAATTGTCAAAATCCAGCTGAAAGAGTTAAGTCAACAACCACAGACTTATCACTAAGTGGTTAATATAATATTCAAATTCAGGCTCATTTATGAGCCTGAATTGTTTATCGCAAAGCAGTTAATCTGTCAGTAACTTCGCCAATTTAAAATAATAAGTACTTTAAAGTACATTCATAACAATAATAAATTCACTATGAAATGCATTTGCAAGGGAGCTTTTTCATGACCACCACACCCATGGTAACCAATGACGCAACAGCACTGGGATTACTTGCCGTCATTCTCGGCTTTGTTTTCTATACCAGTTCGTCAGCACACCCATTTTGGCAAAAATTCTATAAGTTTATCCCAGCCTTATTGCTGTGTTACTTCTTACCATCACTACTGAATACCTTTGGTATCGTCGATGGTGACACCTCAAAATTATATTATGTTGCCTCGCGTTACTTATTACCTGCTTGTTTGGTGTTATTGATTTTAAGTGTCGATTTAAAAGCGATTTTAAGTTTAGGCCCTAAAGCCATTGTGATGTTTTTAACCGGCACCGTGGGCATTGTGATTGGCGGTCCCATTGCGTTATTGATTATCTCAGCCATTAACCCTGACGTATTAGGCGGCAATGGCCCTGATGCAGTATGGCGCGGAATGACCACTCTTGCGGGCAGTTGGATTGGCGGCGGCGCTAACCAAGCCTCAATGAAAGAAATTTATGAAGTGGGCGGCGATATCTTTTCCGTGATGGTGACTGTAGATGTAATTGTCGCTAACCTGTGGATGGCAGTATTACTGCTGATGGCATCTCGTGCTAAAGAGATTGATGCTAAAACAGGCGCAGACACCACCGCCCTTGAAGCCCTTAAAGCCAAAGTTGAAAAGTACCATGCAGAAAATGCCCGTATACCTTCACTGCGTGACTTAATGCTGATTGTGGCCATAGGTTTTGGTGTTACCGGGTTAGCGCATTTTGCGGCAGACTTTTTAGGACCATTTTTTGAAGTTAATTACCCTTGGACTCAAGACTACAGCTTAACCTCCAAGTTCTTCTGGCTGGTTGTTATCGCCACTACTATTGGTTTAGCTTTATCCTTTAGTCCAGTAAAGCAGATAGAAGCTGCGGGCGCCTCGAAAGTGGCATCGGCATTTTTATATATCCTTGTTGCGACCATTGGTTTGCATATGGATGTATCCAAACTCGCTGATGAGCAAAACCTGTGGTATTTCGCCATTGGTATTATTTGGATGCTGGTACACGCAAGCTTTATGCTTATCGTGGCTAAAATTATTAAAGCGCCGCTGTTTTATATGGCGGTGGGCAGTCAGGCTAACGTTGGCGGCGCAGCGTCGGCCCCTGTGGTTGCAGCAGCGTTTCATCCAGCACTTGCGCCAGTTGGCGTATTGTTGGCGGTATTGGGCTATGCTGTAGGCACATATATGGCTTGGATGTGTGGCCAGTTACTGCAGATACTTGCGGTATAACATTATTTTTTAATGGGGTTAGCAGCGGCTAATCCCATGGTATTGATTAAAGAGAAATGACTATGGATCATAAAATCATTGGTTTAAATGAGCTAGAAATTGCGAATGATAAACCGTTTGTTTTATTTGGTGGCATGAATGTGCTTGAGTCTCGCGATCTAGCAATGAAAATTGCAGAGCATTACGTAGAAGTAACCCAAAAACTGGGTATTCCTTACGTATTTAAAGCGTCATTTGATAAAGCAAATCGCTCATCTGTGAACTCATATCGTGGTCCAGGTATGGAAGAAGGCTTAAAGATTTTCGAAGAGATTAAGTCGACCTTTAATGTACCTATTATCACCGATGTGCATGAAATTCATCAATGCCAGCCAGTGGCTGATGTGGTTGATATTATTCAGTTGCCAGCATTTTTAGCCCGTCAAACGGACCTAGTAGTTGCTATGGCAGCAACGGGTTCAATCATTAACGTGAAAAAGCCGCAATTCTTAGCGCCCCATGAAATGCGTCATATCATTAAGAAGTTTAATGAAGCCGGTAATGACAACATTATTCTGTGTGAACGTGGTTCAAGCTTTGGCTATAACAACCTAGTAGTGGATATGCTGGGTATGGATGAAATGAAGCAGTCTGGTTACCCAGTCATCTTTGATGCAACTCATGCACTGCAGCGCCCAGGTGGTCGTACTGATAGTGCAGGCGGACGCCGCGCTCAAGCAACCGAACTTGCACGTAGCGGTATGGCATTAGGTTTAGCGGGGTTGTTCATTGAAGCGCATCCAGATCCTGATAATGCTAAGTGCGATGGCCCATGTGCATTGCCGCTTAATCAGCTTGAAAACTACTTAACTCAAATGAAAGCGGTAGATGATTTGGTCAAGTCGTTTGAACCAATTGATACCAGTAAGTAGATAAGAGATTCTTTAAAAGCCCTGAACTTATGATTAAGTTCAGGGCTTTTTTTTGCTTGAACTTAACGTTGTTTGGATAGGTTAAGAAATCGTTTTGATACTCTAGTTGGTAATAAGATCAAGGTCGTGGTGCTTCGCCCACACCAGACCAAAAGGGTATCAACAGCAATACTCTCTTGGAACACCCAGCTGCCCCAACGAAAAATGCTGAAAAGTGTCTGCCATTATTAAAATCTTTACCCTCCCCAGCAGCTGCATAAAATGCGGTAACTGTGACTGGCCCGATACCTGGAATACTTTCTAAACGCCAACAAACTTGACTACTTTTTGCCTCTTGTTGTACCTGCTTATCACAAGATTTAATCTTTTCCTCAATACCAATTTGTGGTTAGCTTTGGTATCGACATTTAAGCGGTTAAAAATGACTTAATCAAAGACAGTTATTTATGGATTTTTTGTGCCCGCAATTGGGGCAAGGCAATAATGACTCACCAACTGACTTATCAATACTCCTAGTACCGCCCCTGCCAGTAAGTCACCTAAGTAATGGTAGTTTTGCCCTAATTGACCGATAAAAACGCTTACCATGGCTGTTAACCACAACCAGTAAAGCTTTGGGCTGTATTGCCAAAATAAACTGGCGAAGGCAAAGGTAAATAGCGCATGCCCTGAAGGAAACGAATGATAGCTTTGCGACAATGAAAATGGCGCAAATATCTCCACGCCATGCTCAATCCAAGAGGGGTTATTATTAACCCAAGTTTCTGGCCAGGTGCGGCCGCTGATAATTTTAGCCCCAAAACGGACCACTGTGGCGCTAATAGCGACCAAGACAATGGGCTTAACTAAATGAATGAATGCGTTATTACGACCTAATAAGCCAATTAAAACAAGCACGCCTGCCAATACTTCTAAGGCTAATGGGGTATTTGCCAGTAGTTTAAATACTGAGGTTAATCCAAAGTCGCTTTGCTTACTATCATGTAAAAGCTGTGCCAAAGGTCGATCAATGTAGCTTACGCTTACCAGTATGGCGATAACGGCAACAAGGTAGAATAAACCGACTCGAGCACTAAACGGCAGAGCTTGAGGCTGTAATAAGGCTTTGGGCTGCAATAACATAAGTTTAGCGGCTTGTTTTTTCATAGCTATGGTTTTTCATCTATTGGGTTTATAGCGCACTTTCTAGCGCGGTTATTTCAGTTAGCATGCTTTGATTTATCGCAGCTGTTAAACCGTGATGGGCTGCGCGGGCGACCACGTAACCGTTAATTTGCAGTATCTCGGTTTTGCGATTGTGATGAATATCTTGATGCATAGACGAAAAGTTGTTGGCTGTGAGTTTAATTACCTGATTGATGATGGCAACAGAATCAAGCAGCGAAAGGTTAACCCCATCAGCTTTGGCGACCATGATGCACTCTTGCGTTATCGCCTCGATTTGCTGCTGAAATTGCGGCTGGGCCAATTCACCATTAGCACATTGGGCTAATGCCGTCAGTGGGTTAATGGCGCAATTAACCAGCAGCTTTTGCCACAAACTAGTGACGATATCATCGACTACCGACATATCTTCAACAGCAGCCAGTAATTGGTTTTGTATTGCTAAAGGCATTACTGGGCCAGATAAATGGCCAATAATGCTTTTACCTTTACCCGTATGGCGCACCTGCATCGGCGCCAGTTTTAACGCCGCTTGAGATGTCGTGCCTAAAGATAACCCCAGTTTAAGTTGAGGGTGTTGCTTTAGAAGGGCTAACACCTCTAAATGTGGCCCCATACCATTGTGTAGCAGCAGAATATGACAACTCTGTGGAATAAGCGCCAATATAGAAGCAATAGCATCAGTCACTTGATAAGCCTTTACGCAGACAATGACTAATTTAATATTGGCTAACGCAGCCTTGTTAAGCTGATTTATGTTCGCTTGGATACAGGGCTGATGCAAACTGTCACCGTTAAGAGTTTCAAGAGTGATTGTAGAGCAATCATCATGGCTTGTAGCGCCTACAGAGCGACTGCGTGTGAGTAGTAATGGCTGCTTGATTGCTGCTAACTGGCAGTACAGCAAGCTGCCAATAGCGCCAGCCCCAATAATCGCAATATCAGTCTGGTACACATGATTATCGTTAACATGATTGTCGTTAACATGGTTGTCGTTAACATCAAAAACTGGCTTTTGGGTAGTGTTAAGGATATTGCGGTCGCTGTTAGTGCGCTGTGGCATGTGGTTTCTCTTGAGTGCTATAGGGCAGATTTGAGCGGTCCCTTTTTGAATAACTTTGCAGCTTGATATTTTCTAAACACAAATAGCAATAAGTAAAATAATACCACCCCAATTAAATCTGCAACTACATCAGCAATAGAGGCGCTACGATAGGGGATCTGCGATTGTATCAGTTCAATTAATACCGCATAGGCAGTCATTATCAGCCCCATCCAGTACCATTTAGGCTTGAAGGCAAAATAAGCTAAAAACGTTAAGCCCAAAAAACTGACGGTATGGCCGACTTTATCCATATTAGAAAACGTCATTGGATAGTTAGGTTTAGAGAAAACCAAGTAACTGATGATGATGACAGCGAAAGCAAAAGCGGCGCTAAAAAACAATTTCATTTTCATGCTGTACATATCTTAGCTGGATGCAATGTCGTTTGAGTAAATCAATAATAAAAAAAGCAGCGTTCAAAGTCATTAAATTCCAACTATTAATTGTTTTCTCTTTAGTCTAGGCTTTGCCTACAGGCTTAGAGTGTTAAAATAACCCTAAATAATTTATTGGAGAATGACTATGCCATCTATGGATGTCGTATCAGAAGTTGACGAAGTTGAATTACGTAATGCCGTTGAAAACTCTCGCCGTGAATTGGCGGGACGATTTGATTTTCGCGGTAAAGATGCTGAAATCGAATACAAAGATCATGTGGTGACTTTAAAAGCCGAAGATGATTTCCAATGTCAGCAGTTGGTGGATATTTTACGCATTCAGCTTAGTAAGCGTAATGTTGACCCATCAGCCATGGATGTGGATGACAAGACGGTACATAGCGGTAAAACCTTCAGTCTAAAAGTGAAGTTTAAAGAAGGCATTGAAACACTTATCGCCAAAAAATTAGTCAAAGCGATTAAAGATAGCAAGCTTAAAGTGCAAGCCGCGATTCAAGGTGACTCGGTTCGAGTGACAGGTAAAAAGCGTGACGACTTACAAGCGGTCATGCGCCTTGCTAAAGAAGCTGACTTAGGGCAACCGTTTCAATTTAATAACTTTAGAGATTAAATTTCTGAAGCGTAAAATGCTGCTGCATTAAGTTGTGCTGCGGATAAGCCTCTTAATATAAAAAAGCCCAATGTAATTGGGCTTTTTTTATGCTGAATATCTTGTGATGAATTAAATAGATTAGTTTTTATCGGCCTCAGCTGACAGTATAGGCTCATCAGTTTGTTGATGTTTAACCGAGCTATAGCGTTGTAATAAACTAATTAAAATCAATACCGGAAAGCCAATTAAACTGGCGGCGATAAAGAAATTTACATAGCCAAAGGCATCAACATAAACCCCAGAAAACCCAGCGATAAACTTAGGGAATAGCAACATGATAGAGGAGAGTAGGGCATATTGAGTTGCGCTGTAACCGCTACTAGTTAGGCTTGATAAGTACGCAATAAATGCCGCAGTAGCAATACCAGCGCTGAAGTTATCCACTGAAATAGCAAAGGTCAAAAATGGCATGTTGTAGCCAATGTAAGCTTGCCAAGCAAATAACAGGTTAGTGATGGCCACTAACAATGCCCCTAGAAAGAGGATTTTCATGGTGCCATAACGGACAATTAATAAGCCGCCAAATGCTGCGCCAACTAAGGTCATGATTAAACCATAGACTTTACTAACAAAAGCAATTTCCTCTTTACTAAAGCCCATGTCGACATAGAACACATTGGCCATAATTCCCATAACAATGTCTGAGATGCGGTAGCAAGATATAAGTAATAAAATCAGTATCGCGGTTTTACCATATCGCTTAAAAAAGTCGATAAAGGGCAATACGCTGGCGCTATACAACCAAGCCAATGGCGCTGCAAGTTTAGGCGGATACTTTTGTGCAAAGCGTTGTTTAAGTTGTAACTCTTGTTCATCAGCGCTTTTGGTGTCAACTTCAGGCTCTTTACTGCAAAGAGTGGTAATAATACCCACTGACATTAATAACGCCATCACAAAGTAAGCGGTTTGCCATGATTCAAGATTGTAGCCATCATTGCCAGGGTCAACCCAAGCGGCAATGCTTAACGCCCCTGCTGTGGCGACAATCATTGCGCCGCGATAACCTACTTGATATGCCGCAGCTAAGGCTGCTTGCATTTTTTCTGGAGCAGATTCAATACGAAATGCATCAATGACAATGTCTTGGGTGGCTGAGGCTAAGGCGAGTAAGAAAGCGCAAATGGCAAGCCGCTCTAAATCCACTAAGGGATCGCTAAATGACATGCCGGCAATGGCGCCCACCAGACATAACTGCGCAAATAGCATCCAGCCACGGCGGCGGCCAAAAAATCGGGTAAAAATAGGCAAAGACATGCGGTCAACCAGTGGTGACCAGGCCCATTTGAAGGCGTAGGTGAGGGCTATCCAACTAAAGTAACCAATGGCGGCGCGGTCAACGCCAGCTTCTCTTAACCAAAAGCTTAAGGTTGAAAATACTAACATTAACGGCAGGCCAGCCGAGAACCCGAGTAACAATAAAATAACCACGCGCTTATGATAATAAACTGACAGCGCTTCTCGAGTTCGACTAAATAATTCTGACATAAGACAACAGATAAGAGGAGAATGGCTCTAGCTTAAGCGGGCTCGCTAGATGGTTCAAGTTATTATCAAGTTATTAATAGTACAGCAATTTGAGCTTGGTCAATAAACAAGGGTATTTGTAATACTCAGGTTTGTTAAACCATGAGTTTAAGCTCAACGCTGCTATGAGTGAGCATTGGTTATATTGATGATTCAAATAATAAAAAAGTAATTAGCATAGCGCTTATAACAAGCTGTGTTGTAACTAAAAAGACCCACTAAATAGTGGGTCTAATGCCAACACAACCTTGAGGTACTTCACCACCGCTATTAATGTAATCACAGCAATCGTGAACTTGTTGACGTAAATATTGATTACCGCGGATAACCATTGCTGGCCATTCATGAAAACAGTGCAATAAATGCCAAAATACTTTTTCAGTATCAGTTGGAGTCATAGTTTCAGGAGGGTTATCTAAGTCGACGGCTTGCCACTCTTCCAATACATCCCACATGTAGAGCTTGATTTCATGGTGATCTAGTTGGTTATCTAAGAAGGCTTTTCCATAATACGCCAGTTGAGGGGCTTTGGTTTCTATAAAATCATTGGGCGTCATCGTCTTTGGCGTTGTTATCTTAATTGGCATGAGAAGCGTCCTTATAATTCCATTTATTGACCAATAAGGTTTGTTACAAGATAGACTAAAGTATAGTTGGTTATCTTGAACATTCACTCGGATTTACAAAGTAAAATGAAATTCAGTATTTATGACTAGATAATCATCGCTAGGCATTGTAAAAAACTACAAAAAAGCGGCGTTAAATGTATATTTAACGCCGCTTTTTTAAATAATTGATGAATTTACGTAACGTAAATGAGTCACCTATAACCATGAAATTTATAAGGTTTATCGTTTCAGTAGTGTCGCTTTATTCAATTTCACTTCTTTAACGGGCACATCAGGCCAATTGAGTTGGGCATTATGGCCAGTTGGAACATATGACATGGCTTCCAGTACTGCCATTCCTTCTACGACTTCGCCAAATACCGCATAACCCCAACGGCGCTTGGAAGGATTGAGGTTTTTATTATCGCCTACATTGAAGTAAAACTGACGCGTGGCAGAGTGGGGGTCGTTATCGCGAGCCATAGCAATGGTGCCCATAGCATTGGATAAACCATTACCGGATTCATTAACGATAGGGTCTAGCGATGGAAGTTCTTCAAACTCCGAGGTTAATCCGCCACCTTGAACCACAAAATCGGCAATGACGCGATGAAAAATCGTATTGTCATAATCGCCTTTGACCACATAGGTCAAAAAATTATCCACAGTGAGTGGCGCACGGGTTCTATCTAGCTCAACCACGACCTTGCCCATGCTGGTATCAAACTCAACTTTTGGGTAAAGCGTATCGGGCTGAATATCCACGGCTGCTTGAGCAACCATGGTTGATAATGCAAGTACGCTGGCTAACATCCACTTAAGCATGGCTTCTTCCTGGGTTATTGTTGTAAGAAATGGTGCAGTTCAGCATCATTAATAATTTTGCTGGTCAGTTCATCGATGAGCTTATTCATATCCAGCTCAAGGGTGGCGTAATCTGGGCTAAATGGGCCCTTTAATAAACCTTTAGCGTTATATATCTTAGTAAATTCTTGGGTTTGATTTTTAGCGACCACATTGATGGTTAATGTCGTCTTTGCCTCAAAACCGAAAGTCGACTCGGTGACATCTGTCAGTAAATAATCTAATTGAAATTCAGCCGAATTGGTCGCTGCAGGGTCAACTTGATAGCCCGCCTTGGTCATGGCTTGCTTAAATACATTGTCCAGTTGCTGCCTGATAGGTTCACTTGGGCTAATTAATTCTGCTGCTTCACCTTCTTTATTAAAGCGAACAATAAAGTTAGCTTTGCGGACATCAATGGTGTTTACCGCAACAGTGGCATATTGGTCGATTTGATTCAGTGGTTGGGGGACACTGGGGTTAAGCGCAATATGGGTCGGGGTGTAACTGGCGCAAGCTGAAAGAAATAACGAGCTGCATAACAACAAAGGTAATGATTTCATGTCACAAAACGGTAAAAAATGATGGCCTCAGAATAACAGATTTTTACTGCCTTGCCAGCCCAATAACCTGAGTTAATCAGTTTCACTGGTTCATTTATTAGTCTGGATTATTTCGCCATGATGATGAGAGATTAGTGGTGATATCCCATGGTAACAAACCATTGACTTTAGCCCTGAAAGTATAGAGGTTAGAGTCTAATCATATTATTCATTGGATGCTAAATGGCTTTACATCATCGACAACCCACTTCGGCATTAGCGCCAGAATCGTTAATTAAAAATGACGGCCAACCTATATATGGGCATTTTGATGGCATTGTCGCAGATCTTGGTGTTAAGCAATTTAGTTACTTTACTGACATGGATAAGCCCAGTTCATGGTTTGCAAAACATGTCGATTTTAAGCAATTTCAATTTATTAATATTACTACCCCTCGTTATATCATTGGGGTGGCTATTGCCGATATTCGCTATGTTGGCAGCAGTTTTTGTTACCTCTATGACATAGAAAAAAATCGCTTAACACAGACGCAAACCTTAAAACCGTTAGCGCTGGGTATGTCACTGTCTCAGTCACCTAAAAATGGTCAGTCGCGCATTAAGCATCGCCAATCTCAGATTGAATTTGTTATTAAAGACGGTGTCTGGCAGTTATATATCGCCGCAGACAATATTCAGGCTGAGCTTACATTAACAGCGCCCATGTTAAGTTTGCCGATGAGTTTATGCACGCCAACCGGCTATAACGGTTGGACCTATACCCAAAAACACAATGGTTTAAAAGTATCAGGCAGTTTAACGGTCAATGATGAACCGCAGCCGCTGAATCAGGCTTTAGCGAGTTATGATTTTTCTGCCGGATACATGCGCCGAGAAACCAGCTGGCGCTGGGCGTCAATCAATACTCAAGTTGAATCGGGTGTGTTGGGGCTTAACTTAGCCGCGGGCGTTAATGAAACAGGCGCCACTGAGAACGTGTTATGGATTAATGGTGAACGCCATTTTATGCCAGCGGTAAGGTTTGAGTTTAATCGCCAGCGCAGTGACGATGATTGGTACATCACCGGGGGCGACAACCAAATTGATTTAAGCTTTCGCGCATTAAAGTGTCGCAGTGAGAAGATTAACCTTGGGTTTCTTAAAAGTAATTTCAGGCAGTATATTGGTTATTTTAGTGGCCAGATAACCGACAATAATGGCCGAGTGCATCAGTTACAAAATCAACTTGGATTAACCGAAGATCATTTTGCAAAGTGGTAATGAACCTAAGCCTGTTAGCGCCAATGGGTTAATGCATTTATAAATAGATTCATAAAATACAATAATAAAAAATAAAGAAGGTTTTCAATGGATTTGAATACACTGATCACTCACCCCGAGATCTTGCTACTGGTGCTGGCGCCACTATTTTTCCTGTGCATTTTACTGGAGTGGTATCTAGGCACTAGATCCAATAAGTTACCCGAATCAGCCAAGTACGCCCCTATGGAAGTTGCGTGTAATTTTTGCCTTGCCGCAATGCATCAACTAACTGACATTTTAGCCGGATTATTTATCGCAAAATTATACCTGATGGTATTTGATTGGAAGCTACTTGATATTCAAATGGGAATTGGCAGTTTTATTGCGTTGATGATCGCCCAAGATTTCTGTTATTACTGGTTTCACCGCGCAAGCCACCGTGTGCGCTGGATGTGGGCGGCTCATGTTGTTCACCATAGCTCTGAAAATATGAATTTCAGCACTGCTTTTAGGCAGAGTTTGCTTTACCCCTTAGCGGGAATGTGGCTGTTTTGGCTGCCATTGGTGGTGATTGGGTTTGACCCCAATTGGGTGGTATTTGTAGTACTGCTTAATTTGGGGTTACAGTTTTTTGTGCATACCCAAGCGATTAAATCTCTTGGCCCGCTTGAGCTTATTTTTAATACGCCGTCACATCATCGGGTGCACCATGGCCGTAACCCACAATATATTGATAAAAATTATGCAGGCGTGCTGATCATTTGGGATAAGTTATTTAACACCTTTGAGCCTGAAAATGACACGGTGATTTATGGTATTACCAAGCCGGTTAATAGTTTTAATCCTATAATCGTGAGCTTTGCTGAGTGGCGAGACATGTTTAAGGAAGTGACTATGGCGGGGTTAACATTAAAGCAAAGATTAGCGGTGTTATTGTCGCCGCCGGCTCAAGTTGATTTGAAGCTCAATACTAAGGTTGATAGCGTAAAAACCTTGAGCGAAGAGTATCATAATCACTAAAGGTAATAGCCAATAACGAAGGTTTAACCTACTTAACAGATACTCGGAAGGGGTTGAGTACATGAAAAGTAGGTCTCACCAAATAAAAAAGGGCTATTTGGGTTCAGCCCCAGCGACAATTAACTAGTCACTTTATGTTTGCTCAGAACATAAGGTTTATTGCTAGATAATGTAATGCTAAATCGTTGTTAATCTATCTTGAGTTGAGGCTATTTGCTTTTGGGGCTAACAGGCTCAATTCTGGGGATCAATATCCACACCGCAGCAATGGCAATGAGAGCTAAAGATGCACCAATAACAAATGCTGGCGTGTAGTTACCGTCAGCCGTTAAATAGGGCACTAACGCTGTTAACCCTAATGCCCCTAGCTTGGCAGCCATTCCTGAAACTCCTGCTAGTGTACCCACAGCTTTTTTCCCAAATAAATCACTGGGCAGTGTTTGTACATTACCAATAGCCGTTTGAAAGCCGAACAAGATCACCGCCATGATCATTACCGCGGTCGTTGGCCCACCTGGGTTTGCCATAGATAAAAGCGATGGCAACATAATCAAACAACCTAAGGTAATCGTCAGCTTACGGGTTTTATTGGTATCCCAACCTGCTTTTAAACGGTTTTGTGCCAGTAAGCCACCAAACCATGCCCCAAGCATTGCTCCCACATAAGGCACCCAGCCGTATATCCCAATAGACTTAACATCCATGGCGTACACTTCATTGAGGTAAATAGGGATCCAGAAAACAAACAACCACCAGATAGGATCGATTGCTGCAGACGCAATAATCACCCCCCAACTTTGCTTATGAGAAAGTAGCTCTGTGGTGGTCGGGTTATATTCTTTTGCATCAACTTCATCGTCAGCGTTAGTGCATTTCTGACCTGTTAAAATGTATTGTCGCTCCTCCTCGGTAATCCAAGGGTGAGACTTAGGCGGTGCTTTAACTAAGATAATCCAAGGGATTAACCATAATAAACCGACCAAACCAATGACAACGAAGACCATTTGCCAGCTAAAATAAACG
The DNA here is from genome assembly GCF_041469325.1 of Shewanella sp. 10N.286.51.B8. Lineage (NCBI taxonomy): Bacteria > Pseudomonadati > Pseudomonadota > Gammaproteobacteria > Alteromonadales > Shewanellaceae > Shewanella > Shewanella sp. 10N.286.51.B8. Next base: position 46,025 of record NZ_JBFRKG010000041.1, read on the forward strand.
GTCATATAAGCGATAAGTGGAATCGATATAATGCCGCCAATAGCAGCACCTGAGTTAAAAATGCCTTGGGCTAAAGCGCGCTCCTTTGTAGGAAACCAATCAGCGTTACTTTTAGCTGCGCCTGGCCAGTTACCAGCCTCAGCCAGACCTAGAATTGCTCTAAAGATACTGAAGCTCAGCATACCCTGTGCGAATGCATGTGCAGCTGTTGCAATCGACCACACCCCAATTGAGAGCACAAAGCCTAGTCGGGTACCAATCCAGTCAAATATTTTACCAAATATCGCCTGACCAAAGGCATAAGATAATATGAATACAATAGAAATATTGGCATAGATCTGTTTGCGCTCTAGTGCGGTTTCATTAGGAAATATATCTTCAACAATATCAGGCCAAAGCACGCTTAGCGCTGAACGGTCGATATAATTAATTACCGTAGCTAATGCGATGAGTAGAATCACCCACCAGCGTAAGTTTCTTATTTTCATTTTAGTCCCTCAATGAAATCTTCTCTTGCGGGACTAAAGGTATCAATTAAAATACCGCCTGTTGGGCAAGTGGCCCCATGGTCTGCATGAGGCGGGATCATACAGCTATCACCCGCTCTTAGAATTTTAGTGACGCCATCGATATTAAAGTGAAATTCACCTTCCACAACGTATGAAACTTGTGAGTGTCTGTGGGCATGATTGTAACCAATGGCTCCTTTCTCAAACCAAATTTTTACTGCCATTAGCTCTTGATTAAACCCAAGCATTTGACGCTTTAAACCGCCGCCAATGTCTTCAATTTCTGTTTCATTTCCAAATGAAAAATGTTCGCTCTGTTTCATTGTGACTCCTACTGCTTATTTTTAGTTATTGGTTTTTTATGGATAAATTTAGGGTTTTCATAAAGCGCGCTAATGGTTGGTAGTAGCGTATGAGTAAATTGGTTATGACTGAGTTGAGTGACGGGGTCACCTGTGGTGTGTTCTATTTTGACTGCGGCACTGTCAGTAAATTGATTATTAGCCATATCGGTCACTTGCACGCCATGAAGGTATAAGCTGGCTTTGAAGGGATTACGTTTTCCAAGGCCAACCTGATTGATGTGATTATTCACAAATGTAAGGTGAGGGCCGAAGGTACTTTCGTCTTTACCGCCGCGATATAAATTAACCAGTGAGCCTTGAATATGCTCAAACTGATTGTTGTTTACTTGTACATACTCAGCGTTATAAATGCCTTTATCATCAGTCTCTTTATTGAGCCTTAAAATATCACCGCTGATATTGATAAAGTGATTATTGCTAATGACAATATTATTGGCAAAAGCTCGCGCACCTGAGTCAAAAAAGTGAAATGAAGGCTGGTTATCAAGTTGTTTGATTTCACTATTTAATAAGCTGAATCGATAATTGGTTAACATGCCGGAGCTGGTGGTTTTTACCACACTGTTTTCTGCAACATCGTTAGCTGCAATATCGTTACCTGCAATATTGGTACTATTTTTACCGCTAATGACTAAACCATCGAGCTTTAAACTGCCGTTATTTTGAATTTCAAATAGGCTGGATTGGCTAAAACTCAGTTTGGCTTGTTGCTTTACTCGTGCCTTGATGGTGAGCGGCTTATTGATAAGTAACACTTGTTCAAGCTGATATTCGCCGTTATTGAGTGCGATAACATCGCCAGCGCTTGCATGGTTAACGGCTTGCTTAAGCTCTTGCGCGGTTGAAACTGCGATTTGGTTACCTGAATCAAAGGCGATTTCTGGTTCTGTTTTCGGATACCAACTCACGCCAGTTGCGCTTTTTAAAGTGGGAGTGAGTGAGGTCGATATGCCATAGGCGCTTAAGGCGTTATTGCTTGGATATAACAGGCCATTTTCAGCCCGCACTAGTTTAATCGATTGCGCATCAATGCCTTGAGTAATGCTGTTATTGTTAAGCTTATTAGAAACGTTGTTAGTAAAGCTTATCCCTGAAATATCATCAAATATGGCGAACGGTGATAGTTGATTGCGATTAACTAACAGGTTTTTTGAAAACTGAGTTTCTAGCGGCGCAGCAGAGCGTTCAGCATCGCTACCTGCAGCTAAATGAATATGGTTTACATCAATAAAACTGTTGTGATTAATATTGGCATTAACCACTTGGTGATAACGATTTAAAGGCGAGTTAGGTACGCCATTCATAATGGTGAAGCCACTGCCAAAGCGATAACCCGTTAAGCCTTCAAAGTAGTTGTTGGTGACGATTTGATCGCGATTGATCACCCGAACGCCGCCAGTGTGCTCTACGCCATTACCTAAAAATACATTGCTGCTTATTTGGTTAGCATTACCATGACGTAGGGTTAAGGTGCCGCGGGATGCAAAAAAGGTGTTGTTACGAATGGTGTTGTTGCCGGACTTAACGGAGATGATTTCTACTTCGCCATCACAGCGGTCAAAGTAGTTATTTTCGATGACAGTTTGCGATGCCGACATGGAATGATGGCTAGTGCCAATGCGGATTGTTTCACCGCCATTGGATCCCAAGGTTGGCCGAGGACCAAAGTAGTTATGATCAATCTGATGATTATTTTGCTGACTTAACGGCGATTTTAATCGCACCGTTAAGGTCACGCCTTTATTACGCTTACCCACTAAATGATTGTGGTCGAAGCGGTTATTTTTACCATACAGCGCCACCCACTGATCAGAATCAAATCGCTCTGGCTTATTGAAGTTGTCGATGACCACTTCAGATACTCGCGAATGATTAGCAAAATCATCATCACTGCTTCTAAAGGCAATCACTTCACGGCTTGGACTGTAGCCATTTTTAAATACTAAGCCGCTTACATGTAAATACTGGCCAGATAAACGCAAATTAGATTGTCCTGATAATATGACTTTGCCTTTGGTTTGCGCTGACAGTGTGATGGGGGCCGCTTTTGTGCCTTGACCGCTAAAGTTGATTTCAAAGTCTTGCCAAATACCGTCAGCCAAGATGATTTCATCACCTGCGACAATATTTTTTATTGTTTGGTTATATTCCACAGGCGTCTTCACTGTGTAAGTGGCTGCATTGAGCGATAAGAAAGGGCTTAATGCCGATAGACACAGCATAAGAGCAATATGTTTTAAGTTTTTATCCTTGCTAGGTAAATATTGATATTGCATTAGTACGCTCATTGTTATTTTTATACTGAGTTTTAGTGTTGTTTTAATCGTAAATAAACTCCTAGCTCAATAGTGGGGTAGGAGTGCCAATGCTAAGTTTCTAATGCGGATTAAAACTTAACTTTCGCGCCAAGGAAGTACTTAGGCCCTGAACGAGAGTAGTCAGAAACTGTGGTGTCATTACCACGAGTCATGATTTGTGGCTCGTCTAGCAGGTTTAGCGCTTTAAGTGATACAGATAAGTAATCAGAGTCTTGCACATAACGGTTTGAACTATCTGGAAACGGCAAGTTATTAGGTTGGAAATACGATTCTCGGTACTTATAAAGTACTCTGAATGTTGCCCAATCACCTTCCCAATACACTGACGCAGATGCCACTTGTGGTGAGAAACCAAATAGATTTGCATCAGGCACAATATTTTGGCTGCCAGTTAAGCTTACTTAACCTTAATGCGTCGCTTATTTTATTAAGTTTCACGTTTATCTCCCCAGATAAAATATTGTATTTAAATGCGAACACAATCCTTTAAACATGATCTTTAAATACAACCTTTCGCTGCATAGAAACTAACCAATGGTCATGGTGCGTGTCAACCATTTTGTGTTACCAATATTAAATTGGCTTTACTTTTTTGTTATTACCAATAACATTAAGGTAACAATGATTACTACTTGTATGATTGCTGAATTGCACTCTAAACTGATAAATAGGCTTTGCGTTGAATTACTAAATCGATATGATGTAGGTTATGCAAATTGTTATTTTTTAAAATATTGAAGGACCAAACATGAAAAATAGACGTATGTTTTGGCGCATCGTAGAAGAGATTGAAGCGTCTATTACTCGCGGCGAATATGTACCTGGTAGTCGTTTACCTCCAGAAAGGGAGCTAGCTGAAAAGTTTGATGTTAGTCGTCCAACCATTCGTGAGGCGATTATTGCACTGGAAGTGCGAGAGAAAATTGAAGTTAAAACGGGTTCGGGTGTTTACGTCTTACAATCAGTCAATCAGTCCCAGCTAAAAAACAAAATCAACGCCTTTGAATTAACCCAGGCTAGAGCACTTGTTGAAGGTGAGATAGCTGCACTTGCAGCAAATACTATTACCGAAGAAGAATTGGTAGAGTTAAATAAGACATTGATTATGATGGAAAATAAGTCTTATGTAGAAGAAGCAGATCAAATGTTTCATAACATCATCGCTAACTCTACTCGTAACGGTGCATTAATCAAAATGTTTGAAAGCTTGTGGGCACTGCGGGCATCAAGTCCAAAAATTATTGACGACTATGATAGCGTTTGTAGCAAAGACAACCAGAAGACCTTAGATGAACATACTGCCATTTATGAGGCTCTCGCCGCAGCAGATGCTTCAGAGGCGCGTGCAGCTATGCACAAACACTTTAATCGCTTGATTAATGTATTGTTTGATACTGTTGAGGCTAAATCACTTGAAGAAGTGAAACGTAAAAACAGTGAGAAGCGTGATTTATATTCAATTGATAACTTGGTTAACAGATTAAGTTAACCATCAATACACACTTTAAAGGACGCTAAGCGTCCTTTTTTTATGGTTGTAGAGAATTCTGTTTGTTTTTTGTACAAAATCAGCGGCCAAAGCAAGGGCTGCGGTTAAAGGTTGTCTTTTTTACTCTTATCGCTAATTCAAATCGCTAATTCAAATCACTAATTTAATGACTTAAGCCGAGTTGGTCTAGAGTCTAACCCTGGTGATATTTTACCTTATCAATTAACAAGGATTGTCAGTTTATTGGACATTATATTAAACCTTCGGGATAAGCTTTTATTGATTTACAGTGAAAAAGTGATGATAGGTGCTTAAAAAGTATGTAATTACGTTGCTATCTTAAAAGTTTTTTGTTACTAAATTGTAATAAATTTTCTGAGAATGATATTTGTTTGTATTTTTGGCGTTGGTTACGGAGATCATCTAGCTATTCTGTTGGTATACCAATTTTCTTCTGGTGTTATTACCAATTTAATTGCCTTATCTAAGCTTTTATTTAGGGGCTGGTGGCAGCTTATTAGCTTGAATAATAGCGTCTCGGGTTAGTTAATAGCGTTATAATTTGCTATAGGGTGTCATATCAATATCGATTTATTAGGCGCTTTATTTTATAGCCAGTCTTCGATCATTAGCCGTTATGGTAAGCTCGATTGTTACAGCTGGTAATAAACTTACATGAGTAACAACTTAAGTGGTAATGCTCGTCTTGGCGGTTAACTGTTTTGACTCGGCCGAGTAAAGTATCTGTGGGGGAGAAGTATTGAAACTAGGGCCTGATATGACTAACACAGATTAGCGGCACAGATTAACTGCACTGATTAGCCAGAATGAGTCGTTTAACTGTTAGCGCGATTAAGCCTTTAAGTTAAAGGCTTAATCGAAGCTTGAACAAAGGTTGAGTCTGGCAGGGTTTACTTAATTGCTTGTAAAATAACAAACTTACCATTTGACGCCACAGTGTTGCAGTTTTTAAATAAACGCTTCAATTTTACATGGTAAGCCAAATGCCGATTGCCCACGACTTGTAACATGCCGCCAGGGGCTAAACGTTTACGGGCATCAACAAACATCTGCCATGCAATGTGATCGGTTATTGCTTCCCCCTGGTGAAAAGGAGGGTTACACAACACCAAATCAGCCACCATTTCAGCATCTAAGTGGGTTAAACAATCATCCCAATGAAACTGCGCTTTTTCACGAGCAAAGCCATTTGCTTGCCAATTGTGACGACTCGATGCAACGGCCATTTCTGAGTCGTCTACAAAGTGGATAGTTGCTTGCGGGTAAAGTTGTCCGGCTCGCAGGCCTAAAATACCATTACCACAACCAAGATCTATAACGGTATTAAACTCACCTTCTGGCAAGTTATCTAGCATGATACGAGCACCAATATCGAGCTTGTTAGCGGCAAATACATTGCTTAAGTTACTGATGTTAAGTGATAACTCATCAACAGGCCAGTTGACAGCTTGTGGAAGTTGGCGTTTATTACCGTCAGCAATACAAGTGATTACGCGGGTTTTCTTCCAAGTTAAGCTAGCATTAGCAGCGCCTAAATTTTTCTCAATGACGGCTAAAATCGCTTTATTGATGGTTTTTGCTTTAGCGCCAATGAGTACCTGAGTACCTTTTGGTAAAACCTGAGATAAGCGCTGCAATTGATGAGCAAAATAACTGAGGTTTTTTGGCAGCTTCATTAACACTAGCTGCAAGATGTCAGGTAATAGCTCACGGCTATGAAAACGCTGGATATTATCTGATGGCAGTTGATTGGCTGCTAAGTTTAACTCAGCCCCCAGTAAACTGGTTTTCGCGTCGGTTTCCACAAATAAAGGCCAGCTTGGCTCAATCGCAACAAGGCCGCATTGCAGCGCCCCAAAATTATCATTAATGATGGCGGTATTAACTGGGCTCGTGTTTGACTGAATCTGGCTTGACTCAATAATATGTTTTATCAGGTGTTCATCGGCGGCATCCCAAGCTTGCAGGTTGGACTCTTGCTGCTTTGGATAGCGAAAAAGTGTTAACTCAATTCCTTCACATGAGAATTGGTTTGCCGTCATTATAATTACCTGTCATCAACATCATCAAAATAGCCGATAATTATCGCAGATAAGCGTTTATTGTGCGAGAGGAACTCAGGGCTTATCTGCAGTTAATCGCCCCGTTTAATCGCCATATCTAAAATGATGACGCCTTACACCCAAATTGCCCTGTGGCGTATTTGTTCGACATAGGCTGATAAGGTTTGCAGCGCCAAGGTGACTGATGCTAGATTACATAGGCAATAGATTAAGCTCAACGCGCTAATAACATTAACATTTACAAAGGAATTGTATGAAAGGTGCAGGTGGAACGTCAGGTGGAATTGGGTCATTTTTTATTGGTTTGATTATGATGTGCGGTGGTTTTTATATGCTACTGAATGCCATTAAAATCACCAGTTCATTTGGTATGGGGCATAGTCTATACAGAATGGGCGGTATGAACCTGACCAGTGGCATGATCATGATCCCATTTATGTTTGGAGTAGGTTTGATGTTTTACAATGCCAAAAATATTTTTGGCTGGATCCTAACCTTTGGCTCACTGGTTGCGCTTATCTTCGGCGTGATTAGCTCAATTAATTTTCGCTTTACCCAAATGAGCGCGTTCGAATTAATTGTTATCTTAGTGCTGAGTGTTGGCGGCTTAGGGATATTTTTACGCTCACTGAAAACCATCGACAGTAACAGCTTGAGCTAATCTACTGTTTTGTTTTACTGCAAGCAATAGTAAAACCCTGCACCATTTTGCAACAATGCTGAGTTCAATAATTGGCTCAGTATTGTCAATGCTATATTTATCTTCATCTGCTTGATTGTTTATTGGTACTATTTGGCTACTTAGTTTTTATTGGTATCTATTTTGACTACTGACTCGCCTTCACAGCCACTTGAACAAAAGCCATCGTCTAAACAAGCATTTCCAGTATTGCCGTGGATTATGACATTTCTTAAGCCTTATCGAATGAGAGTGGTAGCGGCAATTATCTTTTTATTTATCGGCTCATTTGCTTGGTTATCATTAGGCCAAGGAGTGAAGATGATGGTCGATGAAGGCTTTGTGGCTGATAACGCTGGCCGGCTCAATGAAATCGTCTTGTTTATATTAGTGATAACCGCAGTAAGTGGCACGGCGGTCTTTTGTCGCTTTTACTTAATGACTTGGCTAGGTGAGCGGGTTATCGCTGATATTCGCTTGAAAGTATATAACCATTTATTGTCATTATCGCCGGCATTTTTTGCCGAGCAGCGCACTGGTGAAGTGATTTCACGCTTTACCGCTGACAGCACGTTATTGCAAAGTGTGGTGGGCAGTAGTTTGTCGATGGCGTTTCGCTCAAGTGTTACCGTGCTCGGCGCTATAGTGATGATGGCGCTGACCAGTATTAAGTTAACGGGCTTAGTGTTACTGGCTGTGCCTATGGTGTTTGTTCCGGTTATTTTTCTTGGTAAAAAAGTGCGTCAGTATTCACGTACCAGCCAAGATAAAGTGGGCGATCTGGGGGCGTATATCGATGAAACCCTCCATGAAATTCATACCGTGCAAGCCTACGGCCATGAAAGTAAAGATCGCTACGTGTTCAATGAGCAAGTTGAAGCTGTGATGACCGCGGCTAAAAGCCGTATTCTCTATCGCTCTATTTTAATATCTTCAGTAATGTTTTTAAGTATTGCCGCTATTGCCTTGGTGCTGTGGGTTGGGGCGCAAGATGTGATGGCGCAAAATATTACCGCTGGTGAATTATCCGCCTTTATGTTTTATGCGGTAATGGCAGCAGGTGCAGTGGCCACCATTAGTGAAGTGTTCAGTGAAATTCAGCGCGCCTCAGGCGCTGCAGAGCGATTAGTTGAGTTAGTGAACACTCCTATTGATTTACCACAAGTTACAACGCCTCAGATGCTCCCTGATGAGGTTAAAGGCCAACTGAGTCTAGAGCAGTTACGTTTTGCTTACCCTAGTGTTGCCGATGATGTCATTAAAGGCATTGATTTACAGATTAAGGCGGGTGAAAGAGTTGCGTTGGTAGGAGAAAGCGGCGCCGGTAAAAGTACCTTATTTGAATTGCTGCTACGTTTTTATCAACCTCGCTCAGGCGCTGTTAAGTTAGATGGATTTGATATCTCGCAGTTGAGCTTAAACCAATTACGCGAGCAGTATGCATTAGTGCCACAAGACTCAGTTATTTTCGCCACTAACGTACTTGAAAATGTTCGCTATGGCCGGGTTGATGCCAGCGAAGATGAGGTTATTAACGCTTGTAAAACAGCTAAAGCTGATGAATTTATTAATGAGTTACCTGACGGCTATCATACCTATTTAGGTGAGAGAGGCGTTAAGCTCTCAGGTGGTCAAAAACAGCGCATTGCCATTGCCAGAGCCATATTGGCAGACAGACCTATTCTATTATTAGATGAAGCCACCAGTGCCCTAGATGCGGTGAGTGAAGTGTATGTAAAGCAAGGTTTAGATAATCTGATGCAGGGCAGAACCACCTTGATCATTGCCCATCGATTAGCCACAGTGATTAATGCCGACAGAATTGTGGTGTTAGAAAAAGGCCAAGTCGTTGCTGTGGGCACACACCAAGAGCTAATGCATACAAGTGAAATTTATAACGCGTTTGCCAGCTTGCAATTACTCGCTGACATTGACATAGGGCAAGAATCTGCTTAGCGCTGACTATTTTCAGTTTAGCCAGCGATAAAAAAATGCCTTCAATTGTGAAGGCATTTTTGATGTTGTTACGAATGATATTTCTTTTAAATCATATACCGTGGACTGCTACTTTCTTAACTCGCGGCGTAAGATTTTACCCACAGTGCTTTTCGGCAGTTGCTCGGTAAACTCAATAATGCGTGGAATTTTATAGGCTGTTAATTGGCTGCGGCAATAATCTGAAATTTGCTGTTTGGTTTGCGCTTCATCAATTGAGGGATCTTTTAAAACGATCACTGCTTTAACTGCTTCACCGGATTTTTCATCTTCGACACCGACTACCGCGCACTCAAGCACTAATTCGTTTTGGGATAAAATATCTTCCACTTCATTGGGATAAACATTAAAACCTGAAACGATAATCATGTCTTTTTTGCGATCGACTATTTTGTGAAAACCATCTTCAGTAGCGACTGCAATATCGCCGGTTTTAAAATAACCGTTACGGGTCATGACTTTGGCGGTTTCTTCAGGCTTTTGCCAATAGCCTTGCATCACTTGTGGGCCTTTAACTGCAAGTTCGCCAGCTTCACCTAATGGCACTTCTTCATCGTTTATATCTAATATTTTAACCTCGGTGGCCAATACAGGTTTACCAATAGTGCCTAACTTTTGGTAACCCGGCGCATTTAAGCTCACTACCGGGGCGGTTTCTGATAAGCCATAACCCTCAGATATCATACTGCCAGTAGTTTTTTGCCAAATATTTGCCGCAGCACTTGTCAGTGCTGTGCCGCCAGAGAGCGTAATGGTTAACTTACTAAAATCCAATGCTTGAAATTCTGGTTGGTGGCATAGGCCAACAAATAAAGTATTAAGCCCTGCAAAGCCAGTAAACGGATAACTGGCCATAGTCTTTATTAAGCCTGCAATATCGCGTGGGTTAGGGATTAGCACTGAGCAGCTGCCAGATTCAAAATACAGGACTAAATTCACCATAAAGGCATAGATATGATAAATCGGTAACGGCGCGACAAAAATGTCCTTGCCTTCAGTCATAGTGCTGGCAATACGCGATTTTACTTGGCCTGAGTTAGCCAACATATTGCGATGGCTTAGCATGGCACCTTTTGATAAGCCCGTGGTGCCGCCAGTGTATTGCAGCGCGGCTAGATCTTCTTGCTGAGGTTTGTAAGGACTAAAGCTTGATTGTTCACCTAAGGCGAGCATGTGGTTAAATTCGACTTTTGCAAAAGGGGTGTCGGCTTGAGGCTGAGGATTAATTAAATCCAGTGCATGGGTGCTGATGACTAATTCAATATCAGTTTTCGCAACTACATTATTTAATGTGGGTAATAAGTTAGATAACACCACCAAGGCTTTTGCGCCGGAATCATTAAACTGATGGATTAGCTCACGTTCAGTATACAGCGGGTTAGTGTTGACTATGATTAGCCCCGCACGAATTGCACCGTATGCGGCAATCACAAATTGAGTGATATTTGGCAACTGAATCGCGATGCGATCCCCAGGTTTTAGCTGACTATGGTTTTGCATGTAGGCGGCAAACTGACGTGAAGCAAGTTCGAGTTCTTTAAAGGTGGTTTGTTTCCCCAAACAAGCATAAGCCACATTATCCCCATAACGTTGGCAAGTTTGTTCGATCAAATCTACCAATGAATCATATTGCTGTAGATTGAGTTCTTTATCTGCGTCATACCCCATGCTTATGCCCTTTGTTGTTTTTTTTGCTGCATTTCAAACAGGCGTTTAGATTAGAGTGGTTTTAGTTAACAGGTCAACAACATTCTATAGCTTTGTAAAATTATAGTATTAAAAAGTATGGAGTTTTTGCTCTATAATGGCTGATGGTTAGCATTATCTATTCGTTCAGTTTTGATGGTTTTTTGAACTAGAAAGGTGTTCTTGAGCCTCATGGTTAATTGGTTTGTAAGTATAAAGTCAGCGTTATCAACTGCCTTGCTATTCATTTAGTTAGTGTTTTAGTCTTTTACTCTGTTATTACCTCGAAATGCGTAGATTATTTTGAGAGGTAATCGAAATTGTTCGCAATTAGCTTGCATTTGTTATAGAAATGTAACCGAGATGATGTATTTCATTTTGGGAGAGACGATTTTTAATCATATGTTTATGAATAAAAATGAGTCACAAGCAAAAATATAATAAATAAAGAGACCACATGATGACCAATCTAAAGAAAACAACCAAGTTTGGCTTTAGCTCATTAAGCCTCGCAATTACAGTAGCATTGACTGGTTCAGTCATGTCTACTCAAGTCGCAGCTGCGGAAGAAGTTGCAGACAATGTAGAAAAAATTGCTGTTGTAGGTAGCCGCGCTGCACCTCGTTCAGTGGGTGAGTCCCCTGTACCTATCGATATCATTAGCGCTGATGATTTAAGGAAGAATGGCTCTACCGACATGATTGATATGTTGGTCACCTCAGTACCATCATTTAACTCGCGCGCTCAGCCGATTAGTGATGCTGCAACCCTTGTACGCCCAGTCAATTTACGTGGATTGCCTTCAGACAGTACTTTAATCCTTGTTAATGGTAAGCGACGTCATCGTGCGTCTGTCATTGCATTCCAAGGAGGTGGCATAAATGATGGTGCTCAAGGGCCTGACATTTCGGTGATTCCAAGTATTGCGTTAAAGCAAGTTGAAGTGCTGCGTGATGGCGCCGCGGCGCAATATGGTTCTGATGCCATTGCAGGTGTAATGAACTTCCAATTAAAAGATAGCGCTGAAGGTGGCTCTGTCTCTGTTTCTCACGGTGAATATTATGAAGGCGATGGTGCAACGACAACCGTGGATGGCAACATCGGATTGCCGTTAACAGATGCTGGCTTCGTTAATATTAGTGCGCAATACAAAACTGCTGATGCAACCAGTCGCAGTGTACAGCGCCCTGATGCTGCGGGTTTAATTGCGGGAGGAAACACATTCGTTAATGATCCTGCCCAAATATGGGGTAACCCAGAAATTAAAGATGATTACACTGTATTTGCGAATCTTGGCTTTGACTTTAATGACAAGCACAGCCTTTATGCATTTGGTAACGTATCGTCAAGAGATGCTGTGGGTGGCTTCTATTACCGTAACCCCCATAACCGTGGCAATGTTTACTCCCTTGATGGCGGCGAAACCTTGCTAGTGGGGGCAGTAAATGGCGATCCATCAACATGTGATGTTGTGCCTGCAAATGTACCTAATGTACTTGATACCCCTGAATATGCAGCAATGGTTGCAGATCCTAACTGTTTCTCAATGAACCAAGTGCGCCCAGGTGGTTATACCCCTCAATTTGCTGGGACCATTGAAGATATGTCTTTCTTCTTAGGTTTTGAAGGCGAATTTGGTGAGTGGGCTTATGATGCCAGTGCAGGTACCGGTGCCAACAAAGCAAGTTTTAGCTTAAGGAACTCGCTTAACCCTTCTTTAGGTTTAGCGGCTAACCCTGAAGATACTCAAACTGATTTTGATACCGGTGCTTACGAGCAAGTTGAAACCACAGTCAACCTCGACTTCTCGCGTTATTTCACCATTGGCTCAATTGAAGATATTAGCTTTGCAACGGGTTTTGAGTGGCGTGAAGAGTCATTTGAAATTACTCAAGGTGAAGAAGCTTCTTGGTTAGCTGGCCCATACGCAGATCAAGGTTTCAATATTGGTTCCCATGGCTTTAAAGGTTTTGGTCCTGAAGCTGCGGGTAAAAACTCTCGAACCAATATTGGTATTTATGCCGATGTTGAAGCGTATTTAACTGATGATTGGTTATTGGGTTTAGCGCTGCGTTATGAGGACTTTTCTACTTTCGGCGATACCTTAAATTATAAGATTTCAACCCAATATTCAGTGAATGATTACTTGTCAATTCGTGGCTCACACAGCACTGGGTTTAGAGCGCCAACAGTCGGTCAAGAGAATGTGGTTAACACTCAAACCTCGATTGTAAACGGTGATTTGATCCAGACATTTATTGCTCCACCAACGGATCCATTAGCGGCATTTTATGGTGGTGAAGTTTTAGAACCGGAAGAATCCATCAGCTATGCGTTAGGTACGGTATTTGAGTATGAAGACTTTTTCTTAACGGTTGATTACTACAATATTGAAGTGACAGGTCGTCTGGCGCAGTCAAGTCAAATTGAAGTACAAGCGGATGATTATGATGCGTTAAGAGCGGCGGGAGTAGAGTTTCCTGAGTTAATTTCGGCGGTTACTTATTATACCAATGACTTTGATACTACAACTCAAGGTATTGATATTGTGGGTTCGTATGAAACAGAGCTGATGTCTGGTGACTCAATGTTCAGTCTTGCCTATGGCTGGACGGATACAAATGTTGATAAGTTTGATCCAGATACTACTGACGAAGGTAAAGTGCGTCGTTTAGAAGATGGTATTCCTGCTCATCGTGCGACCTTAACGTGGAATCAAACCTGGGACGATTTAAACGTATCGTTACGTGGTAATTACTTTGGTGAATACTATGCAACCCATGCTGATGATACGTCTGATTGGGGTTCTGAAACGGCAGATTCTGCTTTCACTGTTGACCTTGAAGTGAGTTATACGGTAGTTGATGCATTAACTATTTCAGTGGGTGCGAATAATATCTTCGACCAAGAAGCTCAAAAGCTTAAAGACGGTACTTTAGGTGCTCTAGGTGCAGTTTACTATGAAAGTGGTCCATTCGATTATAACGGTGGCTTCTACTACGGTAAGTTAACTTACAGCTTTTAAGCGTTTAACTTGAACAAGAAAGACTGCATCTGCAGTCTTTTTTTTGCGATAAATTTATTGAGTTGAACTTGCTAAACACTAATCGAATCAGTTAACCGCATCTAAAGTATCAAACAATGATTCAATGGTGAGCACTGTTGGCAGCTTAACCCCTTGTGGGTACTTAGGGCCGTAAACTTTATTGAATGGCGTACCCATGCCGCCTTCATTGGTTACATAGGTTTCGATAAGTGCATTAGGTTCAGTCCAATTGCCTTGCATTAAAATGATATTATCTGCAGTAAGTACATTAACGACTTTTTCTCTATGGGTGACATTGGCTTGGTTGGTTCGACAAGGCAAGCACCAGTCCGCGTATACATCCACAAATACAGTATAGCCTTGCTCAACTAAAGGCGCTATTTGGCTTGGGTTAAGCGTTTGCCACTGCAAGCGTTTATAAGCATTGTAATCTTCATCTTTGTGTAAAAAAGCATACACCCCGCCAAAACATAAGGTCATAAAACTAAGTAACACGATGATCGCAGTAGGAATATTATTCCCTTTTATTTTTAGGATAATCAGTAAACCGATACCGGTTAGTAGTAATCCAAGTAATATTGGCAGCAATAAGGCCATAGGATGTGTTCTCAGTTAATTATGCAGAAGATATAGGCGACTATATCAAGTTTTACTTAATTTGAGGTTAAACCCATGTTGTCAGTGGTCATTCATGGTAACGTTACGCCTTTATTAAACTGCAGATAATTAAATGAATATAATCATCTGTATTTAATTGTAAGAATATTCACTCATTAATGATTTGGGAAACAAAATGGCGTTTAGTACGTGGTTAGGTCTATTAGCTATCTGTTGTTTAGGAGCCATGTCTCCAGGTCCTAGTTTAGCTATGGTGTTAAAACATACTTTATCTGGTGGGCGATTACATGGTGTTGTTTGTGCCTGGGCACATTCAATAGGTATTGGTGTTTATGCTTTGGTGACCTTATTAGGGCTTGCAGTGGTGCTAGAAAAGTCGCCAATTGTGTTTAACGGTATTGCGATTCTGGGGGCGCTTTATTTGGCCTGGATGGGGTTTCAAGCACTAAACTCTAAAGGTGGTATGGAGCAAAAGCTACAAGCAGGAGTGCCAGCATCTTTACTTGAGGCTGCAAGAGACGGTTTAGCGATATCATTATTTAACCCAAAGATTTTATTATTCTTTTTAGCATTATTTAGTCAGTTTGTGCTTGCAGCTGAAACCATGGCAGGTCAAACCGTTATTGTGCTAACGCCCTTGGTTGTTGATGGGCTTTGGTACACCCTTATTGCCGTGGTGTTATCCCATGGGCCGATCTTAAATCGGTTACGAAACAAAGCGGCATTGATTGATAAGTTATCGGGTGTGGTACTTATCTTGCTGGCAGTTCGGGTGTTGATAAATCTATTTTAAATAGTATTTATTACAGATAGAGAGAACAAAAAAGCCATCTTGCGATGGCTTTTTTTGGTGAAAGCAGTTGTTAGTTCTTAAATACTTGTACTGAATCGTCTTTCTCTACAACGTCCTCTTCTGATGCCTGCTGGCTTCCTGGTGGGTTCTTTATATGGTCATTTAAGTTTTCACTTAACATTCCTTTGAACTCCTCAGAAAACCACTCTAAGGCATTATCTTTTTCAGCTTCTAAATTTGAAGACTTAATTGCAGCTTCAAATGCATTGTAACGTGCTGCAGCAAAGCGAAGGGCAGTACCGACTTTGCCAATATCGTTTTCTTGCTGGCTAAGTTGGTTTGCTAGCGCGATAAATTGATCAGCAATTTGGTACATTGTTGTTTCAGTTTTTTCTTCTGACATATTTTCCACTTTTTAGTACTGGTTTAATTGCAATTAGTTTACCCACTTTAAAACTTAAATTCAGGTAAAAAACCATTGAGTTTGCGGATTCGATCCAATTATTAAGCAATAACGTCATTTTAACTGTCTGGGTCAGAGTCAGTGATCACTTGACCATTTCGAGAGTCATAGTAAATAGATAAAGTCGTTAGAGAGTTATAAAAATAGCGACATTGATCAGGATTTATATAGGTGGCTTGGTAATCTGATACGTTTTCATCGGCAGTGGTGGAAACACTGGGGGCATCTTGTAGTACGGTTTCCCATACCGATATACAATCAGCGACGTTGTTTAGCCTTGGTGATGGCTCAAACGGAGGCCAGTTTTGTGCTGGATATCCCCACTCATTAATATCTAATTGGCCATCAGTACCGGCATTTTCAAATATTGGCAGATTATCAGCAGGGCCTGAATAGCCTAACGCAGCCCATTTTATATGCGCGAGGCTGATACCGGTTGCGAAGCTGCCGCCAGTGGCTTTTACATTTGCCACATGCGCATCTTGTTGAAGGTTGATAAACTTAGGCAAAGCGATGACGGCTAAAATAGCCAGTATAATAATGACGACAACCAGTTCAATAAGCGTAAACCCAGTTTGAGTTATTTTGAGCTTTTCAATTTGCATTTAGGCATCTTTAGTAATGTGTTGTTAAATAATTGTAGATTGGTTTAGGGGTTATAGGTAGGTATGAGATGAAATATGCGAATTGGCAGCAGCTGTTTAATGAGCAACAACAGCAAGGCTATTATCTTGAATTAATGAATTTTTTAGCGACAGAGCGCCAGCAAGGCAAGGTGATATACCCTCCAGAAAATGAGACCTTTGCAGCTTTTGATCTAACGCCATTGAAGCAGGTAAAAGTGGTTGTATTAGGGCAAGATCCTTATCATGGGGCAGGGCAAGCTCACGGTTTATGTTTTTCGGTACAAGCTGGAGTGAAAACGCCGCCTTCTTTGGTAAATATCTACAAAGAGCTTAAGCAAGATATCAGTGGTTTTATCATTCCCGAACATGGCAACCTAACGGCTTGGGCTAAACAAGGGGTGTTATTGCTTAATACGGTATTAACCGTTGAAGAAAGTAAGGCTCATTCGCACTCAAAAGCGGGCTGGGAGCATTTTACTGACCAAGTAATGCAATGCCTTAATCAACAAATTGAACCTATTATATTTGTGCTGTGGGGCGCTCACGCGATAAAAAAAGGCCGCTGGATAACCTCACCTCAGCATCATAGTCTTTCAGGGCCGCACCCGTCGCCGTTATCGGCTTATCGTGGGTTCTTTGGTTGCAAACATTTTTCAATTATTAATCAATTATTAGTGGCAAAAAATAGTGCGCCAATTGATTGGCAAGTGTAGGTCTTAGCAATAAAAAATGCACTTGATAGCAATCAAGTGCATTTTAATATTCAGTAACAGCTTAGTTTAGTGGTTTTTAGTTATTACGCTGAACTGAAATCTTAGCTAATGAGATAAGCGCGGTTTTGTATTCGCTATCAGCAATTGGCGCTAATGCCGCAATGGCTTTATCCGCTTCTTCATCGGCTTTTTGCTTGGTGTACTCTAATGCACCTGAATCTTTTAAGGCTGCGACGATTTCGTCGATAGCTTTGGTGCCATCTCCATTTTCAATTGCGTCTTTGATCAGCGCTTTAGCTTCATCATTACCGTGTGCCATGGCATAGATTAGCGGTAAGGTAGGTTTCCCTTCGGCTAAGTCGTCACCAATATTTTTACCTAGCTCATCAGCATCTGCAGTGTAATCAAGCAAGTCATCGGTTAGTTGGAATGCGGTACCTAAAAATTTACCGTATTCACCTAATGCGTGTTGTTGCTCTTTGCTCACATCTGCAATAACACCTGTGAGTAAGGTCGCGGCTTCGAATAATTTAGCTGTTTTGCAGTAAATCACTCGCATATAATTCTCTTCGGTGGTTTCAGGGTCATTACAATTCATTAATTGTAAAACCTCGCCTTCGGCAAGAATGTTAGTGGTGTCAGCCAGTACGCGCAGTACTTTCATGCTATCTAACTCAGTCATCATCTGGAATGAGCGAGTGTATAAGAAGTCACCAACAAGCACGCTAGCGCTATTGCCAAAAAGGGCATTAGCGGTTTTACGGCCACGTCGTAAGGTTGATTCATCAACAACATCATCATGTAGTAGTGATGCCGTATGAATAAACTCTATAATGGCAGCTAACTTTAGGTGTTCTTCACCTTTATAGTCGATAGCACGAGCGGCTAAAACTGAAAGCAATGGACGTAGTCGTTTACCACCGCCATTGATAATGTAAAAACCGAGTTGGTTTATTAATGCAACATCAGACTCAAGTTGTTTGTAAATTAACTGATTTACGGCTTGCATGTCGTTATCAGCTAGTTGACGAATGGCGTTTAAATCCATAATGGTCTCTAGTTATTAGGCTACCGGACAAAATTATATTGCCCACTATATAAGGTTCAAATTGTATATTAACAAATTTTACCGAATTTTCATGCTTTAGGCAGCTTTTGTTCTTAGATAGTGGGAGTTAAGCCGAGCTTTTTTTATTGATTCAAATTTAACGCTTGCCAGAATACAAATCTTGCCGTAGAATCCGCGCCCATTGTCATTAAAAGTTTTTAGCACCCGGTATCAACATAACAATGAACCGGAGTGTTAGTCCATTTGGAGTGAAATAGCTATGTACGCTGTTTTTCAAAGTGGCGGAAAGCAACATCGTGTTGCTGAAGGTCATACAGTTCGTTTAGAAAAAATTGAAGTTGCTACTGGTGAAACTGTAGAGTTTGATCAAGTATTATTGGTTGCTGATGGTGAGAACGTTCACGTTGGTGCACCTCTAGTTGCAACTGGTAAAGTTGTTGCTGAAGTGGTTAGCCACGGTCGCGGTGAGAAAGTAACTATTCAAAAGTTCAATCGTCGTAAGCATCACGAAAAGAAAATGGGCCATCGTCAATGGTTCACTGAAGTTAAAATCACAGCGATCAGCGCATAATTTAGGAGTCTAACTCATGGCACATAAAAAAGCTGGCGGTTCTACTCGTAACGGCCGCGATTCGGAAAGTAAACGTCTTGGTGTTAAGCGTTTTGGTGGTGAATCAGTTGTAGCTGGTAACATCATCGTTCGTCAACGTGGTACTAAATTCCACGCTGGTGTAAACGTAGGTATTGGTCGTGACCATACTTTGTTTGCATTAACAGACGGTAAAGTTAAGTTTCAAGTAAAAGGTCCTAATAACCGTAAGTTTATTAGCATCGAAGCTTAATCTAGACTCTAATCAGTCTTTGAAAGCCCCGCCTTCTGGCGGGGCTTTTGTGTTTTTTTACTTCATTGTTGATTTAGTTAGCTAGACTTTAGTTTATTAAAAATTAGTGGATTAAATTTACGTGCGGTATTTGCGATGTTTTGCATCGTTGATTATTTATTTTGCAGTAAGCGATTTATGGTGATTGTATCTTCTACGCTTCCCTGCACATCTCAATCTTTTGAGGTTATAATTGACACATTAAGTGGTGTCAGGAGTATGTATGAAGTTTATTGATGAGGCTAAAATCAGAGTTGAAGCGGGTGACGGTGGCAGTGGCTGCGTTAGCTTCAGACGTGAAAAATATGTGCCAGACGGCGGCCCTGATGGTGGTGACGGCGGTGATGGTGGTAGTGTATTTTTAGTCGCAGATGAAAACATGAACACGCTTATTGATTTCCGTTTTGTCAGCTCGCATATTGCTGAGCGTGGTAAAAATGGACGTGGCCGTGATTGTACCGGTCATGGCGGTGAAGATTTAATGCTTAAAGTACCTGTGGGTACGCGTGCTGTTGATTTCGATACTGAAGAATTATTAGGTGATTTGACTACCCATGGCCAAAAGTTACTTGTGGCTAAAGGTGGTTTCCACGGTTTAGGTAATACGCGCTTTAAAAGCAGTACCAACCGTGCGCCGAGACAGAAAACATTAGGTACGCCTGGTGAAGTACGTTTCTTAAAACTGGAATTATTGTTACTTGCTGATGTCGGCCTATTGGGCTTACCAAATGCAGGTAAATCAACCTTTATTCGTGCGGTATCTCGTGCAACACCAAAAGTTGCTGATTATCCGTTTACGACACTAGTACCAAACCTTGGTGTGGTAAGTCCACGACCTGGGCAAAACTTCGTTATCGCCGATATTCCTGGCTTGATTGAAGGTGCCTCAGATGGTGCTGGTCTTGGTATTCGTTTCTTGAAGCATTTGGAACGTTGTCGTGTGTTATTACACATCATCGATATCGATCCTATTGATGGCAGTGATCCGGTTGAATCTGCGCGTTCAATTGTGGCTGAACTTGAAAAGTATTCACCAAAGCTTGCAGCTAAGCCACGTTGGTTAGTCTTTAACAAAATCGATTTATTGCATGAAGATGAACTTGCAGAAAGAATGGATCGCATTGTTAAGGAAATGGATTGGAAGGGTGACATTTACACTATGTCAGCATTCAACCGAACGAACACTAAAGACATTAGCTTAAAACTATTAGATTTCATCAATTCACTTCCTCCTGAAGATGAAGGCACTAGCCCAGATGATGAAGTTGAGTTTAAATGGGATAACTACCATGAAGCTAGCGTTGAATCGGTAAATGAAAATTACGACGACGACTTTGATGATGACTTCGATGACGATGACTACGATGTGGAAATCATTTACCAACGTTAATAGTCGAGAGACAAGTGTACGCAGAAACTCAAAATGATATCACTCGTCTTGTTGTACGAAGTGCACAATTACTTCTAGCCTATGGCGCTGAGTCTGATCTTGTTGAAGAGATCAGTCAGCGCTTAGGTAAAGCGCTGGGTCTTGCCAGCGTTGAACTTTCAATTTCCTCCAACTCCCTTGTACTGACCAGTTTAGTCCATGGCCGCTGTATAACTACAACCCGACGCATTCGAGAGCATGGCATCAATATGAAGGTGGTGTGTGAAGTACAACGCATTTGCCTCTTGGCAGAGCGCGGAGTGTGCAATGCCAAACAAGTTAAACGCCGCTTAGAGATCATTGAGCCTAAGAGTTATCCGGCAAAATATTTGATCCCGATGATTGGGCTATCTTGTGCGAGTTTTTGTCACTTGTTTGGTGGTGATATTACCGCGTGTCTTATTACATTCTGTGCTTCAGCTATTGGTATGTCAGTGCGATTATCATTAGTCAAAAAGCACTTTAATGCACTCATTATCTTTGCCATTACCGCTTTTATCACCACAATCATTGCCCAAATCGGCTTCATCACTGATTTAACCTCAACCCCTAAAACCCCAATGGCTGCCAGTGTGCTGATGTTAGTGCCCGGTTTTCCGTTAATTAATGCGATATCAGATATGGTTAAAGGCCATATGAATGTGGGTATATCTCGCTGGGGCCACGCGACACTCTTAACACTGGCTACTGTCATTGGGATTACACTTTCAATGGCATTGGGTGGGATTTTGTTTATATGAATCTTATTTTAGAATTGCTGCATGATGGACTTTTTTCAGCAATACCAGCGCTAGGCTTTGCGATGTTGTTTAATGTTCCGAAGCGATACTTACCTTTTTGTGCGGTAGCTGGCGCCATAGGGCATAGTTCAAGAAGCCTACTTATGCATTTTGATATGCCCATAGAGTGGGCGACATTTGCAGCTGCAGCCATCGTTGGTATTATTACGATACGCTTTGCTAAGCGTCACCTCGCGCCGCCGCTAATGTATGCTGTTGCAGCTATCATACCCATGGTACCGGGTACCTATGCATACAATACCTTGATAGCTTTGGTACAACTGAGTGTTCAAGAGCAAGTCAGCAGTGATTTAACTTCGATAGTCATTCTTAATGGCCTGAAAACCGTATTCATTCTTGGGGCATTATCAGTCGGCTTAGCAATGCCCTCATTAGTGTATTATCGAACCAGACCTATTATTTAACCCCCGTTTTAGCATCAAATAAGGATTTTTATATGCGCATCGCAATGATAGCCGCCATGGCCAATAATCGTGTCATTGGTAAAGATAATAAAATGCCTTGGCACTTACCTGAAGATTTAAAGCATTTTAAGGCGATGACCTTAGGTAAGCCTGTGGTGATGGGGCGTAAAACCTTTGAATCTATTGGTAGACCGCTTCCAGGTAGACATAATATTGTCATCAGCCGCCAAGCAGATTATCACATTGAAGGCGTTTCATGTGTGAGTTCATTTGAGCAAGCTAAACAACTTGTTACAGATTGTGATGAATTAGTTGTCATTGGTGGTGGGCAGCTCTATAAAGAAATTTTACCGCTGGCCGATATATTATATCTAACCTTCATTGAGCTAACTGTTGATGGCGATACTTTTTTCCCCGAGTGGGATGATGATAGCTGGACGTTACAAGATAAGGTTAATCAGGTTAATGCAGCACAATTGCAATATAGCTTTAACACTTTTGTGAAAAAATGTTAAATTACAAGCTGTTTTACCCTGAATAGAGGTTTACCCTTGATGGTAAGCTGAAAATAATAATACCTACAAAGGAGTATCGGATGCGTTTAATGCCTGTGGCCGTCGCCGTCCTAATTGCAGCATCTTCAGTTTCAACCCCAGCAGTCGCTGATACCGATCAACTTGTGGCAAGTATTTGTGATTACGTTAAATCGAATGATAAAAATCGACTACGTAAAAAACTCAAAGAAAGTCGTGTTAAATTACGTAATATCTATACCGGTGTTTCTTGTGATGGCGCAAGCTTATTAAGAACCGCTTATAATGCAAATTCATTTGAAGTGGGTGAGTACATCGCTAAACGTCTTCCTGCTGGTGATTTAAGTTCACCAGAAGCCGACGGGAAAAGCATTCTTGATTGGGCTAATAGCAATGGCCATAGTGGTAGTGCTATTACTGCTGCAGTTCAAGATCGCATTAATAGTGGTGAGTAAAGCGCATTGATTAATTTGGTGATAGCAATTGTGAATTATCAAATATAATCTTATGCATAAATAAAGTTGATAGCTTTGACTGCCAAAACCGCCTTAGGGCGGTTTTTTGTTGCTTATGGTTTTTATTGCCGCAAATCATTGCTAAGTCATGGCGCTATTAGGCTTTAAAGGCAATAAAAAAGGCTCTAAAGAGCCTTTTCTACATTTAGATACTGTGAGTCGTTAAACTTTAAATTCCTTCACAGAGCTTTGTAGCTCTTCAGACAGCATTGCTACTTGCTGACTTGATTGTGCTGTTTGATCTGCGCCTATGGCGGTTTCTTCTGAAATAGCAGCAATGTGCTCTAGCATTTCAGAGACTTGCTGACTGACCAAGTTTTGCTCTTGAGCGGCTTGGGCAATGTGATTACCAGAGTCGTAAGCTTTATGTACTGACTGACTAATGGTTTCTAAGGCCAAGTTAGCTTGTTCTGTTTTATCGACACAGCTGGTTGCTTGTGTGCGGCCTAATTCCATGACCGTCACTGCTTGTTGTGCACCTTGTTGTAACACTTCAATCATTTGCTGAATTTCGCTAGTCGATTCTTGGGTTCTAGAAGCAAGACTGCGCACTTCATCGGCGACAACAGCAAAACCACGGCCTTGCTCACCCGCGCGGGCAGCTTCAATCGCAGCGTTTAATGCCAGTAAGTTAGTTTGCTCTGCAATACCACGAATTACATCAAGAATAGAGCCGATTGATGCGCTATCAGTATGGACCTTATTGATCACCACGCCCGCTTTAGCGACTTCTTCTGCTAAGGCAAGAATAGTGACTTTATTCTCTTCAGCAAGTGTGCGCATATGCTGAGTTTCTTGATCGGCTTGCTTAATTTGTTCAAGGGCTTGATCGGCGCTCATTGAAACTTGTTGGGCGCTAGAGCTTAGCTCAGTAGTTGCGGTGGCCACTTGATCCACTTGATTTTTTTGCTCTTGAATACCAGATGTAGTTTGGGTGGTTATTGCTGACGTTTCTTCTGCTGCAGCAGCCAACTGATTCGAGCGGTCTAAAATGCCGACAATTAAATTACTTAAGCTATCGACTAGGCTGTTACAGTTTTTAGCCAATAGGGCAAATTCATCGTGACCAGTATCATCTAATTTATGAGTTAAATCTCCAGAGGCAAGAATATTTAGCGCCTGGTTTACTTTTTCTAATGAGCGAGTTAATGGTTTCACTACGGCGTAACTGACGATAATTGCCACCACAATGGCCAGAATAACTACCAGCATTGTTTGGATAGTAGCCGAATCGATATTTTTAATTGCATCGTCACTTATTTTAGCTGTGAAGTTTTCAATTTTATTAGCTAGCTCGTTCATTCTAGCATTAACGTCTAAACGGTCTTTATCGGTTGCAGCTAACATTTCGGCAGCGGTTTGATCATGCTTTAGTTGCTGGCCTTTCAAGGTAACTATGGAGTTATTACCTGTCACTAGGGCAAATACAGCATCACTTTCTACGTTTAAATCATTAAGAGTGCTATCGCTAATAATACCGCGGCCTTGTAAGTTGATATGCTCAATCTTTGTGCGGGTATCGTTGAGCATGTACTCTAGCTCATTCACTATTACTTCATATTTAGCGTTTTCTTTAGCGGCAACTAAATCATAAATGGTGGTAATAATATTGATGAAATTACTATCAACGACTCCCGCTGCAGCTGCAATACTTTGTTTAGTGGTATCTTCACTCAACTCTAGATCTATCAGGTCTAATAAAATCGATGATGCATCATCTGCGCTGTCTTCTAAATTATCTCGAAGTTGTAATAGTTGTTCATGTTTTAATAATGCATTTTCATGCTCTATTAGCATTAAAGCGCTATTTTTTTCAAAATTATGGTAGCTGTTTTTAAGCTGAGAAAGGTTACTGGAAAACTCTTGTCTACCAGAAATTAACCCAGTCAAGTTATTGAGTTTTTTGTTAAATTCCACTGATTCAGTGTTTATATTTTTTTTGACTGCTGGAATTTGAGCTGATTGATCAGTGTAGTAACCGAATAGAATGTGAATTTGCTGGGCGCTTAAGTTTTGCGTTAATTCACCGGTAGCAGTAAGGGCAGGCAAACTAACTTGTTGTAAGGTGCTAGTACTGTCCTTGATGCTATTGTTGGTGAGCAAAGACACGCCACCTAAAACTATCAAAAGGAGAGTCACAACGGTAAAACCGCCAATCACTCTGGTGGCAACATTAATTTTCATAGCATACTCCGGCTGTTATTATTTTATCCCGAATTTATCTCTTTGATCACTCAGGGCTGTATGATCATTGGAGATCCAATAACTGTATCGGCTTTGTTACTGGAAAGTTTAATTATTTATTTATGATTTTATGTTGTGCTGTTGTATTTTTTCGTTGGTTTCTAAATGCCATAGGGTTAAATGCTCTCCCCAGCAACATCCTGTATCCAGTGCTTGCATATTAGGTTGGTTAACCACGCCCATTAACGCCGCCCAATGACCAAATACCAAAGTGTGGCTTTGTTTTAACGGGGAGTTGAATTCGAACCAAGGCGTGAGTTGTGGTGGTTTGTCTTGAATGGGGGATTTACATTTAAAGTCTAAACTGCCATCAGCAAACAAATAGCGCATTCGCGTTAGGGCATTGATGCAATATCGCAGTCTTGGCAAGCCTATGGCTGTACTGTCCCAGCGCTCTGCATCATCGGTGTACATTTTTGCAATTAGTGAATCGATATAATCATCTTGCTGTAATGCTTGGCTCACCGCATTAGCTTCTGTGAGTAAGGTCGCTAAGTCCCACTGCGGTGGAATGCCTGCATGGCTCATGATGATATTGTGGGAGGGCAGTGTCTGCACCAAGGGTTGCTTTCTTATCCAAGTAATTAAGTCGGGTAAATCATCAGCGCTTAGCAATTCAGCAAGCTTATCTTTGGGGTTGGGTCTTTTAATGTTGCCGTTAAGGGCTAATAGATGCAGGTCGTGATTACCCAAAGTTATTTTGGCACTGGCCTCTAATGATTTTAAATAGCGTAAAGTTTGTAAGGAGCCATTACCTCTGGCGATTAAATCGCCGACAGCCCATAGTTCATCCTTTGAAGGGTTAAAGTCCACTTTAGCGAGGATCAGTTGTAATTCTTCAAAACAGCCTTGTATATCGCCAACAAAATAATGTGCCATAGGATTATTGTAGAATCCCTGGGACGGCTAATCTAAATGTTGGGATTGCAGCTTTAAAAGCTTCACCTTGGGCGCTGCTCATGCCGTATGAGCCTTCCATAAAGCCAACGGGTGTTTCTAATACTGTGCCACTTGAGTATTGGTAAGCTGTATTAGGTTCGATAGTCGGTGTTTCTCCGACCACGCCAGGGCCTTGCACTTCACTTTTTTCACCGTTTGAGTCAGTAATAATCCAGTGGCGATCTTTGAGTGTCACTGCAATGTCGCTCAGATTAATGATGGTAATGGTATAACTGAATAAATATTTTGATTCTGCTGCTGATGACTGCTCTTCTAAATAGTTAGTCTCAACTTTTATTTTAATTTTGGGGGCTACAGAGGACATTAAACTTCCTAAAAACGAAAGGGCACTTTCAATGAAAAGTGCCCTTAGAATTATAGATTTTTATCGCAAACTAAATTTGCAAGTGCCACATACTGCTCGACAGTTATTTGCTCCGGTCGAAGAGTCGAATCAATGTTCAGCGCGCTGAACTCATCATCTGTTATCATGTGCTTTAAGTTATTCCGTAGTGTTTTACGGCGCATATTAAAGGCTGTGGTACATAGATGACGTAAAACGGTGACATCTTTACACGGGAATGGTTTTACATCGTATGGCAACAAACGTACCACTGCAGAGTCGACCTTTGGCGCCGGAGTAAAGCTTTGTGGCGGCACTTCAAGTACAGGTACCACTTTACAGTAGTACTGCGCCATCACAGTTAGGCGGCCGTAAGCTTTAGTGCCTGGACTTGCAGAAAGGCGCAAAACCACTTCTTTTTGTAGCATAAAGTGCATGGTTTCAATTATTTCAGCGAACTCAAATAAGTGAAACATTAACGGCGTTGAGATGTTGTACGGTAAATTACCAAATACTTTCATCTTTTTGCCGTCTTGTTGCAACTGGCTAAAGTCGAAGTTCAGTGCATCACCCTGATTGATATTAAGCTTATGCTTTAATACTGGGTGGTTTTCTAAACGCTCGACTAAGTCTCTATCTAATTCGACTACAGTTAAGCAATCAACTGATTCAGCAACAGGTTCAGTTAATGCGCCAAGGCCTGGGCCAATTTCAACCATAACATGGTCATTATCTGGCGAGATGGCGCCCACGATCCGACTGATCACACTTTCATCAGTTAAAAAGTTTTGTCCAAAACGTTTTCTGGCCGTGTGGCCTAAATGTACTTTATTGCTCATTAAAATTTAACTACTTACTTTTGAGGCCAATTCAATGGCTTTATTTAATGCACAGGTAAAACTACCACTATCAGCTTCACCGGTTCCGGCTAGCTCTAAAGCTGTGCCATGATCGACAGAGGTTCTGATATACGGAAGACCTAAGGTAATGTTAACCGATTTTCCAAAACCTAAAGATTTAAGTACTGGAAGTCCTTGGTCGTGATACATAGCAAGAACCACATCTGCTTCTTGTAAGTATTTAGGCTGGAATAAAGTATCTGCAGGTAATGGACCTACAATATCAATACCTTGCTCTCTAAGTTCATTCAGAGCAGGGATCATGATATCAATCTCTTCTCGGCCTAAGTGTCCATCTTCACCAGCATGCGGATTAAGGCCGCAGACGAATATTTTAGGTGAAGTAATGCCAAACTTTTGCACTAACTCACTGTGCAAGATTTGTATTATATGATGTAAACGCTCGCGTGTAATGGCTTTTGCAACATAAGCCAGTGGAATGTGGGTGGTCATTAACGCCACCTGCAGACCTGGCGCTGCCAGCATCATTACCACATCTTGGCAATTTGCTTGTAATGCAAAAAATTCAGTATGGCCGCTAAAAGGTATACCCGCTTGATTAATAATACCTTTATGAACAGGGCCCGTTACCACAGCTTCAAATTCATTGGTCATGTTTTTCTCACCCGCATAACGCAAGGTGTCGACCACATATTCACTGTTAAGCTCATTTAATTTGCCGCATTCAACTTCTGCAGCAAGAGTAAATGGCGCAATGGTTAAGGTGCCAGCTTCCTGAGCCTTAGCAGGTAACGTTGGCTGGTAAGGTCTTAATGTCAGCGGCAAGCCAAGCATTTTTGCTCGGCTAGTTAATAATTCTGGGTCGGCGCAAACAACTAACTCAGCAGGCCATGGCTGCTGAGCAAGTTTAATAACAAGATCTGGGCCGATACTCGCCGGCTCACCCGGCGTAATCGCAATACGTATTGTCATTAAGTTAGCTTAACCTCGAGTACTCTCAGGTTCAAAAACTTCAATATAGGCTTCTGAACGCATTTCATCTAACCAGTTTTGTAGCTCTTCATTGAACTTACGACGATAAATCAACTGGTGAGCACGATTGCTATTAAACTGAGCAGTAGCATCAGTTTTACGTTTTTCTTCAAGTTGAACGATGTGCCATCCATGGGTTGTTCTAAAGGGTTCACTATACTCATTAATTTCTAAGCTTGATAATGTTTGAGCAAACTCAGGTACATATACAGTCGGTTCTGCCCAGCCTAATTCACCACCTTTTGCCCCAGAACCTGGATCTTCAGAGTATTGGCGGGCAAGTGCTGCAAAATCAGCTTCGCCTGAACGAACTTGAGCTAAAAAGCTTTCTAGCATTGCTTTAGCACGATCTTCTGAAAGGATCGGTGATGGTTTTAGCAGAATATGTCGTGATCTTACTTCATTGATTTCTTTGGTTTGCAGGCCGCGAGCGTCCATGATTTTAATAATATGGAAACCTGAGGCACTTTTAATTGGGCCAATGACATCACCAGTTTTAGCGTCAGTTACTACCTCAGCAAACAAGGTTGGCATTTCGTTCACGCTCATGTAATCCCAGATACCACCTTCAAGCGCTTTAGGCCCTGATGAAGATGCGATAGCTGTGCGGCGAAAATCTTCACCTTCATTTAAGCGGTCTAATACGATATTCGCCCGTTTGCTCGATGCTTCTAGTTGTTCACTGCTTGGGTTATTTGGCACTTCAATTAAGATATGTCCAACTTGGAACTCGACATCTTTTAAACCTTGCTCTTGGATCATTTTAACTAAGTTACTGATCTCTTGAGGTGAGACTTGAATACGACGCTGAACTTGAATACGTTGGATTTCACCTAGGGTGATTTCTTCACGTAATTGCTCACGGTATTGCGCATAGCTCATGCCTTCGCTTTCAATTTGTTGTTGCATTTGAGAAACCGTTAGCTTTTGCTCTTTAGCAATATTCTCAATGGTTTGATCAAGCTGTAGGTCACCAATAGATAGACCAATACGTTCTGCCATTTGTAATTGCAAGTGAGTCAAAATTAAACGTTCAATAACTTGAGTGCGAAGTGCATTATCTGACGGTAAGCCTTGGCCTGCTTTTAGCGCATTGGCTTTTACCGACGCCACCATATGAGTGATTTCACTTTCAAGAATAATACCCTCATTAATTTGTACTGATACGCGGTCGAGGGGAACTGGCGCCGCGATGGTTACTTGGCTCATTGCCAAAGTAAATAAAGCAAAAATCATTTTCTTACAGTGTTTCATCCACGAAATCCTTGGCACTTTTAGTTTTAATTGCAGTGGAATATATACCACATACAGTGTTGTTATCTTTTATTAGGACTGTTTGTTTTCCAGTAGGTTCAGCAATCTACCACAAATGATGGCTAATTCCTCAAGTAAAGTGGTTTACGATAGTTAAATAATCCGTCATCAAGCATGTCTTCGACACCTAGGGGGCCAGAACCACCTAAGCCTTTAATGATAAAGTTAAGGTATACACCACTTTCAAACTCTTCTCGGGTATCTAAACTTGGATTTAAATCATCATCGTAATTAGTTTTAATGCGGTAATGGTAACTTAAGCGCAATGCCCAGCAGCAAGATTCGTATTGGACACCGGTATAGGTTTCAATATTTCTTGATTCATTTAAGTCGTAATAAAAGTTACCGACAAAATATAAATCATCACTTATTGGCCATGAGGTGCGCATGCCTATTTGAGATATGTTCACTCTGTCATTAGTGTTGGTGTTAAGCAAATCAGGCACATAGCGATAGCTAAACTGTAATAATTTGTCATTACTGGGCCTAAAATCTAAGGTGACTTCACTTTTCTTATTCTCACCGTTTTCAGTATCAAATTGCACAGCACCACTAATAAACCAATCTTGATACATATTGGCATCGATTTCAGCGGCAAGCACAGAGGTTGATGCGTCCGCTTCTATGTCGTTGTAACTATTTATTTTACTATCTTCAATAAACACAATTTGACCTATGCTGAATTTAAATTTTTCAACATTGGACTCATCAAAGAGGCGCGTTGTAACCCCTAAGGTTATTTGATTGGTGTCTGCAATTCTATCTAAACCAGAAAAGCGGCGGTCTCTAAATAAGCCAAAGTAATCTTCTTGTAACTGGGCAGTATCATAAATCCCAATATTAGATTGGTCTTCGTAGCCGACATATAAATATTGAAATTGTGGCTCTAAGGTTTGTTTGTAATTACTGCCAAGCATGGCTAACTGACGTTCAAAATTAATTTGACCGTGAATTCGCACTTGAGGAATGGTTCGGTTAACCGTGTCATCCAGTTCATCATTGCTGTTATTGTTGTCTTGCCAGTATTGGGTTTGCAGTAATTTAACTTCACTGGTCACAGAACCTGCAGGCCCCTGTATCGGCCAGCTTATACTAGGCTCCATATGAAAACGTGTCGCCGTGGCATAGTCATTTTCTGTATGTTGAAAATTGGTTAGCTCAGAATTGAATTTAAAATCTAACCCATTCCAAAAATCATTAGTCTGATAGTTAAAGTTCAGCTGAGGCATAACCTGATAAGGGCTCTCTTCTTCGCCGAGAACTTTAATGTCTTGTACCCGCATGCCGAGGTTCCAATCTCGTTCAAAGTAGCTAATTTCACCAATACGTGAAAGCTGATTATCCGTTGATCGATTAACATCAGAACTGAGATCATTGAAATAGTTATTGTCTGAGACATCTGTAAAGTTAGCTTGTACACGCCAATTGTCATTTATTGCGCCTTGATGGCGCCAATGGTACAGGTAACGGTCAGGGCTATTATCTAACTTGTCGTCATTAGCAAGGAATTCAAAGTTGAATTGACCATTTTGTTGTTCACCGGCTAAGTATCGAAATTCTGTTTTACTGTAAAACCCACGGGCTGACATATAGGTTGGGGTAAAGGTTAAGTCGTATTCTGGGGCGATATTCCAATAATAAGGCACACTGACTTCAACGCCATTGGTGGTACTGGTGCTAAAACTGGGAAATAAGAAGCCTGACTTTCTTTTATCTGAAACCGGAATGGTCATATAGGGGATGTACATAATCGGTACATCGGCTATGCGTAATTTAGCATCCCAGATCTCACCCCATTCTTCACTGCTGTCGATGCGTATTTCTTTGGCTTCAAGGCGCCAAGAGTTATCGCCAGGGGGGCAGGTGGTGAAATTGGTGTTACTGAGCTCTAAATTGTTTTGTTCGGTAATTTTTAATTGCTGAGCATCGCCGTTAATTTGTTGGCCATTAAGCCAATACTTAGCCCCAGTAAGGGTGGCGCTGTTGGTCAGCATTTGCGCATTTAATGAATCTGCGGTTACGGTAAATTGCTCATCACTGAAAATCAGATTGCCATTAGCATCTAATTGTTCATTTTTTTGATCTAAGATGGCTTCGTCAGCACTGATATGGCGACTACCTTGGCTGAAACTGACATTACCAGAAAAATGGGCTTTATCGCCCATGGCTGCTTCAGAGCGATCGGAAATAATGACAATATCTTCAGCTGAAATATTGCTAATGCTATCACGGTCGTTTATTGACGGTGAAACGGGGGCCTGCACTGCACATTGAAGCTGAGCCTCTTCAATTTCAGGAGACTCTTGTGCCAAGACTAGGTTTGGTAACAGGCTTAATGCCAGGAAATAACGGATCTGCATGTTAATAATTGATTATGAATTCTTAGTCTAGACAAAATGAATTGAAAAAAGAGCCACAGCTAACATTTTATCTTTAGCTGTTTCCAAATGTTATGTTGGCTATAATAAAGCAATTTTTACATAAGAGCCATTGAGATGAGTTTATCTGATACAAGATTTATTTTACTGAGTAAGTGGTTAAGTCAACATTTCAACACAGATATCACCCCAACACTCATTTGTGGTGATGCCAGTTTTCGTCGTTATTTTCGCGTTCAGCATTTAGCAAATACGTATATCGTCTCTGATTCGCCTGTTGAACTGGTACCTATAGCGCCCTTTATTGAGCTAGCAGCTGCATACGCACAATCAGGATTAAAGGTACCTGAAGTTATAGCACAAGATGATATTAACGGCTTTGTATTGCAGTCAGATTTAGGCGATGAGCAACTCATAACACGCCTGAATGACCAATCTGTGATTGATTTTTATCAGCAAGCGTTAGGGTTATTGCCGCAAGTGGCACAGGTTAAGTCCACCATTAAGGGGGATTTACCGCAATACGATGCCGCTTTTGTGCAGCGAGAGTTAGCCATTTTTACCGAGTGGCTGTTATTGAAGCATTTGCAATTAACCCTGAGTGAAGATGAGCATGGCATTATCGAGAATGCTTTTGGGGTGTTAACCGCCAATGCAATTGAGCAGCCTAGTGTCGGAATGCACCGTGATTTTCATTGCCGCAATATTCTCATAAATCAGCAACAATTAGCCTTAATTGATTTTCAAGATGCGGTGATTGGCCCTGTTACCTATGATGCGGTGTCATTACTGCGAGACTGTTATGTGAGATGGCCAGATGCTGTGGTTAATCAGCTTCAAATGGATCATTTTAATTTATGTATTCAGCATGGATTAATTGATGATGGTGTAAGCTTTAGCCAATATCAGCGCTGGTTTGATTTAATGGGAATGCAGCGCCACATAAAAGCCGCCGGCATTTTTGTACGGCTGAATTTGCGTGATGGCAAAGCCGGTTATTTGAAGGATATTCCACTTACCCTTAGTTACATCGTTGATATTGCCGCTTTATACCCAGAGCTACAAGACTTTGGTCAATGGTTGCAACAAAAGGTGCTAACGCATTTTACTGCAGATGCGACAGATCAATGATATTCGTGCGGCTACCGTTAATATACACAGATAAGCTTAACCTTATGGACATTAAAATATGAAAGCCATGATTTTGGCTGCGGGTCGTGGTGAGCGATTACGACCGCTTACAGATTCACTTCCCAAACCTTTGGTTGCAGCAGCGGGTAAACCGCTAATTGTTTACCATTTAGAAAAGTTAGCCGCCGCTGGCATCAAAGAAGTTGTCATCAACCATGCTTGGTTAGGGCATAAATTAGTACAAGCGCTAGGCAATGGCAGTCAGTGGGGGCTCACTATTAACTATAGTGCTGAAGAGAACGCCTTAGAAACTGCTGGCGGTATTAAACAAGCCCTAAGCCTATTAGGTGACGAAGCTTTTTTGGTTATCAATGGCGATATATATATCGATGAACTGCCTGATATCACCCAGGCAATGGCACAATTAAAAGCAGAACCCGCATTAGAGGCTTTTTTATGGTTAGTTGATAATCCTCAGCATAACCCAGAAGGTGATTTTGCGATTATTGGAGCGCAATTAGCGCAAGCGGGTGCCAATAAGCTAACCTATTCAGGCATGGGGATTTATCATCCCAAAATGTTTGCTGACATTGGCGCAGGTAAGCAAGCCTTAGGGCCATTATTACGTCACAAAATGGCTGATAAAAAGATTATCGGTAGTCGTACCAGTACTTACTGGTGTGATGTAGGTACCATTGAGCGGTTAGACTTGTTAACAAACTACTTGGCAACAGGCACCATATCGGCAGAAACGTAAATTGTAAGCAAGCCGCAGTAAGCACATGACGACATGTGCCATAAATAACCAGTCGACATAGACAGTGATGAGCTCAGCAGTAAGACAAATTAACAACAGGAAGATGAATGCGTATTTGGGGTAAGGTTTTCGGTTTTATTATCGGCTACATGTTTGGTAAAGGTTTCGGCGCCCTATTAGGGCTTTGGCTTGGGCATATGTACGATAAACGCAGTGGTTTTGCCGAGATGCTGCGTAAGGGGCATCAGCGTCAAGCTGAGTTTTTTAATACAACCTTTACAGTTATGGGCCATGTTGCCAAAGCTTCTGGCCATGTGACGGATGTGGATATTCGTATTGCCACTATGCTGATGGATCAAATGAAGTTAACTGGCGATGCAAGACGTGATGCGCAAACAGCATTTAGAAATGGACGCGATGCCAATTTCGACTTAGTCAAAACCCTGCGCGAATTTCGAGTGATGACCCAAGGTCGCCGTGAAATATTACAAATGTTTCTTGAAATTCAAATTCAAACCGCACTGTCTGATGGCGAATTACATAGCAAAGAAAAGCAGATTTTATCAACCATAGCCAAAGAGTTAGGCTTAGGCCAAGCTCATTTGGATGCGCTACTTAATCGTTGGCAGGCAGAGTTTCACCATCATCAAACGGCTAATGGCAGCCACATGCAGCTTGAAGACGCTTATTCACTATTGGGTAAGCAGGAGTCTTCCAGCGACCAAGAAATCAAACGTGCTTATCGAAAACTCATGAATGAGCATCATCCAGATAAACTGGTCGCTAAAGGTTTGCCAGAAGAAATGATGGAGCTGGCAAAAAGTAAAGCTCAAGACATTCAATCTGCTTATGAAACAGTTAAAACATCTCGAGGAATGAAATAAGCGCAGGGGTGGTAAACACAATAATCATCATTAAGAAGTGATGTTAAAGGGAGTTTTCTATGCAATATAAAGCGACTGTGAGTCTAGTAAGTTTGGCGTTGTTAGCAACCTCTGTTCAAGCTGAGGTGTTTGTTGCTCCTTTTGGCGGTTATAGTTTTGGCAGTACAGAATTTGACATTGGCGATCTGAATAGTCAGCAAACAGATAAGCTAAAAATAACCGAATCTGAGCATTATGGCTTTATGGCAGGAGTCACGACCAAAGACCCAGGTAATATCTACTTTCTGTATAGCACGCAAAAAACTGATTTGAGAAGCAATGCTTTTAGTGCGGATGTCTTTACTGATCTTGATGTTGATTATTTCCATGTCGGTGGAAGTTTATTTTTCCCCAATGGCCGCGTTAAACCTTACGTTACCGTCACTGCCGGTGTCACGCACATGCGACCGAGCAATGACTTTTCAACTGAAACCCGTTTTTCAATGGGATTTGGCGGCGGCGTAGCCTATGACATTACCTCTCAAGTGGCCTTATTTGCCGATGTAAGAGGCTACGCTACATTCGTTAACTCAAACAATAGCTTTTTCTGCGGCCCCAATGAATGTGTGTGGAATATTTCTGCCGATATCATGTGGCAAGGGCAGGGCAATATTGGTTTAGAGGTTAAATTTTAATTAGGTGACCGAACATGAAAATTGTTGTACTTGATGGCCATACATTAAATCCGGGTGATTTAGATTGGTCATCGTTAGCTGCGCTGGGTGAGCTTAGCGTTTATGAACACACTATGGCGGCAGATATTATCTCCCGCAGCAAAGATGCCGATATAATTTTAACCAATAAAGCGGTAATCAATGCTGAGGTGATAAGCCAATGTCCACAGCTTAAATACATAGGTGTGACGGCAACAGGTACCAATGTGGTTGATATCGCAGCGGCTAGCGCGCAGCAGATAGTTGTAACCAATGTGCCTGCTTATGGCCCTGATGCTGTGGCGCAAATGGTATTTGCTTTAATACTGCAACATACCCAGCAGGTGGATTTACATGATAAAGCAGTAAAAAAAGGTCAGTGGAGTCAATCAAGAGACTTTTGTTTTACGCTTTCACCTTTAGCATCGCTTAAAGGCAAAACTATGGGGGTTGTTGGCTATGGTGATATTGGTCAACAAGTGGCAAGGTTAGCGCTGGCATTTAATATGAATGTGTTAATTAACACATCGACACCCAAAACGGATTTACCTGCAGGTGTTCAATGGCAGACGCTCAATAAGTTATTAAGCCAGTCAGATATCGTGTCGTTGCATTGTCCGCTTAATCAAGCCACTGATAAAATGATCAATGCTCAAAGTCTTGAGTTGTTTAAGCCTAACGCTTTATTGGTTAATACCGCTCGAGGCGGTTTAGTGGATGAAGTAGCATTGGCAGATGCGTTAAATGACAACCGCCTTAGCGCTGCACTTGATGTGCTTTCAAGCGAGCCGCCAATGGCTGATAACCCGTTATTAGCGGCTAAAAATACCATTATTACCCCTCACATCGCTTGGGCAACAACAGAGGCAAGGCAAAATCTGTTAAATATTGCCGTGGATAATGTGGCGCAATTTTTAAAAAACAGCCCATGTAATCAGGTTACTTAGCCAGAAAAACAAATAAGGATATTTGTGCAATATGAGTTTATGGAAAGCGCTTTACGATGTATTTGAAAAAGAGCATGCGCGGGTTGAGAAGCATAAAGGCCAGCAACGCGCGCTGTTATTTGAAATTGAAGCCAATATCAATTTTATCGCTGTAGGGCTAAAACAGGGTCTTAGTGCTGATCAAATCGTGGCAGGAATTGATGTCGATGTGTTTAAGCAATCAATGATACAAGGTTATGACTTTAATCGTTTAACTGCTAATAGCTTATTGGCCAAGGCCATTATTGATTACCCTGAGTTTGATAAATATATCGGTAAAAGCTCTGATGAGCTGGTTGCCAATGTTTACGGTAAAATATTTGTTTTGCAAAAGTTGATGATAGCGGGGCGTTTCGAGCAAGCTGGTAAACTTAAATCCTTATTAAGGATGTTAATTTTAGTGTTATTTCATTTGCAAGGTAGAGCACTGCCTAAAAGAAAAAGCAGCTAACTGCTTCATAAGCCCTTCAAGGTGATGTTAATACCACATCGAATTTATCCAATAAAAAGCCTAACCTTAGTACTTTATGTGCTTGAGGTTAGGCGTTTATGTCTACAGCGAGCAATCATTAACCTAGGTCACAAAGCGTAATTATGACGTGGTAATAGGCGAGTTATCATAGTGTAAAGCTAAAATATAACCTTAACTTTTGCCGCCGATGCTATGGCTTTCGTTATGGCATTATCAATATTGTTATCACGGGCTAAGGCAACACCCAGACGGCGTCTACCATCAATATCAGGTTTACCAAACAGCTTAATTTGGGTATCCATTTGCACTAATGCTTCAGCAACGCCTTGATAGCGAATATTTTCAGACTTTCCTTCAGCCAGAATAACCGCAGAGGCACTTGCGCCATGTTGCTTAATTTCGGTAATAGGCAGGCCTAAAATAGCCCGAACATGCAAAGCAAACTCAGATAAATCTTGGCTGATAAGCGTGACTAAACCAGTATCATGGGGTCTCGGTGATACTTCTGAAAAGTAAACATCATCACCTTTGATAAACAGCTCAACACCGAATAAACCATAGCCGCCTAACGCGGTTACTACTTGCTCACCAATTTGCTGCGCTTTGGTAAGTGCAGCTGCTGACATTGCTTGAGGCTGCCAAGACTCACGGTAATCACCGTCTTCTTGTCTGTGGCCAATGGCATCACAATAATGAATGCCATTGACAGCACTAATGGTCAGCAAGGTGATTTCATAATCAAAATCAATAAAGCCTTCCACAATCACTCGCCCACCACCCGCGCGGCCACCTTCTTGAGCGTATTGCCAAGCTTGTTCAATTTGCGCATTGGTTTTTATCACGCTTTGACCTTTACCTGATGAACTCATTACAGGTTTAACCACACAGGGCTGACCAATTTGCTCAATTGCGGCAGTAAACTCAGCGAATGTATCGCAAAAGAAATAAGGCGATGTTGGAATACCTAAGGTTTCAGCGGCTAGGCGGCGAATGCCTTCTCTATCCATGGTTAACTGAGTCGCTTTAGCTGTTGGAATGATATTGATGCCGCCTTTTTCTAACTCAACTAGGGTTTGAGTAGCGATAGCTTCAATTTCTGGGATCACTAGATGCGGTTGTTCTAATTCAATAACGTCTCGTAATGCTTTTTCGTCCAACATGTTTACCACATGAAAACGATGTGCAATTTGCATGGCTGGAGCATTAGGGTAGCGATCTACGCCAATAACTTCGATGCCAAAGCGTTGTAATTCGATAGCGACTTCTTTACCAAGCTCACCACAACCTAGCAGCATGGCTTTAACTGCACCGTCAGTTTCAGCGGTACCAAAGGTGAAAGGGACATTGTTATTCATTATTTAACCTTGTAGGGGGAAAAAATAGCCGAGGCAGTTTACCTTTTATTCGTATTTGATTGATTAGCTAAACCGATAAGTGTGTAAAAGATCACGTGAAAACTCTTATTTTTATAGCGAATAAAGCACTTTAATTGGTTATTTTAGCTATTGCCTTGTGTTATCTTGAGGTTGCCAGCTTGTTGATTTTGGTTGTTATTTCTTTTGCTTTGATTGTGATAGGAGTGTCATATGTTTTTGGATTATTTTGCTCTAGGACTGCTGTTTTTTGTAGCATTAGTTATTTTTTACGGTGTTATCGCGATTCATGATATCCCCTATGAAATTGCTAAAAAGCGTAATCACCCACAGCAGGATGCTTTGCATATCGCTGGTTGGGTCAGTTTATTTACCCTACACGCTATTTGGCCATTCTTATGGATTTGGGCAACCTTATACCGCGAAGATAGAGGCTGGGGCTTTAGTGATGGTAAGAAGCGAGAGCTTATGTTGGAAGGTGAAGTGAAAGAATTGTTAGATAAGGTTAATGACCTAAATGAGCGTTTAATCTCTATTGAGTCGCCATCGGAACAAGCAAGCGTCACCGATGCTGTTAAACCTCAACCGCAGCCAGAACAAGGAGCGTAGCGATGGATCTGTTACTGATATTAACCTATACCGCTTTATGTGTGGCGATATTCAAAATTTTTAAAATCCCACTCAACAAATGGACTGTGCCAACGGCGGTGTTAGGCGGAATAGTATTAATTGGTACTTTATTAGTACTGATGAACTATAACCATCCTTATACTAAGTTTGCCCGTGAATATTTCGTTTCAATCCCAATCAATCCTGCAGTAAAAGGCTTAGTGGTTGAAGTCAATGTTAAGCCCAATGTCCCTGTCAAAAAAGGTGAAGTGCTATTTAGAATCGACCCAACCCCTTTCATTGCTGTCGTTAAACAAAAAGAAGCGGCACTGGAAGATGCACTGCAAGCCGTGCCACAATTAAAAGCCTCATGGGATAGTGCGATTGCCCGCGCAGCGCAAGCAGAGGCTAATCGTGACAGAACCAAATCTGCCTTTGAGCGTTATGATGAAGGTCGCCGTAAAGGTGGTAGAAACTCGCCATTTTCTGAAATTGAGTTAGATAATAAACGCCAATCATATTTAGCAGCAGAAGCTGCTTTTAAATCGGCGTTAGCGGAAGAAATCCGTTTTAGACTGGCATTTGAGTCAAACATCGACGGGGTAAATACTGATGTAGCAGTGGTTAAAGCCGAACTTGATGCCGCTATCTTTAATTTAGAACAAACCGAAGTGAAAGCACCAGTTGATGGCATAGTCACTCAAATGGCGTTGCGTCCGGGGGTGATGGCTGTGCCTATTCCGCTGCGACCCACTATGACATTTATACCTGATGAAGACCGCTACTTTGCTGGTGCATTTTGGCAAAATTCATTACTGCGCTTAAAAGAAGGTGATGAAGCGGAAATTATCCTTGATGCTAT
This sequence comes from Shewanella sp. 10N.286.51.B8, assembly GCF_041469325.1. Lineage (NCBI taxonomy): Bacteria > Pseudomonadati > Pseudomonadota > Gammaproteobacteria > Alteromonadales > Shewanellaceae > Shewanella > Shewanella sp. 10N.286.51.B8. The sequence goes on from NZ_JBFRKG010000041.1 coordinate 85,916, forward strand.
GCCTGGCCAAGTACATAAAGGTAAAGTCGTTAAGGTATTACCTGCAATGTCAGAAGGTGAGCTGCAATTTGGCGGTGCGCTGCGCTCTTCAAATGAGTTATTTAAGCGTGGCCGGGTGTTAGTATTAATCGAGTTAGCTGACGATGAACTACGCACCAGCTTGCCTGCAGGTGTAGCTGGGCAAGCGGCAATTTATACCGAGCATTTCACTCATGTTTCGATTATTCGTAAAGTGTTATTGCGGATGCAAGGTTGGCTCAATTATCTGTTTGCTGAAGGGCATTAGTGATAATGTGATTATTCTTTTATAAAAAAGTCCGCGATTGTTATATATAGTAACTTAAAGGGTGTATAATGTGTATTAAGGTAGAGAAATCTGCCTTTTTTTTGCACAGTTAACATGACAGGTGTATAGTAAATGGTGTGTACGATATGTATAAGGGAAACATGGTTTGTCATCAGTAAAAGTTAGAGCAACGATTGTAGAGGACAATACGGGCATCAAAAGCCAACTGCCTATCTTGCTAACTGAGCAAGGAGAGTTAAGTACGGTCACAGACTACCTACTCAAGCTAGAGGCAGACGGTGTGAGTAACTCCGTCATGAATGGGTTTATTCAAGCGGTGTCCTTGTTGCTGGATTATATGGAAGCAAATAGAGGATTGTTTGACGATCCGAAGTTGCTCTTTCAGACCTTTTCTAAGCGGTTGTATACAGGAACGATTGGTGAGGATGGACTTGACCCATCAGGTTTGTATTGGGTGCCAAGTTCAACCAGTAACGTGAATAAGCATATTCATCGATTGACGGCATTTACAGATTGGTTGGCAAACAAGCACGGCACTGCGTCCATGAATCCCTTGCGTAATGCTACCCCGCATGAGCAGCGATTGAATTACGCTGCATGGTATCGCAAAAACCAAAACGATTTCCTTGGTCATATCGAAGATAAGACTGTGAACAAAACCATCCGTAAGGCGCGAACCATTAAAGGACGCACGCCGCTCACCAAAACCGAAGATGACGCCATCGCCTTTCCTGAAAAGCATTGGACAGATTTTTATATGAACGGTATTGGTGGCGCAAGCGATCCACGAGTGGCACTCAGGGACAAATTAATACTCCTACTCATGCACGGTGGCGGACTACGCGAAAGCGAGGCTTTAACCCTTTGGGTGACAGATGTGTTTGAAGATCCCTATAACCCAGATAGTGCAATCGTTCGAATTTATAATGAAGTCGATGGCAAAGCGCCAAGTGACCCTGAAGTTCGCTCTAAAAATCAGAATAGAGAAACGTACTTAAAAGAAAAGTATGCGCGTATCCCTCGCCAGCGCATGAAAGGTACAGCTCATCTTGGCTGGAAGAATCGTGTGGTTGACCATAAAGACAACTACATACAAGTTCAGTGGTTTCCAACCGACTATGGCAAAGTGTTTATGTCACTGTGGAAAAACTATCAAAAGTACCGAGCCAGCATCGACTGTCACCACCCTTATGCGTTTATTTCGTTTCATCACAGTGCTTTCGGCAACCCTTACACCATCAACGCTTTCCATGATAACTACGCCAACGGCTTGAAGCGCATTGGTTTGGAGCAAAGCAAGGCTGAAGGTAAAGACCCTCACGGGCATCGTCATAATTACGGTAGACGATTAGAACGCTCAGGATTGAACCCGTTGGTGATTCGACGCTGCATGCACCATAAGTCCCTAGATTCACAAATTCCCTACACAGGCAAAGGTCAGCAGGAAATCTCTGATGAACTGACCCAAGCGACACTACAACTGGCAAACCCTGAATCCAAAGTCAAAGCGCTCGATTGGAAAGCACTGGTTGAGCATGGCTTTGATGACATCGACCCGCAGGGCTACTTCACTGGCAAACATCCAAAATTGAAAGGTAAATAATGGCGAACAAAGGCAGAAAACACGACGGACGCTCATCGGATTTAACTTTCTCATGGATGCTCACCACGCTTGGCGCGGAGTGGCAACAATGGCAGGAGTTGGCTGCTGAGTGGATGGCGACACAAACCACTGGTATTCACCATAAGCGGGATGCGTTAAGCCGCTTCTTTGAGGCTTATATTGCTGAATATGCACCCTATGCCATTGACAATATAGATTTGTTTTTTAAGGGCTACAAGGGATATCAATGCTCCAGTGAAGAGTTGGAGAAACTAGCAAAAGGTCGATTTACAGATGCGTATGAAATTTCAAAGAGCGTTAATATCCCTTGTGATTTCATCGACTTTGTTATTGAAAAAGTGTTCTCCGAAGAAGATGACAATGGCAACCTTGTGCCACTGGTTCAAAACCCGCTCAGCAAAATCAAAGGGCAAGATAATACTACGGAAACCGTGCGTAACCCTTTACCGTATCGCTACATTCAGGATTTGCGCCAAATCCTTTGTCCGTTGCCTGATAAAACTGAACTCACCGTCATTGAGCAAAATCTCAAGGACGATGAATCCATGCTTCCTGCCTATCACTATCGACATTTCAAGCACTGGACATGGGCGCAGCAGCAAACAGGACAAGGAACTTCTGGCGGTGATGGTGACTGGTTTGAAGTCGAGCCAGAGCTGATTGATGCGTCCGACCCTGATTGTGTGTGGCGTACCAAAGAAGTGACTCGAAAAGGCGAACAAATCACCCTTCACCAAATCTGGTCGCCTGTCAAAGCGATGGTGATTTTAATAAAGCTCCATCTACCACTGCGTTCCTATCAGGTGCGTATGCTGGACAGTGGTGAAGCCGATACATGGCGCTATGAAAACGGTCAATGGGTAAAGAACACCCAACATGATTTTGCCCTTGGCAGCGAGAAACGCCCATTCGGAAAAGGTGTCTTCCGCCGCATTCACGACACCATGACAGGGCTGTATTCCACAGGCTTGTATATCAACACCAACAAAACCGCTGACCAGAACAAAGATGAACTGGAGCGTGGCTACATCATTCCTTGGCAAAACGAGGAAGTGTTGTACTGGCTGGAAAAACTGCGTAACTGGCAAGAAAAATACAACCCGATTGCAAAGCCCACCGATTGCACCACTCTACTGAGAAAGCATACTGGAATTAAAAAATCAGACAAACAGTTAGAAAGCATGGGTGAGATTGCCTTTTTGTTTCGTGATGCATCAGCAAAGGGCGAGAATAAGCACAAACCAGTTAGAGGCGATTCAAATACAGCGATTTTCTGGTATCAACTCTTACTGACGCTAGAAAACCAACTCGCAGAGCAAGGCAACACACTAGATAACGGCGAGCGCTTAAAACTGGTTGTGGATTATCCAGAGGGTACGCCAAAACGGGATAAGGCTGCCACACTTTTTCCCTTGCACAGTTTGCGTGTCTCACTCATCACGGCGTATACAATGGATACGCAACTACCATTGCCTGTCATTTCTAAGCTATTGGCGGGGCATACACGCCTGTTGATGACTATCTACTACAACAAAATTACCCCGTCCGTGATGGCAGAGAAAATGGATGAAGCGCATGGTGAGTTGGATGCGAAATCCAAACAATCAGTGCGCAACTTCCTTAAAGATGCTTCGATGGAGCAAATCCAATGCAAGATGGTGTATCACAGTGATGATAGCATTCAAGCGGCACTGGTTAATCGCAATCCGATAGGCTGGGAAGAACGCTCGTGTGGGATGTGTCTGGTTGGAGGCAACACCGTGAAATCGGATGAAGTCAGTACCATTGGCGGCTGCTGGAATGGTGGTGAGTTGATTAATAATGCAAAAACTGTCAGTAAGCGCATTTATGGTAGCGTGCCACATGGCTCTGAAAACTGTATTCGCTGTCGCTGGTTTATTACCGAGGCTCGATACCTACCTGCGCTTAATGCCCACTTCAATCAACTGAGTTACAAGGCGCATCAAGCGGCTAACCTCTCTGTGGAAATTGAGGGTGAACTAGAAGCCCTCAAAGATGAACAGTTCTTTTGTGAAGAGCAAGGTAAGCCGTTCATCAAGCATGATGAACTGCAAGCACTACAGCGCCGCTATGAAAAACAGCAAATCGAAGCCGATGAATACGCCAAAGATTGGATAGCGTGCTTTGAGCTTATCAACAAAATCATTCGCGTCGAAGAAGCCAGGAATGAGGATGACGCCAAAGATAAGCTGATTGCGGTTGGCTCTGAGCAAGATGTCAGCCATGCCTTGAAGTTTATCGAAACCGACTCTGAATTACTGCACTTATCGCTGCTTTGTGATGACGCGGAGTTTTACCCTGATTTACAGGACGAACTGCGTAAAACCCCTGTTATTCAAAAGCGCTCGATGCAACTCAGTCGTGTGCTGATGAAAAAAGGCTTCGAGCCGATTTTCATGGAAATGGACGACAAACAACAGCTCATCGCCGCCAATGCTATGCTGCGCCAAATGGCGAAAATTGCTGACCCTGACGACAAGCTCGAAGGTTACCGTAAGGTGGCGAGCTACATAGAAGCGGGTGAATACCTGACTGATAACAAGCTGTTCTCTGAGGGCATTCATGCTCTGACTGATAAAGCCATTAATCTAGATGGCATCGCACTACCGAACTTATTGGAGGACTAATGGAACTCGATATTGATGTTATTCTGGCTGACTTAAAAGAAGGTAAAGTGCCTCGCACGCAACAAAACCTCGATAAGCTCAACGACACGCTGAAAGCCTATGCAGAATCAGGTCAGCGTGACTTCTCCATTACGCAAATTGGGCGGGTGTCTGTCGAAAATGGCGGGGTGGCGTATGAGGCGTTGCGTGCTACCCGTAACAAGCACTACCGAACACTCATCGAAGCATGGGCGGCAAAGTACAATACCAATACCAAAAAACCGTTATCCAACACCTCACGGTCTAAATCCATCCCTGCGGATAATAAACTGCTAGAGCGCATCCCAGACCCTGCGGTACGCGCCTTGTTTGGTCAAATTATTGCGGAGCGTAACCGTTACCGCAAAGAGGTTAATTTGCTCAAGCAACACGCCAATATTACCATCGACAAACGCCCTGTGCGCCAGTTTGACACCACCGCAGAGCCAAGTGTTGAAGTGCTGCCATCCCTATCAGGCGTACTCACCGAATCAGAGAAAAAAGCCTTAGCGTATGCAATTTCTGATGAATGTATGGAAAAGAACGACTGGCAAACTACTCAGGCGGGTCAGGTAAAAGACATGGAATACAACAGCGAAGTATTCCCTAGAGGCTTTGTCACAGGGCTTCGCAAGCTATTGGGTGAGGTAGATGACTAATGGCAAGTGGGCAGCAGAAAGCGCAACAAAACCTTGAGGCATTTGAGGTCTGGAAAGCCACACAGACGGACGATGAGTTTAAACAAATCGTGTTTAGAGGTCAGCTTAATCGCATTGAAGTGGCAAAGGGTATTGGTTGTGGAAAATCGGCTTTAAACCAAAATCCTGCCCTCAAGAAAGCACTCAAAGCCTTAGAAGATGAGCTGCGCGGTAAAGGTGTCCTGCCACCGTTGACCGACGCTGCCAAGAAGAATGAGGGCAAACCTCAAGCCTATGACAACACAGCAAATCGAAAGCTTCTCGATTCAAAGCGGGTGTCGTCATTAGAAGCTGAGAACATTGAATTGAAAGCCAAGGTCAAGGAGCTTGAAAAGCGACTTGAGCGCTTTGGTGAGCTATCTGAAACTTTATCCGAAATGGGGTTGATGCCACGATGAATACCGCTTTGCATGAAGACCAAATGCGTGTAACCAGTATCCCTTATCGCTCGACCAAGATGGTGATATTCAGCGGTGTACCGCTGGCGAAAGACTCTTACAAAACCAATAGTGGGAAGTATTACGTCACCATCAAAGCCGACCCAGATAGCATCCCTGTGCTTCCAACGCTGGGTCAGCATTGGTCAGTCAGAGGTGCTCGACAGATAGAAAATATGGAGATGGGTGATTATGTAATGCAGCAGCACACGTATGAATCACCCAAGCATATTGAATGCACTTTACCCGAAACAGGTGAGCAACTGATACGATTTATCGCCAGAGAAAGTGACTTCAAGGGTATTGGCGAAAGCAAAGCTAGAGCGCTCTGGCAGCTCTTGGGTAAAGACTTCCATGCCACACTGAGAAATGACACCCCAGAGTCCAGAAAGCGTCTGACATCGATTTTGAGTGAAGATTCAGTGGAAGCGCTCTTTAAGGGGTACGCCAAATATAAAAATCTGGCTCATTGCAACTGGATGAGCGAGTACAACATCCCTGCCAGTGTGCAGCAACGACTACTCAAGCATCACGGTGAAGCCTCCATCGATGTTATCAAGGATAATCCTTATGCTTTAATGGGCTTTGGTCTTTCGTTCGGTGCCATTGAAGACATTATCAAGTTAACGGATTTTAAGAGCGATGTTGCGAAGGATGACCCAAGAAGGCTCAGCGCTGCTCTGGAAATGGCGATTCGCAAGGAGATTGAAAAAGGTCACACCTATACCACTCATGCCAATGTGCGCCCTTACCTCAACAAGCTATTAAGAGACAAAACACTGGTCACTCAGGCGTTCAAATCAGGTCATGATAAAGCTCAGTACATTTTAAACCCCGACACAGGAACCTACCATCCAACGGCGCAACTTCTGATGGAAAGTGTCGTTGCCAAACGGCTAAATATACTGATTAAGCGGAATGACTTGTTTGATGAAAACGCCAATGCTGCGTATTGCTCTGCGGTTGCGGAGCTTCCCTACGAATTAACCCCTAAACAAATCGAAGCCGTAACAACGTGTCTGGATAATTCGGTAAGCTGTATTACGGGCGGTGCAGGAACAGGCAAGACAACGGTACTCAGAACGGCTCTCAGGGCTTACCATCAACTTGGATTTGAAATACACGCCGTTGCGCTCAGCGGTCGTGCTGCAATGAGACTTCATGAGTCCATCGGTTTTGTTACCTCGACTATTGCCAAATTGCTGCGTGAAGACCCCATAGAACCCAGTGTCGAGAAAACAAATCACCTACTGGTGATTGATGAGGCAAGTATGATTGACTTGCCAACCATGTATCGTCTTGTGAATCACATTCACCCCTCTGTACGATTGATATTCACTGGCGACCCCGATCAACTTCCACCCATCGGCTGCGGCAAGGTGTTGGCAGACATCGTTGAAGCAAAAACGGTGGCGAATACGATGCTAGATATCGTTAAGAGACAGGAAGGTTCAACGGGTATCCCCGAATACTCAAAGCTCATTAATCAAGGTGTGACGCCTGAGCAATTAAGTACAGGTGCAATACACTTTCACGAAACCAGTAAAACAGACATTGCCAAAGTCTGTTGTGAGCTTTACCAACAGTGTCCTGAAAACAGTCGCGTCATGGCTCCAACCAAGGCACTCGTATCAGAAATCAATAAGCTCACCCAACAAGCCGTTAACCCAGATAGCACTAGCCTTGAGTTCGAAATCAATGGGGATAAGTTCTTTTTGCCCCTTCGCATGAATGATGCGGTGCTATTCACGCAGAACCATTACGACAAAGGTGTTCAGAACGGTTCGCTTGGCACACTAACTAACGCCAAACCTTCTGGGGATAGTTACGGTGAAGTGACGCTAGATACAGGTGAAAAGGTTGAGATAACACAATCCGTTCTCGACTGCATGGAGTTGGGTTACGCAATCACCCTACATAAAGCTCAAGGGTCACAGTTTCCACGCATCATCATCGCTCTGCAAAACGGAAGAATAGTAGATAGAGCATGGTTCTATACGGCAATCACGAGAGCTGAAAGTGAAATCCATATCGTTGGTAGTAGTGATGACATGAAGCAGATCACCGAGGCACCTAGTCACTCTCATAAGCGGAATAGTTACCTAAAAGAACTATTGAGTTAGCAATTTCAAACTCGTTTATGCCCCATAACAAGCTAGAGCAGGAATGAGGCTATACTAAAGATTCGTAATTTGACTTACTTTTCTTTATGCCTAGAGTTCTGACTATGTGGCCAAATTTACTAATCCACAACACATATACTTATGAAAATACACGGCCATTAAAAGAGAGTATCAGTAGATACTCTCTTCAGATTGATCTTACCTCTCTGAAGGGTGAGTCCAGTCAAAAGCCTTTAATGGGGCATCAACTGGTGTATGAGATAATGCATTGGTGAAATTTGAAATGAGTTTGCAAGCTAAGCCTGTCAACACTTCAAGTGCATGCCGCTCAGTGTATCCTACCGTTAGAAAGTTCTGCAACTTTTCATCACCTATATGACCACGATTATCTAGTAGCTCTTTAGTAAAGACATGCAACGCTTGTAGTTTGACATCAGGTAACTCATTTCCTTCCCGTAGTGCTTCAATAATGCTTTCTGGCATATTAGCTGATTTCATGATCCACGTATGACCAGGAACGCAATAGTGACAGTTGTTTTCAAAGTTTGAGGTCATCAGAACCACTTGAGCTTCGAGTGGACTGAATAGTGTACTTTGCGTGAATAACTCATAAGTCTTCAAATAAGCTTGATAAGTTGCGGGAGCATCTGCTAGCACTTTATGTAAATTTGGAATTAAACCAAGTGATTTTTTAGATTGCTCCATCATTTGCTTTGAAGCTTCTGGTGCTGTTTCAATATTGTGGTAGTTAAACATAATAATTCTCTCGGTTTATTATTTATTAATGGTGAAAGCGTTACGTAAGGCTTGAGTTAATCGTTCTTCGCTTGCTCTTAGTCGATAGTCTTCAGACTGATCTATCCATTGGATGACACCATGTTCATCAATTAAGACCGATGTTGGGATAGACATTGATTTGTATTCAAATGAAGTAGGAAATGGCAGCCCTAATACTGTTTTTGTTTTAGACGAGTCAGCCCCTAAAGCCTTGTGGTGTTCAACGCCGTATTGTTTAACTACTTTGAGTTCTGGGTCTGACAAAAGAAGAAAATCTAAACTATCTCGTTCGATGTGCATTTTTGCTTGTTCTGCCGTATCTCCCGACAACGCAACGACCTTAACGCCATATCGATCTAGGGTCGGTTTCATATCGTTAAACATTTTTAATTCAGCACTACAGTATGGACACCAAGCACCTCGGTAAAACTTGAGTAGAACGCGTTGATTTTTTATGTCATCAGCCGAATAAATCTCGTTGTCATATGTTGTTGATTCGAATTGTGGGAACTTATCTCCAATTACAACTTTAATATCACCTAGAGGAGTATCTTTTTGACTGAATACCCAAATGAATTTACCACCAAGAAATATGGAAAAGCTGGACATTAAGACAACGAAAACAAAGCTCCAATGCATATTTATAATCCCACTGATAATTGCACCTAGCCCCAAAAGGACACCTGCCGCAAGTGCTAGCATAAGGATGATAGGATTTTTGGGAGGCTTGTTCTTTTTTACTTTTAGAAAGTAATGCAAACTTCCAATCACCGTTGAGGCAAATCCAAGTAGTGATAGTGCTATAGCTGAAAACATCGTTTGTTCCTCATTGTTTTGTTTAATTGTACCAGTTAGTACATTTGCAATTAATGTACTAACTAGTACAATAGGTGTCAATAAGAATTTTATGTAGTTGTATAGATAAATGGCAAAGAAAAGACAGTTTGACGAGATAGAAGTGCTTGGAGTTATGGCCAAATATTTTTGGCAGCATGGTTATGCGTCGACTAAGGTGGATCAATTATCGACCGTTACAGGATTAACTAAAACCAGTATTTACAACGCGTTTGGCAACAAAGAAACCGTGTTTAAATGTATAGTAGATTTCTATGTTGAGCATCACATGTCTGTGGTACTCAGGAAACTCGACTCAGATAAATTAATATCAGAGAATCTTCAATATTTATTTGATAGTGAGTTCTTAAATCCAGAGAATGATCTACTCACTTACGGCTGCTTAATTACAAACAGTATTGTTGAATTAAAATCAAACGAACCAGCCCTCTATGAGTATGTTATTAAGAAGTTTGAACAAGGTCGTATTGCAACACTGGCATTTTTTACTCAATATGAGAAAACAGAACGACTTATTGATGGTATAGATGCGGAGCATTTGACCGACTATTTCCTTACGTTTCGTCAAGGACTCAAAGTTCAATCAAGAGGGCAAAGACCACATGAATCTCTCGCTCGATCTATACACGTATTCATGCTTGTATTGAGTACATTTGAAAAATAGATTATGCGTAGGCTATTCTCGAGCTTTAGTTTTGTTGTCGAGTTTTAGATGTCTAATGATTATGAATGCAGCACCGTAGCAACACGATTCTAGTTGAGCCAATTAGTTAATCGAGCAGGTAGACTGCTTTATCCTTATCGCAATACTATTGAATGGTGCCTTTAAATGAAAACAATAAAATATAATGGACGTATTGTTTTTCAAAAACAAGATATACCCAGTTTCAAACGTATGCCGCGCGTATTTGTAGACAGTGAAGCGTGTTTTGCGTTTGTCACAAATGGCGATTTTAACGTCAGGGAACAGACAGAATCTGCTTCATTGAACAAAAACTGCGGAATACTGGCAAAATGCACTAACTACTTTTATGAAAACACTAGCTATCATAATGATGAAGGTGCAGGTGAAGCGATTGGTATCCTTCTCTATCCTGAAATATTTCAGTCACTGTTTAACTTTGATATTAGCCAGTCAAAATACAGGGTCGATTATAATATTTTGCAGGTTGAAGTGGACAAATTGCTAGAGCACTATCGTGATAGCATCAGTATATTGCTGGATTCTCCAGAGTTGGCGGATGATTTGCTTATCGAGAGCAAACTACGTGAATTTGTCATTCTTATGGCGAAAAGAACCGGCGCACCTTCTGAACTCGATTTTCTTGCTTCTATGTTTAAACCTAACTTTGCCAAATTTGAAGATATTATCCAAAGTAATCTGTATGCGGATCTGAGTGTGGATGAGTTGGCAGCACTGTGTCATATGAGTGTTTCTACTTTTAAACGTAAGTTTAAAGAGGTGTATTCAGAACCCCCAATAAAATACATTAGCAAATTAAAAATCAACAAAGCTAAAGTGTTACTGAAAGATAATAGCTTACGTATCTCCGACATCGTTTTTGAAACGGGTTTCGAGTCGGTTTCCACGTTTAACCGTGCCTTTAAAGGACAAACAGGCCTATCCCCTTCTCAATTTCGTTTAACTTGACACCACCGCATTTTAACCTTTCTATTCAGGTTGGCTCGTTTGAACTAATGTGAGCAATTTTTGAACTTTTATGGAGAGCTCTGTACCTCCAAATTCCATATAGTTACCCCATCAACTAAACACAGAGAAAGGTAACGAATTATGGGTATCAGCTTTAAAGAAAAATATGGTGATTGGGCACTTATCACAGGGGCAACATCAGGCATTGGCGCAGAAATGGCAAGCCAGATTGCGGCAAAAGGATTGAACGTTGTTTTGGTCGCTCGTCGAGAAAAAGAGCTTGAAGAGCAAGCTACGTTGCTTACGGAACGCTACGGAATTAAAGCAATGACAGTTTCTGCTGACTTAAGTACGTCAGAAGGCGTCGAAAAAGTTAAGCAAATTGACAAAAGTATTGGGCTACTTGTACTAGCCGCTGGTATTGAAGTTAATGGTTCGTTTGCTAAATCATCTCTAGAGCAAGAGTTGAAGATGATACAGCTTAACGTTACCTCTGTATTGCAACTGACTCACCACTTTACACCAGCGATGATCGAAAGAAAAAGAGGCGGTATTTTAATGGTATCAAGTCTTTCTGGTCATATGGTTTCCCCATATTTTTCAAATTATGCAGGTACCAAAGCCTATGTTCTTCAGCTAGGTGCATCTCTTCATGGCGAACTTAAACCCAAAGGTATTGATGTAACGGTTCTTTCTCCTGGGTTAACAACTACACCGATGACTGCTGATAATGGTGTTGACTGGTCAAAACTACCTATGGTTGCAAAAGATCCTGCGGAAGTAGCAGAAATAGCTATCAATGGTTTGGGTAGAAAAGCAGTTGTGGTTCCAGGTAAACGTAATCGAATGACCGCTATTCTTTCTGGGATCATCTCCCACCAAAAGCAGGCAATAATGGGTGAATCAATGATTGGAAAAGCAATGCCCAAGAACAAAATGTAACCCCCAACAGTTTAAAACTTTAGTGAAAGAAAAAGGGAAAAAGCAATGATTAAAGTATACGTAATATACCCAAATAACGATGATGTGATTTTTGATTTTGATTACTACTGCAACAAACATGTTCCTATGATAGGAGAGCTTCTGGGAGACGCACTAAAAGGGGCGACAGTAGATGCAGGGCTAACAAGTGTTGTTCCTGGTGAAGCAGCGGCATATGTGGCGATTAGTACAATTTCATTTGAATCTATAGAGTCATTTCAAACGGCATTTGGCCCAAATGCAGAGAAGATAAAAGCTGATGTACCGAACTTCACTAATACCGTTCCAACAATTCAGCTTTGTGAGCAAAAAATATAGAACCGCAACTCTCTACGGTGAAAATGAGCAGGATACCGAATAATAAACAATTTGGATTCAGCTTAGTGTTATTTAATGAAATAAAATTGAAGCTAAACGCTTGATAAAAAAGAGTTAAATATGAATAAGAAAATCAAATTGGATATAGTGTCAGATGTGATTTGTCCTTGGTGTATTATCGGTTATAAGCGTTTAAATACCGCGATAAAAGAGCTTGGGATAGAAGATCGCATTGAGATTGAGTGGCAACCTTTTCAGTTAAATCCAGATATGCCGCTTGAAGGTGAAGACCTACGTGCCCACCTTAAAAGGAAGTACGGTACTACATTAGAAGATAGCATTCGTTTCAGAAAAGAGATGACAGAGCTTGGAGAAGACGTTGGGTTTAAATTCGACTACTTTGACGGGCTAAAAGCTGTAAATACCCTTGATGCTCATATTCTTCTGGAGCATGCAAAAAGTGTAGGCAAGCAAACCGAGCTTAAAAACCGGTTATTTGCTTCGTTTTATAGCGAGCAAAAAGATATATCCAGCAAGAGTACCCTCGAGCAAGAGTTGCAAAGTCTTGGTATTAATGTTGACGAAGCAATGCAATGCCTAGATGACGATAATATGCGAAGTCATGTCCAGTCGCTGGAACAGAAATGGAAACAAGCGGGTATATCAGGTGTTCCAACAGTTGTATTCAATCGCGAGAGCGCTATTTCTGGAGCCCAATCAGTGGATACGTATAAGCAAGTATTAACTGAATTAGCTAAAATGTAATTCCTGCATCCCTCTAAAACGGACTTTTGCAATATTTTGGCGGTCTAAAAAAGGCAACGGTCTATATGAAACATAGAGAGCTTGAAGTCTACCTTCATCATCATATACCAGTATCAAAGTCTCTCGGTATCGGTGTGAATACTTGTAGCAGCAAAAATATCGAGATTACTGCACCATTGAGAATGAATACAAACCACATGAATACGGTGTTTGGCGGCAGCTTGTCTGTTGTTGGTATTTTGGCAGGTTGGTCTTTAGTTTATGCCCAGCTGGAGGGTAAAAAACATCAAATTGTTATTCAAAAAAATAGCATTCGATACTTGAAACCCGCCAGCAAAGATGTAACAGCAGTATGTAAATATGACAACCTTACGGCGTGGTCTCGGTTTCATCGTGCGTTTCAACGCAAGGGAAAAGGTCGTGTTCAAATAGCCTGCAATCTATTTTGTGCGGATGAGTTGGTTGCTACTTTTGAGGGAGTATACGTCGTTTTTAATAAAGAGTTATAAGGTCAAAATGCAATGAAGGCTACAAAGTACTTGAATAAATTGAGCTTAGACATGGTTGACTTGGTTTGTTATCAAAAAGAAGTATAAGATAAAAAACTTAGCACAAGGTAAAGCTTCGTGATCTTGCCCTGTACTCTTCGGCTACCGTTCACCGCTCGTTTTGTAGATAAAGAGGGTGAAACTAATTATAGATCTTTGATAATTTCGGATACTTTTTCTAATCAATATTAGTCGACGTAGACAGAGTACTCTAAATGATTTCTGTCCAGAAACGTGTTTCAGCGGGTGGTCAAGAAAAATCATAAATGCCTAGCGAGTAGTGAGCTGTGCGAGCGTAAGGAGTGGCTTTATTATTTTACTTTACCATCATGTCCCTTAAATACCCTTTTGGCAGGGTGATGGTTTTCACGCAGTGATGCCATCGCCTTGCTAAGCCTTCAGGGATAAAAAGCGTACACACCAATATACATAGTGTGTACGCTTTAAATGTCACAAGAAGCATTGCCAGTAAAGGTTTGTCACTCACTCACGCGCAAATGAACATGGTTTTTACTGTATACTCTGGTCGCGGACTTTTTATTTTAGCAACTTATAAAGAATAAGATTAATTGTTATTTTACAGCAGCCTGAGGCGGGAACTGAGCCAGAATGGTATTAATGGTTTTGGTCGTTTCAGTGACTTTTTCATTACCACCAGATTCAAAGTCATATTCATCAGTGCCGCGCCAGATGAGTCGGTTATCTTTTAAATCTATAATATCAATTTGAATCACTTGGATTTTAGCGCTGTCACTGCCGATGGGGATTCCCATGCTAGTACCAATCCCAATACCACCATTACTGCCACTAGTACCAGTACCTAGACCAATAGAAAGCCCTGAGCTTTTTGGTTTGTCCTTGGTTAAAAAGGCGTAGCTGACGCCAAAGTCACCAGTTATGTCATTACCAGTGGCTTCACCACTCACGGCTAAGTCATTTTCTACTTGCTCGATAAAGTTTTTGGCTAATAAATTGGCACGTATACTGGCTCTGATCCGCTCGGCGCTAAGTTGATCCCCTTGATTTGACACTTCAATAAAATGAAATCGTTTTAACTGACTAAAGTCATATTTGGTATCAAAGTCTGACTTTCCTGTGGTGCTTTGGCAGGCGCTTAATCCTAGTAGAAGTAACATTGTAAATAACGCACGAAATAGCATAAGTGGCTCCGGTTAATCAATGAATCTGTTTGTTATAGGATGTTTTCTTGAGCGAATTAATAATCAGCTTAAATCAAAAGCCTGCAGTAAACCAATCTTACACAGAATTCGTCGGTCAAATAACCAGCGCTGAACATGGCTTTTTGGTTAATTAATGCTAAGTTAGAAGCATAAAACTTCAATTTTGTCGGAGAGAAACGTCAGTTAAATATGGAACAGTTAAGTTTTTTTTCCGTCCCAAGTCCTTGCATAGGTGTGTGTCAAACTGATGCGCGCGGATATTGTAATGGCTGTTTGAGAAATCGAGATGAGCGTTTTAACTGGCTGCATTTTTCTGATGCACAAAAGCATAATATTATTCGCTTATGCCAGCAGCGAAAGCGCCGCCGACAATATGCCAAATTTAAAGCCCATCAAATAGCGATAAAACAGCAGCAAGCTCAGGCTAATCCACAATTTGACTTTGATGAACAAACTGATGATGACAACATTGATTTGGCTGATTTTAGCTTAGATTAGTGATTGCAACCTTGTGGTTTTAGGTAGGCTTTAGCTGTAATTAATATTATTGAGTTTGATGTGGTGGGTCTATTACAGCCTGCGCCGCTAACGGCCAATCTCCATTATTTCTATCGTCAGCTTCAGCGTTAAGCTAACCATTGAGATTAATGTGCGCTTTCTGCAGCTAGTTCGCGTTTACTTTTTGTCCACATTAAAGTGAAACAAGTGTTGTCATCATCACTGGTTAATGTGACATCGCCTTTGTGGCGCAACATGATGCGTTTGATAATGGCTAAGCCTAAACCATGGCCTTTATTGCCTTGGTGCTGTGACTTACTGCGATAAAAAGGCTCAAATAATCTTTCATGATCTTCTTCAGGGATCACGGGACCATCATTAGATACTGTTAGGAGCAGGTGTTGGTCATCTTCAGACAAAGACACAACAATTTCATTATGGGTGTAGCGTTGGGAGTTAGTAACAAGATTTTGAATCGCACGCTCAATCAGCAGTGGTTCTGCCATCACATATAACTCACTATACATATGCTTAAATTTAATCGGTTTATCGCTTAATGGGGTTAAACGCGTGATCAGCTCTTCTGTAATGGACACTAAGCCGCAGCGCTCTAATGTGGGCTCTTGTTGCACTTCTAAGCTGGCATAGGTCAATAGCTCTTGCAGTAAGGTTTCCATTTCTTTGATATCAATTTGCATGTCATCAAGAAATTGCTGGCGTCGTTGCTCATCGCTATTGGGCAAACAATATTGTGGTAGTAAGGCTAAAGCAAACTTTAACCGTGCTAGCGGGGTTCTGATTTCGTGTGATACGGCATTAGAGAGGTGTTTTTGGTTTTCAATTAAATCACTGATATGCCGCGCCATGTCATTAAAGGTGTTGGCTAACGGTGCGACTTGAGAGCCGGGATTGAGCTCAATACGGGTATCCCATTTGGCTTCACCAAAGTTTTGCGTGGCTTTTTTAAGGGTTTTGAGATCTTTGGATAATGGCCATACCCAAATTAAGGCGACAAAGGCCAGCATCAAATAAAAGAATATCGTAAAAATATTACGCAGCAACCCGCGGGGATCGATATCTACTGGGCCTGCCATTAACACTTGATCACCCACGGCAATAAATTGCAATTCGTGGCTGCTATCAGTGGTGGTGGTGACTATTTCATTGGCCAAGAATTCGACATTGCCACTTAAAGCAATTTCATCTTTTTCAAATAAAGCTAACGGGTAGGGGTGTTGCTTTTGAATGATTTTAAGCTGCGCTAAGCGCTGCTCTTTAGGTTGCAAAGACAATAATAATGCAAAGGCGATTAATGGCGAGTCAATGTTCTCGTATTCATCGACTTGCTGTTGCCAGAGGCTATCTAATGTCCAGCCTATACCTAAAAAGCTTAAGCTAAGTAATAGGTATAGGCTGATGAAGAGTCTTTTCAAAGTCTTCTATGACCTAATTAGTTATTCCACGCTTCAGGCGCGAATAAATAACCTTGTCCCCAAACAGTTTTTATTCTGAATGGTGTTTCGATACTATCTCCAAGCTTTTTACGTAAGCGAGATATGCGCACATCAATTTTTCTGTCTTTACCATCAAAATCGATATTGAGTAAGTATTGGTAGATGTATTGTCTACTTAATACTTGCCCCGCTTGTGACGCCAGTAACCACAATAATTCAAACTCATGGCTAGTTAAATCAACCTCGGTATTGCCTAAGCGAATCGCTTGGGTATGCGGGTCGATGCTTAACTTACCAAAGCTTAAACAATGAGATTCTGGTTTTGGCGGTTGTGCCTGACGGCGTAATAGGTTGTTTATACGTGCCACTAACAAGCTTGGGTCGACAGGTTTGACAACATAATCATCAGCGCCTAATTCTAGGCCTTTGATTTGGTCTTCTGGAGAGCCAAGCGCACTCATTAACAATATAGGGCCTGAGAAGTAGTCAGGTAATTTTTCACACAGGCTTAATCCATCAAGTCCAGGCAGCATAATATCAAGTAGGATGATATCAGGCTTGTAACTAATCAATCGTGTTAAAACGGTATCGCCACGTCGTTCAACTTCAACGTGCATATCGTGTGATTTTAGGTAGTCCACAATTAAGTTGGCAAGACGAATATCATCTTCTACCAACAGAACTCTATGAGTTGATGGGGGGGGTGCCATTAAAATAAACTCCAAGGATTTCGGTAACGTCTGCGAACTTTAGGTTCGGACATTGTGGTGACTTTTAGGATTACGTCCGCCAATTCATTATTATTATTTTTACTTACCAAGACAAAGTGAATGTCTTTATTGGTTTTTACTGAAAATTGCAATGAATGATCATCAGTAGAATCACTACACCAGCGACTCATTGCTTGATAGTTAGATTCAATACAAATGAGTTGGTCAGTTTTCAGTTGCCAATTTAGCTCAATATCCATCTCGCAATGTTTGTTTTGAGCGTCTTTGAGGCATAAATGAGGCGTAGCCGAAAGCTGTGCTTGCGTTTCAAGCGTATCAGCTTTGACGCAGAAAGCACTAAATATCAGTATTAATATACCGAAAAAGTGATAGAGGTTATATTCTTGTTTACTGAACAAGATTAGAACCTATATGCAGCTCCAATGAAGTAGGAGCGAGAGTAATTTTCATTAATAATTGGACTGTCAATAATTTCATCAGCTAACCGGGTGTAACGTGCCGCTAAAAGTAAATCCCAGCGTTGTGAAAGACTATAACGTGTCGTTAGCTCAATCGCTTTATTCCAGCCAGAACCTGGCTGATATTGCGTGTTCCAGTATAGATTTTCAGTTGATCTAATACCATAGTAATAAGCAATAACTTGCGAACTTTTCCAATCAGCTTCTAATGATAAATCAAAGCGGAATTTATCAAGAGCTAAAGAGTACGACCAACTGGCACTCGCTTCTTGTCCATTATGAACATTAAGTAAATCATGGGCTGCGGTGAGTCTTAATATACCTAATTTGCCGTACCAAAAAAATTCCACACCACCATATACAGTGAAGTGTCTGGTTTCAAGCTCATTTAAAACCTCAGGTTGTGATATACCTCTAGATTCTGTGAGATCCGCTGCAGGGAGTTCAACCGTCTCATCAAAGCTACTGGCTTGGGGTAAAAAAATGTTTGATGGGTCCCAGCGATAAAAGAAAGCACGCTCATCGCTATAACTGCTCGCGAGATTAAGGGTAAAACTTTCTTGCTCTACCAGGGTGTAGCCAAAATTGAAGTTGTCAAAAAACCAGCTTTCACCATAATAGGCGACGGAGGGTATGACATAGATAGGTATATCTTTATAGGTACTTACTGGGTTGGTTTTATTGCCCCAGCCCAAAGCTAGACTGACATCCCATTGACCAACCACAATGCAGTCGCCATCAATTTGACAGGTGTCTTCAGCTTGCGCTGGCTTGATACCAGCAATAACAATGGTAAGTATGAGCAATAATCGATACATCTAAGGCTGCTACCTAATCAATAAAACTTCAATAAACATAATGTTAACATTGTTCATTATTTAGCTACACTGATTTTACCTTAATGATACAAACTGATACTGGTGTGATTAATTTACATTAAGCCGTTTTTAACCAAAGGCGTCACGGCGTTAATTTAATTCTTGCTCAACTGGTTCAGTATTTGATTGTTCAATCTCTAGCGGTGCTTGCCTTTGATAGCCCATTTCAATTAACTGAGCATTGATGCAGTCGGTAATAAATTGCTGTTTTTCGATGGCTTCAATTTGTTCTTCAGCGGCCATATTTTCACAGGCCGCCGTTAATGATTTTACGGTATCCTCAGGGGCTGGTATTCCATTGGCATTGGTATCTGTGCTGAAAAAACTGCAGATAACAAGGCTTACGACAATACTTAAACTTAATGATGGTTTAGTCATAATTGTTCCTCTAAGTGTTAACACGTTATGTAAACAGATGCTTAGTTCATTTTTTTGCGAATAAAATCACTGCAAGTGTCATCTAAGCAGCGCTTAGAAACATAATGCTTGGTTAATTGGGTTGTGAGTAAAAAACCTTGGCTTGTTTCTGCAATGCGATAAACATCATCCCAAGCTAAATGATGATCAATATAAGTCGACTTTGAATGAATACCGTTATCGTCAATGGTTAAATTTACTGGGTTATTCGCTGACTTACTTATTAGTTGCCTCATTAACCACCAAGCGCGATTAAACCTAACTTGCAGTGCTTCAACTGCCCCTAAACCAATAAAGAAGTAAGCAACATAGGGGCTTAACTCGGTGATGGTCATTAAAAATCCAGCGACTAAAAATGCCACAGATTTTAAGTAACGCTTTGGACTGGTATTAATGACAACTGACTCATCGAAGGTTTCTTCAAAATGAGATCGATCTAAAATATATTCAACACTATAGCTATAAGCTGTTGTTTTTGTTTCGCTGGTAGACATGTATCGCTCATTGACAACATTAATTGAGATAATTATAAGGTTGAAGTGATCGATTTCACTAATTTTTCCTGTAAATCGGTTTGTTCTTCTTCTGAAAGCTGTGCACCGTATTGGTTGGAAAGGGTAAACACGTTATCAGCTCGCTCACCGACTGTGCTGATGGCTGCAGAATGAATTGTAAGCTCTAGTGCTCTGAATGCACTGGCTATTTGCCCCATAAACTCATGGGTTTCTAGCGCTAAAATATGCACTAAGGTGCGGTTAGCTTTTTTAGAGTGAATAAATTCAATGGTGGGTTTGTTATCAAAACTTTGGGTGTGTCTTAAAGGGCGCTTTTTCGGCGGCATTACATTATTGTCTATCACTTGACGTAGCTTGCTGGTGACTTGTTTGCGGCGCTGAGCACTGAAAATCGGTTTACCGTCAAAGTCGAGTACTTTAAAAGCTTCAACCACGTAACCGTCTTTAGTTTGTGAAATCTGTGCTTGCTTCACTGATATCTTCAAGGTTGATAGGGTATTAAACAGAGAAATAAACAAGCCTGCTCTGTCTTTGGTATACACAAAAACATCACTACAGCCTTTGACATTACTATCATCAACAATAATTAACGATTCAGAATCTGCTTGAGCTTGTTGCTGATGCGAAAGTATTCCTAGGGTGTATTTTGCTATTTCACTGGATTCTGCATTACCGAAAAAGGATAACGGCAGGTTTTTCCATAGTTTTTGAATAGCAGCAGATTGAGCCTGTATTTGGTGTTCATCTGTTAATTGTGAATCGGCATTGATGATATTAAGGGCTTCTTGTTTGTGCTCCCTAACCACGCTGCGCAGTTGCAATACATTTTCAAGACCATTCCTGAGGGCTTTACGGGTGGCAAAGTAGAGGTCGGTTAATAAACTGGCTTTCCAATCATTCCATAGATCATCATTGGTGGCTTGAATATCGGCCACCGTTAAACAATATAAAGCATCAAGTTTAGTGAGGCTGCCCACGGATTTTGCAAAAGCAGTAATGACATCAGGATCTTGAATATCCATACGCTGGGAGGTGATGGACATTAATAGATGTTGTTCCACTAACCAGCTAATTAATTGCTGCTGTGAGTTTTTTAAACCATGGAATTTGGCAAATAATTTGGCATCTACTGCGCCGAGTTCACTGTGATCACCACCACGTCCTTTAGCAAGATCATGAAATAGTGCGGCAAATAAAATGGTTTCTTTGGCTTGGAACCGAGCATAGATATCAGCGGCCAATTTGTGATCGTGACTAATGTCATCATGGGTTAGTGCATATAAGTTTTTTAGCAGTTTATGAGTGTGTTCATCCACAGTATAAGCATGAAATAAATCAAACTGCATCTGGCCAACCACTTCACGCCATTGGGGTAAATATGAGGTAAGGATGCCATGTTGATGCATTAAGGTAATTGCCAGCCCCATGCCTTGTGGGTGCTTGAATAGTTTGACAAACAGTTCACGGCAGACATGAAAGTCTTGTAAATCACCCATTAAACGACGACGTACTTGCCTGATCAATCTTAAGGTCTCAGGGGTAATGCCTTTTACTTGTTGATGGTATTCGGCAATATAATAAAACATCCACATGATCTGCGGTCTATCAATAAACACATCTTGATTTTTTGCATTTATTTGACCATTTAAGATCTCAAAATTGTCATTGATATCGATACAATTATTGTGCTTCAGTGGCGATATCTCGCGTTGGAAATAAGCCATCAACATCAGGTTTAATTCACGAATACGCTTCATTGCTCTAAACAATTGGCGCATCATTTTTTCAATGGTGATATTACCGCTGTCACCAAATCCCAGTAGGCGAGCGACTTCAGCTTGATGTTGCAATAAAAGTCTATTTTCAGAGCGGTTTGACGCTTGATGCAATGAGAATCGCACTCGCCAAATAAAGTTTTGGCACTCCATTAGTTCTGCGTATTCATCAGCAGTTAAAAAATTAAGACGACGAAGATCTTTAAGATCGTCAATGGAGAAATGTTTGCGAGCTATCCAAGTAATCGTTTGAATATCACGCATGCCGCCAGGGCTATTTTTTAAATTGGGCTCAATATTAAAGGCGGTGCCTTGGGCTTTATGATGCCTGACTTGTTGCTCATTAAACTTGGCTTCAAAAAAGGCTGCGCTACTCCAAATACTTTCGCCATAGAGTTTGCTGATAACTTGGTGTTGATGGTTTTCATGGACACAAATATTGCGAATTTCAAGTAAAGTGGTGGCGATGGTGACATCTTCTTTACAGGCGACAAAAGTATCATCTAGGCGCCTTACTGCATGGCCTAAATCTAAACCCAAGTCCCATAATTGAGTCAGAAAATCACTGAGTTTATTGGCATCATCGGTGGATAAGTTGTGGTCATGAATAATACAAATATCGATATCAGAAAAAGGGTGTAGAGTTTGCCTGCCGTAGCCACCGACAGCATTGAGAGAGATTTCTTTTGTATCAAAAGTAAACTTTTGCCAAATATGACTGAGAAGTTTATCAAAAAATTGAGCGCGAAATGTCAGGATCTCGGTAATTGGGCTACAACTAATCTGTTGCTCTAGCCAAATATCAAAATCAGTAATGGCTTGTTTTAGCTCTACAATACTCATATTTGGCTGTAAAATCGGATAGACTGGCTGCAAAAACATATCACTCCCTTTTAGATTCGCTCTCAAATAGGGTATGCGATTTAGTTTGCCAACTCAAACTATCCACTAAATTGATTAGTAATAAGTTAATTCTTTTAACTAGTTAAATAAGAATAAATCACTTAAATTGAGCTTATAAATGCAAAGTAAACGAAGTCGTTTAGATCAGTTTTTAGCTAAAAAATTACAGCTACCTAAAAAGGCGGTAAGGCTAATTTTACTGGCTGGGCGGGTCAATGTTGATGGTGAGACTTGTAAAGAGATGGACCATCAAATTAATGAGTTTACCGCTATTATGCTTGATGGTGACTTTATTCAGAACCAGCAAAAACAATACTATATGTTACACAAGCCTGTGGGTGTGGTGAGCGCGACAAAAGATGATATTCATCCCACGGCCTTGTCGCTATTAACTGGCGTCAATATTGAAATGATGCATATTGCTGGTAGGCTTGATTTAAATTCTACTGGCTTACTGTTAATTACCAATGACAGCCAATGGTCGCAAGCTTTGATGTCGCCTGAAACCAAAGTAAACAAACAGTATTTGGTGACGTTAGAAAATCCCATTGATGACTCATATATCAGCGCTTTTAATCAAGGGATGTATTTTGGTTTTGAAGATATCACCACTTTACCGGCGCAACTTGAAATCATCTCAGAGTATCAAGCACGGGTGACGTTACAAGAGGGTAAGTACCATCAAATTAAGCGTATGTTTGGCCGCTTCAGGAATCCGGTGATTGGTTTACATCGTGAGTCGGTGGGCAATATTAACTTGGATAAGCAATTGTTAGTCGGGGATTTTCGCTCGCTCACTCAAACTGAAATCAATCTTAAGTAAATCTTATAAAACCTTAAAAAAACTTAAATTAATTCTATAAGGTTGGGCTTGATCAAGTTTTACTTGTTACAATTATGTTAGATTAAGCCTAATATTAACAAGGTTATTACTAGGTAATTGCATGGATTTCAAAGCGCTTAAGAAAATCAGCGAATTAGACGTGTTCTGTTTGTTGGTCTTTAAAACTATTTATGAAACAGGCTTTGCTAACCTTGCAGCGAAAGAATTAAACGTTTCAGCTCCTAAAATAAGCCGTTGTTTAACGGCGTTACGGTTAACCTTTGATGATGAGTTATTTTATCGACGTCAACAAGGGTTAAGACCTACCGCGCTAGCAGAGCACCTTTATCAGCCCATATGTAGTTTTTGCGAGTCAGCCTCAAATATTGAACGCATCGTACATGAAGGTAACTGTACTAATTCATCAACCGTGCTCAATATTGCGGTAACTCCCATCATTATGACTTCACTTTCAATGGCGCTTG
The DNA here is from genome assembly GCF_041469325.1 of Shewanella sp. 10N.286.51.B8. Classification (NCBI taxonomy): domain Bacteria; kingdom Pseudomonadati; phylum Pseudomonadota; class Gammaproteobacteria; order Alteromonadales; family Shewanellaceae; genus Shewanella; species Shewanella sp. 10N.286.51.B8. The sequence continues at coordinate 109,784 of NZ_JBFRKG010000041.1, forward strand.
GCAGCGACGACATAATGGATAAGTTAGGTAAAGTCAGAATGCATACATGGAATGAGCATTCTGAAGAGTTGATCCACCAAGGTGACATTGATTTAGGGATTAACCTTGGCCCAGCCAGCGCCAGCGATTTATTATCTGAAAGCCTCGGTCACAGTGATTCCACTTCGATTGTGGCTAGAACGAATCATCCTATTTGGGGCTATGATGCTATAAGTTTAGATGACATAGCTAACTATCCCTTTTTGCTGCTCGATACCAAGGGGTTTAATGATAAATTAGATTTCTTCCAAATTTACTGCCGTCAATCAGGGATTGAGCCGCTTAATATCAGTCGAGTTAGTTCCATTGAAGAGTGGTTTTGTCACTTGTTGACCATGCGAAGTTTCAGCTTTATAGCCACATCAGAAGCTGCAGTGTTAAATCACTTTAATGCACTACGTGTTGAAAGCTTACCGGAAACCGAAAGAGAAAAATTGCTTGGCCATGGCGCCGCGCCGCAATACCACCTTATTGAAAGAACCTCCTCATACCGCCGCTATTGTGATGACAGCAGAAAGATTATTATTAATTCAGTGCTTAAGTTAATCGCTGCCTAAATCGCTTATGTGCTATTTAGCCATTTCCCTGTGCTGGGGGATCTGCCGCTGAATATCATTTTAATGGGCTAGAGAAGCGCTATGGCTGTCGAGTCATTCACCTTGAACTGTGCATTTTTTATGCTTGTTTCCACCATTCTTTTAGCGCAAATCTGTTTCGTTAATAACAATCATTATCAGTATAAAACTCAATAACCTATACAAATTTCATATATCGAAATTGCCAACTTCGATTTGTAAAATTGCAAGATCTAAATCTTTAAATTTCAGTCACATATATGAAACTCTTTTGATACATCTAAAGGGGTATCTTTTATATTAAAGTTACTGCTAAAGCAGATTTAAATACCTATATAGGGGATCCGATAATGAGAACATATAAAAGGTCGATTCTAGCAGCAGCGTTAATCGCTGCTATTGGACTAGCGGGTTGTAGTGATGGAGATGATGGTAAAGATGGTGCCCCAGGAGAACCCGGCGCGCCAGGTACACCAGGTACACCAGGAGCACCAGCGGGAAGTGTTGTTGATACAGTAGCATCTGCTGCTGATTTTGTGTTGAGCTTAGCCCCTGCAGATATCGTGGTAGTAGGAGGTGATGATTTTGCTATCAAATTTACGGTAACAGGCAAAACAGCTAAAGGCGAAGATGTGCCCTTTAGTGGCTTAGACAAAGTAGCGCTTTATGTGATGAATCAAGCGGCCAATACCACTGATACTGGCGCGCCACTATTGTGGGAAAGCCATACCCTAACCAATGAATTTGGTTCAAGTATGTATTGTACGCCAACAGGTATGGCAGAAGCCCGCGGCGGCGCAGAAGTTGAAGCTTGTACCTTAGTTGAAGATGAAGCAAACCCAGGCACTTACACAGGTACTTGGGAACATGAAGGCAATGCACCGGTTGTACTTGCAGATGGTGATGCCAATAACTTACATCGCGTTATGGTGCGTAGCTATGATGTTGTAGACAGCACTGGTGAAGGCATTGCAGATAAATTGCTTTCTACTCCGGTTGACTTTATTCCTGCAACGGGTGAGCTAGCGGTATCTGAAAAAGATTCAGTGTCTAACGCCTCTTGTATTAAGTGTCATACTCAAATGGATGGGTATGAAGCTACCGATATCCGCATAGCTAACATTGGTGCCCACCATAATTATCAAAAAGTTGAAAATTGTGTAGCCTGTCATAACCCAGCTTATGCTGGCGGTGAAGACGATCCAGAAAAAGGCTTTAACGCTAATTGGAATGCAATGATTCACACATTACACGCTGGTCATCATATTGACGATCTAGAAGGTGAAGCTGCAGATATGTTTGGCGAAATTGGCTTCCCATCAGAAATCAATCAATGTACCGCATGTCATGATAACGGGATGCAATGGAATGATAATGTCTACGCAGAAGCATGTGTGTCATGTCATACAGATGTAGATTTAGCCACTGGTGAAAACCACAGAGGTATCGTACCTGAAAGTGATGCAGCCTGTTCTGGTTGTCATGGCGCAGGTAGCTTAAGCCCAATGCAAGCACATAATGTTGCAGCGAGAGCGATTGCCACTGATTCAATTGAAATTGCTTTAAATAGTGTGAGTTACACTGAAAGCGCAACAGTTGACATGGATGAAATGGTGATTACATTTGATGTCACTATTGATGGTGTTGCCGTTGAAGATGGTTTCGAGTTCACTAACTTTACTAAATACGATGAAATGAAAACCGGTTGGGTAGACACTGATGGTACTTACTACGGCAGTGCTTCGGTTAATCTAAATGGTGTTGTTGCATCCGCTGGCCAGTTAATGGTGACTCAATTAGGTGAGTTTAATCTAGACGGAAAGAGTATTTCTGTAACACCTAGATTCTCAGTATGTGCCGATTCAGAAGGTATGCTCATTGAGTGTTTAGATTCAAGCGGCGAAGCGCAATATGATGTTGGTTATGTTGCAGTCACTATGGCGCCAGCTTACTGGAATCTAGCCAATGCTGATGGTAGCGGCGCAACGATATCTCGCTTTAGTGACCCAGCACGGGTAACCGCTGATGAAGCTAAATGTAATACTTGTCATACTTCATTAGGTATTGCTAAGCATTACGGTAACGAACGTTTCGACCAATGTGTAGGTTGTCATAACGACACTTGGGGTGGTTCTTATCATGCGACTGTTGAATATAAAACAGATGCAGTTGATGAAAATGGCGACCCAGTATTTGAAACAATTGAAGGCTTAACCTATAGCAACCGTGACTTATTCACTGTAGCTCACCGTTTCCATTCAGGTCTTTGGGATGATAACCGTGGTTTCCCTGCAATACACTTAAATTCAGATATGGAAACAGAAGGTTACCCAGCAGTTGCTACTGAATGTTCAGCTTGTCATAAAGATGATGTGAGTTTATTCGCCGCAGATGGTGGCCTTACTTCAGGTAAACGTGCAATCGCAGTAGATGCTGGTGCAACAATGTTCATTAGCCCTACCGCTGAAGCATGTCGTACTTGTCACGCACACTCAAGTGCCTCTGCAATGGCTCACTTCAAGAGTAATGGTGCGATAGTTGAGGGCGATCCAGCTTCAACTGCTAATCTGCCGGTTGAATCTTGTGCAACTTGTCATGCTGAAGGTAAAACTTATGGTGTTGATGTGATGCATGCTGGAGGCGCACACTAGTTAGCAATAAGAGATGTTTCATCAGCTATGAGATCCCCTGCTTCTCATAGCAAATAAACCACTGGGAGCCTTCGGGCTCCCTTTTTTTATCCTCAGTGTTTGCATTAACCCTTTTATTGATCCCAATGGCGTTATTATTCATTTTTGTGAGTCAGTGCAATTTTTAAACGTTCTAGCGTGTTTTAGTTTACTTATAAGCAGGCTTTAATGCTGATTTATTGTGAGTTAGATCGGTAGTTGGCAATATTTGTGAGCTGGCAAGTCTTCAGGTGTTCACTTGAGGGGTTAATGCCACCTTTTTATTTAACAAGCTGAAAAGCAACACTAATTAATCGCATTGTTTAGTGTGCTTATTCCTCAGCTCCCTTGGTTGCTAGTTTGATTGCCTCCTGCGGTTACATTATTATGCGCGGCGCTAAGATTAACCAAAGTTAATCTAGTGTGACGACACTATCGTCACTACTTACTTAATTGATTACTTCCTGTAGGGGAACTCAATGTCGACACCGCAAACACATTCATATGCAAACCCAGCACCGCTTGGCTTGATGGGATTCGGTATGACCACCATTTTGCTCAACATCCATAATGCGGGTTTTTTCCCAATTGATTCAATGATCCTAGCAATGGGCATTTTTTATGGCGGCATTGGCCAAGTGATTGTCGGCATCATGTGCTTTAAACGTGGCGATACCTTTGGCACTACAGCATTTACTTCTTATGGGCTATTTTGGTTAACCTTAGTTGGTCTACTTGTCATGCCTAAAATGGGTTTTGCGGCAAGTCCTGCAAGCTTTATGGGTTGGTACCTAGCGCTTTGGGGCATGTTTACTGGCTTTATGTTTATTGGCTCTATGCGTTACCCATTAGCCAAGCAAATTGTCTTTGGCTTGCTAACTATTTTATTCTTCCTATTAGCTGCGCGAGATTTTACCGGCAGCGAGCTAATTGGCACCATTGCAGGCTTTGAAGGTATTTTATGTGGCTTAAGCGCCATTTACTTTGCCATGGCGCAAGTGCTGAATGCTGAATATGGCCGGGTGATTTTGCCTGTTGGAAAAGTCAGATTTGCAGCAAGTAAAGCTGAAACCACTGCAGCACCAGCGTCGTTAAAAGCAGCGTAATACTAAATTAGCGCCATAAAAAAGCTGACAATGCTATGAATAGCCTTGTCAGCTTTTTTGTTTAAATTTACTTTAGCTCTGTTGCAGTTTAAACAACCACTTACCGTAAAGATAAACCCCTACTGCCGAAATCGTCCCACAGCGGCGATGATGTACCATGCTTTGCCGATACTGTGGCTGTTATACGCCATATATGCCATAGTTTTTTAGCATCG
>NZ_JBFRKG010000041.1:115175-115340 GCF_041469325.1 Shewanella sp. 10N.286.51.B8
CTACTGTGCTGGCAAGCCAGCGTAATTTATTTTAGCTCTGTTGCAGTTTAAACAACCACTTACCGTAAAGATAAATCCCTACTGCCGAAATCGTCCCACAGCGGCGATGATGTCCCCAGCTTTGCCGATACTGTGGCTGTTATACGCCATAGTTTTTTAGCATCG
>NZ_JBFRKG010000041.1:116094-126367 GCF_041469325.1 Shewanella sp. 10N.286.51.B8
CTACTGTGCTGGCAAGCCAGTGTAATTTACTTTAGCTCTGTTGCAGTTTAAACAACCACTTACCGTAAAGATAAATTCCTACTGCCGAAATTGTTCCCACCGCAGCGATAATATACCAAGCATTGCCGATACTGTGGGTGTTATACAGCAGCGTTGTTAGCTGCTGTGCAGGCTCACCGGTATAAGTCACTAAGGTTGAAAATGCTTCGCCTTGGGGGATTGCATCAACATCTGTTTGACTCATGCCACGCTCTGCAAGAAGCTGCAGTGAGAAAATCTCTTTTGAGGCATACATCTCATACAGTTTAGGCCCAAAGTAGCCTTCCAGAGTCCAGCCTATCCCTTGAGGTAACATCACAAAGCCTAAGTACATGGCTTTTTTACCTTCAGGGGCAATATTGCCCATAAACTCATTTTTCTTCGGGCTAATCATCATTTCGCCGAATGAGAACATTGCAATAGCCAGTACAATCATCCATGCAGCATTGGTTGCGCCAATGAGCACGAATGCCAAAATACTCAGTAAACAACCACCTAACATGGCAGTGGTAATACGATACTTAGCGGTAAGTGCAGCAACCAAGAAACAACTGGTCATGATCATACCAGCATTGAGGTTGAGCATGCCTTCAGGCATCACCTTAGTACCAGTATTATCTAGGCCTAACCAAAACTGGAAAAAGCCGTTAGAGGTGCCTTCAGGACCAAATAGAGAGGTGACAATCACGCTGGTATCAACCCATTCAGCAATATGAATAGGTAATACATCAAATAAGGCATTAAATAAGAACCAGAAACCAGCAAATACCAACATGTAATAGATAACAACGGGCTTTTTAAGCTCATGAAGCGCATCACGCCATAATGCTTCTTGTTTAATTTCGCCTGATTTGACTTTGCGGGCCCGCTCAAGTCGCTCTTCTTTACCTGGTTCTTTATAAGCTAGTAAAAATAGGAAGTTAAAAGAGATGATAGCAGCACAAGCGTAAAACACATTATCCCATGATAACTGACGCATATGTACAGCCACTAAAGGCCCAAGGAAGCCACCAATATTGACCACTTGATAGAATATGCCCCACGCCATTGAGGTGTTTTGCCGTCCGGTTGAAAGCACTAAGGTGCCTTGAATACCGGGTTTAAAGATCCCTGTCCCTGCGGCCAATAATATTGCACCAATCAAGAAGCCATAAAAGCTTGGAAACATCGCCATCACCAAGTAACCCATGATCTTGATTACTGTTGAGGCAAAGATGGTTTCTTTGTAGCCTACGCGATCAGATATCCCGCCAGTAAATACTGGAATGAAGGTTTGCATAAATGCCCAAATGGCAATAATGACACCGTAATCACTAAGGCTAATACCCAGCCCGCCTTCCGAGGTTGGTGTTTTAGCATATAAACCGGCACTGGCCTTTACCCCATAGTAGGCAATACGTTCCACCAGCTCCATGCCGCCGACAATCCAAAATATATAACTTAAGCTGGCAATAGATGCCCACATGCCCAGCTGTTTCACTTCTCTTAGGTCGTTGCCTGAGTGTGAACTTTCACTCATAAATCACCCTTATGATTATTATTATTAACAATAGGTCGGCAGACACTTTACCTAAATTAACCAAATTTACCAAAGTTACTGAGCAGGAATGTGATAATTGCGTTTCGGAGGGGGATTTTTTATACAAAAAAGCGAGCTAATCGCTCGCTTTAATTAATCTGATGTCACTTAAAGGACTTAGCCACAGCACTTTTTATATTTCTTACCGCTACCACAAGTACAAGGGTCATTACGGTTAATTTTGGCTTCTGCGGTGACAGCCGTTGGCTTGTTTAAAATACCCAGAAGTTCAAATATATCTTCAGCGACGTCACTGTTAACAGTAATAGTTGCGACTAGTTTGCTCTCTGCAACTAATGCTTCAACTTCAAGCTTACGCTTATCAGTTTGAACTGATAACTGTAAAGGAAGCGCTGCAGTGCCAGGTTTAGCTTGGCGTTTGGTGTTGTAACCACTTTCGCCATAGGCAGGTTTTGGCGTTTGACGGCCTTTGAAAAAGAATTTATCTGACATGTGTTGTGCCTGCCTATCGTTTTAAATGTCGAGTATTTGAACCAAGGTGGTAAACCAAGGCATTTGAAGCTAACTTAAGGTTGATAAGTGATTATAAGCTAAAGCTTCAAGACTCTTAAAATGGATGAAAAATATCTAGAGGCGAAGCTTATACAGTATCTAAGCCATTTTGACCATTTTTTTAGGTATTATTTGCCTGAATAAGCCGCCAGTGGCGTTGTAATTAACTTAATGGAGATAAGTTTTTACAATCTATTGTAACTGCTCAACAATCATACTTTTCATCGCTTGGGTTAATTTTAGCCATTAAAAAAGGCTATCAAATACCTTGATAGCCTTTTTAGTTTGGGTTTATTTAGCGAGATGGCAAATAAACCAAGCTTTGTTACTTAGCCTTCTAGCTTAGCAAGTTCTGCTTTTTGCTCTGCAAGCTTATCCATATCACGTTGATATTCAGCTTGCTTAGCACGTTCTTTTTCAATCACGGCGGCAGGGGCTTTAGCCACAAAGCCTTGGTTAGATAACTTGCCTTCAATGCGCTTGAACTCGCCAGCTGCTTTTTCAAGTAGCTTGTCGATACGGGCTACTTCTTTAGCCACATCAATCAACCCTGCCATTGGGATTAATAGCTCCATGTCACCGACAAGTTGGGTAGTCGACATTGGGGCAGTTTCACCATCAGCAAGAATTGTCATAGACTCAAGCTTAGCTAAAGTCTTGAAGAAAGTTTGATTAGCCTCTAAACGTGCCTTATCTTGCTCACTCACGCCGCGAAGTAGGGCGTTAAGTGGCTTAGATGGGGCAATGTTTAGTTCAGCGCGAATGTTACGCACAGCAGTAATGACTTGCTTAACCCACTCAAGATCTTCCATTGCCTGCGCGTCTACCTTAGTTGCGTCATACTCAGGGAATTGCGCAATCATTAAGGTATCACCTTCAACACCTGCTAGCGGCTTAACGCGCTGCCAGATAGTTTCAGTGAGGTAAGGCATCATTGGGTGCATTAGGCGCTGCATTTGCTCAAGTACATTAACCAGCGTATGACGTGTGCCACGCAGTTGTGCATCGGTGCCGTTTTGCATTACCGGCTTAGTGAGCTCTAGGTACCAGTCACAGAATTGGTTCCAGGTGAACTCATAAATAGTATTAGCCGCTAAGTCGAAACGGTAATTGGCCATGTGCTCATCGTAGGTTTTAACGGTTTCGTTAAACAGACCGATAATCCAGCGATCAGCTAGCGACAATTCCATTGCTCCTGGCTTGCCATCAACCAAGATTTGACCGCAATCTAATGCTTCGCCGATAGCATCGTCTGCTGCATCTTCAGTTTGCACTTCAGTGTTCATCAACACGTAACGTGATGCGTTCCAGATCTTGTTACAGAAGCTGCGGTAACCATCAAGGCGTTTCATGTCCCAGTTAATGTCACGACCGGTTGATGCCATTGAAGCTAAAGTAAAGCGCAGTGCATCGGTGCCATGTGCTTCAATACCTTCACTGAATTCTTTACGAGTGCTTTTTTCAATTTTAGCGGCCATTTTGGGCTGCATCATATTGCCGGTACGTTTTTCAACAAGTGATTCAAGATCGATACCGTCAATCATGTCTAAAGGATCTAATACGTTACCTTTAGATTTGGACATCTTATTACCGGCTTCATCACGGATAAGTCCAGTGACATATACCGTTTTGAAAGGCACTTGCGGCTTGCCGTTTTCATCTTTGATGAAATGCATGGTCATCATGATCATGCGCGCCACCCAGAAGAAGATAATATCAAAACCAGTGACCAACACGTCAGTTGGGTGGAAAGCTTTCAATTCTTCAGTATTTTTTGGCCAGCCAAGTGTTGAGAATGTCCATAACGCTGAGCTGAACCAGGTATCTAATACATCGTTATCTTGACGTAAAACAACCGAGTCATCTAGCTTATGTTTAGTGCGAACTTCAGTTTCGTCACGACCCACATAGACTTTGCCACTTTCGTCATACCAAGCTGGGATACGATGTCCCCACCAAAGTTGACGTGAGATACACCAATCTTGAATGTCGCGCATCCAAGAGTTGTACATGTTCTCGTATTGCTGTGGCACAAACTTGATGTCGCCGTTATCAACCGCTTCCATGGCTGTTTTAGCCATAGGCGCAACTGACACATACCATTGGTCGGTAAGTAGTGGCTCAATAACCACGCCAGAGCGGTCGCCGTATGGCACTTTTAATCCGTGAGGATCAATTTTGCCTAATAAACCTAAGGTGTCGAACTCTTCAACAATGGCTTTACGTGCAGCAAAGCGCTCAAGACCGGCATAACGCTCAGGTAAGCTGTTATCTAATTCGGTGTTTGCGGTGCCATCAGTATTTACCACTTCTGCAGCGCTACGAATGTCAGCATTGATGGTTAAGATGTTGAACATAGGTAGGGCGTGACGCTTACCGACTTCATAATCGTTAAAGTCATGAGCTGGAGTGATTTTCACACAGCCGGTACCAAACTCCATGTCAACATAGTCATCTGCCACAACAGGAATACGACGGTTAACGATTGGCAGAAGAATGAACTTACCAATAAGTGATTGATAACGCTCATCATCTGGATGAACCGCAACGGCGCTGTCACCTAACATGGTTTCTGGACGCGTGGTGGCCACTTCTAAGTAGTCTTTACCGTCGGCTGTCAATGCGCCATCAGCTAACGGGTAGCGGAAATGCCACATGCTACCTTGCTTTTCTTTGTTTTCTACTTCGAGATCTGAAATAGCAGTGTGCAGTTTTGGATCCCAGTTGACTAAGCGTTTACCACGATAAATCAACTCGTCATCATATAAGCGTACAAATACTTCTTGTACGGCTTCAGACATACCTTCGTCCATTGTGAAACGTTCACGATCCCAATCAACAGAAGCGCCTAAACGACGTAGCTGTTTGGTGATGGTGCCACCTGATTCATTTTTCCAATCCCAGATGCGCTCGATAAAGTTGTCACGGCCTAGGTCGTGACGACCTAAACCTTCTTCTGCAAAGACTTTACGCTCAACCAGCATTTGGGTTGCAATGCCTGCGTGATCGGTACCCACTTGCCAAAGGGTGTTTTTGCCCTTCATGCGCTGGTAGCGAGTCAACGTATCCATGATGGTGTCTTGGAATGCATGACCCATGTGCAAACTACCCGTCACATTTGGTGGCGGGATCATGATGCAATAGTTACCTTTTGACTCATCGCCATGTGGTTTGAAGTAGCCTTGCTCTTCCCAATTTTGGTATAGAGATTGCTCAATTGACTGCGGATTATATGTTTTTTCCATGGGATTTTTGTTTTCTCAATCTAAATTAATAGTTGGTATTGTTAACGAATCAACTGACTTAAACGCCAGTGAACTCAGTGGTAGTAAGCTCAATGCCCAATTGCTTGTATTCACGGTAGCGAATACGGGCAATCTGTTTAAGCGCATCATCATTAGCAACAAAATCGATAATATGCGGAAAGTTAACCGCAAATGCTGGCACTTGGTCTGCAAGGTTTATCAGTAATTGGCGACTTTTATTGGCGCCTAATTTATCAAAACCAATCTCGACAGGTGAACCTGTTATCGGTCCTTCCCCTTTTAAATTGTGGGGAACAAATGCTGTTGGCTCAAATTGCCATAATAATTCATCAATGGCATAGGCTTGTTGCTTATTCTGACAGTGAATATAAACAAGCTGCTGCTGGCGATAATGCCGTTCTGCAATCTGACATGCTGCAAGGTATACGCTTTCAAGCGCACTGGCTTGGGTATTGATTGCTGGCATTAAGTAAAACAGAGTCTTTGACATTATTTTAAATTTTGATGAAGTAAAGGCGAATTTTACACTAAAAGCATCGATTGGGGCTAGGGTGCAGGAGAGTTAATTTTGCTTAATTGAATAGAAATCTGCTGAAATTTTAGCAATCCTTGTGTTCGCATTTATTTGTCAGGCTTATCGGTTTGCTTGCTACTCAAAGGGAGCTGTTTTTGCGGTTTTAAAATATGTAAACCTTCGAACAAGAGGGATAAAAAAGGCGAAGTAACTACTTCGCCTTTTATTAGGTTACTGCCTGTTATTTACAGTAAACTATTAGCAACAAACTATTTGCAACAAAAGTCAATTACTCGCCTTGCTCAACTCCTGCGCGGTTCAATAAGAACTGGCTTAATATTGGTACTGGACGACCTGTAGAGCCTTTATTAGCGCCACTGTTCCAAGCTGTACCGGCAACATCAAGATGTGCCCAGTTATATTTTTTAGCAAAGCGCGCTAAGAAACAAGCTGCAGTGATTGACCCTGCTGGACGACCACCTAGGTTAGTCATATCAGCAAACGGGCTTTCAAGCATTTCTTGATACTCATCCCAAATCGGCATGCGCCATGCGCGATCACCTGATTGCTCACCGGCATTGAGTATTTCATGGGCAAGTGGATTATGAGATGAGAATAAACCTGAAGCATGTTTGCCCAGAGCAATGACACAAGCACCAGTTAATGTGGCAGTATCAATCACTAATTCTGGGTCAAAACGCTCAACATAAGTCAGCACGTCACATAATACTAAGCGGCCTTCGGCATCAGTATTAAGCACTTCAACAGTTTGACCTGACATAGTGGTTAAGATGTCACCAGGGCGATAAGCATTACCCGCAACCATGTTTTCACAACCTGCAAGAATACCGATAACGTTAATTGGCAGCTTCATTTCACATAAGGCTTTCATGGCGCCAATAACACCGGCAGCGCCGCCCATGTCGTATTTCATCTCATCCATGGCCTCGCCCGGCTTTAATGAAATACCACCAGAATCGAAGGTAAGGCCTTTACCAACTAAAACAATCGGTTTTTGCGTATCATCAACAGCGCCCTTATATTCCATTACTGTCATGATAGATTCATTGGCACTAGCACGCCCTACAGCAAGGTATGAATGCATACCGAGTTTTGCCATTTGCTCTTCGCCCACAGTTGAAACCGTAAGGCTGTCATGAACTTCAGCAATTTGACGTGCTTGAGAGGCTAAGTATGCAGGGTTACAAATGTTTGGCGGCATGTTGGCAACATCACGGCATAAGTGCATACCTGATGATACTGCCATTCCATGGTCGATAGCGCGTTCACCAAGAGTTAACTCGCGACGAGTCGGGACATTGAATACCATTTTACGTAACGGACGACGGGTTTCGCCTTTACGGGTTTTCAGAGCATCAAAGCTATATAAACTGTTATAAGTGGTTTCAACTGCTTGGCGTACTTTCCAATAAGTATCGCGGCCTTTAACGTGTAATTCAGTTAAGAAGCAAACGGCTTCCATTGAACCCGTTTCATTTAAGGTATTGATAGTCTTTGTGATAATTTGTTTGTATTGGCGCTCATCAAGTTCACGCTCTTTGCCACAACCGACTAACAAAACACGCTCACTGAGCACATTGGGAACATGATGCAATAATAACATCTGTCCAGGTTTGCCTTCTAAATCACCGCGTCGAAGCAAGTTACTGATGTAACCTTCACTGATTTTATCCAACTGCTCTGCGATACCTGACAAACGACGTGGTTCGTATACACCGACAACGATACAAGCTGAACGTTGTTTCTCGGGGCTGCCGCTCTTTACGCTAAACTCCATGAGCACTCCTAGATTATTAAAGACAAATTTTTATATTTATTAGATAATGTTTTAATTCGGCCTGTTAGGCCATATTTACAAACCTTTAAGGAAATAAATCCTTGGTAATTTTCTGCTATATCAGCTAAATGAATTACACTTAAAGAAGCTCACGCGCTGGTCAGAAAACTATCAATAACTGCTAAAAGCAGACATTTAATAGTGAAGTTACTCTGATACCAGCAAAAAGACAAGTTTTAGACTGTGGATCCTACCTGTGATTGTATTTAGATACTTGATCGTTGAAGTTTTAAAAGCCCAATTTGCGATACTTTTGGTGCTGTTAACTATTTTTATTAGCCAGCAATTTGTGCGAGTACTGGGAGATGCCTCTGATGGTGATTTCCCTGCGTCTTTAGTGCTGACGTTATTGGGGCTAAATTTACCGCAATTAACCGTTTTGGTGTTGCCGCTGAGCTTTTTCTTAGGGATATTGCTCGCCCATGGGCGAATGTATGCCGAAAATGAAATGGTGGTGCTTCATGGCGTCGGGATCAGTGAGTGGTATGTCACCCGTGTGACCTTGCTTTTGGCGGTAGCAAATTTAGTGTTTACTGGTATTTTATCGGTTTATGTAGGTCCATGGGCGGAAGAAAGACAAAATCAAGTGCTAGAACAGGCACAGTCAGAAGCCGGTTTAGCAGCAATTACCCAAGGCCGCTTTCAAGCTAGCCCTAATGGCCGAGCTGTGTTGTTTGTTGAAAAAATCACTAAATCTAACGAATTACAAAAAGTGTTTGTGGCTCAGTTACCTGATCCTGAAGACGAAAAAGGCTTAACTAATATTGTGGTTTCAGAAAATGGCCGCGTAGTGGAAGATAAGTTTGGTAGCCAGCAATTACAACTTGATAATGGTACCCGTTATCAAGGTAGCCCGAATAATCTTGACTATCAAATGATTGAGTTTGGTGGTTATAAGATGGAAATTAAAGAGCAAGAAGTGGATGAACGTCGTCGTAAGCTTTCAGCTTTACCGGTTGATCAGTTACTTGCTACGCCAGGCCCTGAAGCAGCAGCAGAATTCCATTGGCGTTTAGCGCTGCCTTTAGCGATTCCACTCATGACCTTAATTGCAGTGCCACTGGCTCGGGTGAATGTAAGGCAAGGTAAGTTTGCCAAAATGTTCCCAGCGATTTTACTTTATTTAGGCTATTTCGGCTTAATGGTTGCCGGCCGTAAAGCGCTTGAGGATGAAGTCATCCCACAAGTATTAGGCATGTGGTGGATCCATGGCTCCGCATTTATTATCGGTATACTCTTACTGGGTAAAGAGCGTCCAAGTGGTGCTAAGTTACTGCAATTACTTAAACGTAAGAAGGTGGCAGTATGAAGATACTCGATCTCTATATTGCCCGAGTGATTATTGGCACATCGGCGTTATGTTTACTTATTTTAACTGGCTTGTCGGGCATCATTAAGTGGGTTGATCAGCTACGTGTAGTTGGCCGCGGTGCTTACACTATGTTTGATGCGATTATCTATGTTATTTACTTAATCCCCCGTGATATTGAGTTGTTTTTCCCCATTGCAGTATTACTTGGGGCGCTGATTGGTATGGGAATGTTGGCATCGAACTCTGAATTAGTAGTAATGCAGGCGTCCGGTATGTCTCGGTTGCAAATTACGATTTCAGCGATGAAAACTGCCATTCCATTGATGATCATTGTAATGGCCTTAGGCGAGTGGGGTGCACCTGTTGCAGAAAGAACGGCCAAAGAGCTACAAGCAACCAAAGTTTCTGGTGGTAGCCTGATCAAATCTCATCGAGGCGTGTGGGCAAGAGACGGTGACTTATTTGTCAATATTGGTGAAGTTGAAACCATAAACACCTTAAATAAAGTGACCTTTTATAAGTTTAATGATCAGTTAGAGTTAACCACCATGACTCAGGCTCAAAGCGCTAAATTTTCTAATGATGTATGGCGCTTATTTGATGTTAAAAATACCATAGTTACTGATAACAAGATTAGCTTCGAATACCAAGAAGAGCGAATTTGGAACTCTACCTTAACCCCTGATAAATTAAGTGTGGTGTCAGTAAAACCTGAAGCGTTAAGCATTCAAGGTCTAGTGGGTTATTTAGATTACCTTGAAGCTAATCAGCAAGATCCGAGTCGTTATGAGCTGGCTTTGTGGCGTAAAATTATGCAGCCAATTACTGTAGCAGTGATGATTTTAGTGGCACTGTCATTTGTATTTGGCCCCTTAAGAACCGTGACAATGGGCGCAAGAGTCTTGCTTGGCGTGGTCGCTGGCTTTAGCTTTTATATTTGTAGTGAGATATTTGGCCCTATGAGTATTGTTTATGGCTTACCCGCCTATATAGGTGCAGGTATGCCACCACTACTCTTTAGTATTGGCGCGTTATATTTCATCAGAAAATAGCCTTTGCCTGATAGGGCGCTTGCTTCTGGCAAGTCTGCAATAATAAATATCCCAATGACGTTAGTTGTTGGGATTTTTTTATATTTACTTGACCACATCAACCAGGGTTTTATTGCTGTACTCTACCTCTACCTCTACCT
>NZ_JBFRKG010000041.1:127133-127297 GCF_041469325.1 Shewanella sp. 10N.286.51.B8
TACCTCTACCTCTACCTCTAGTTCTGCTTTTAGTTTGAGCCTTAGCCTTAGCCCAAATCGCTGCGCCATGTTAGCGGCTTGATGTTCTACAGCACCAATAAAAAACGCCGTAACCCATAGGATTACGGCGTGTTCTTTGATGGTACTAGTTTATGGCACTAGTT
>NZ_JBFRKG010000041.1:128061-160469 GCF_041469325.1 Shewanella sp. 10N.286.51.B8
TATGGCACTAGTTTATGGCATTAGTTTGTGCCGCTAGTTTAAGCGCCGCGCCAATTGCGCATTTGGTTCGCTTCAACCGACAGTACTACGACTTCTGATTGGGTCATTTTATCTTGTAGGGCCTGTTTATCAGGATTGATAAGAATAAATAAGTTACCAATACCAGCCAGTGACCACACCACGCGGGCAAGCGCAGTAACAAAACTTAAGTTTTGTCCATTAGGGTGCTGCACTTTTAAGCGCCATGCTCTCATCCCTAATGTTTGACCGCCGCGGCTCCAAAATAAGGCATAAAAAGCGACGACACAAAGTACGACCCATAACTGATAAATACCTTTATACAGTGGGGTTTGATGCAGTGCATCTGCAATGTGCTCGTAACCATCCATTGAAATAACGCCGCTGCTGGTAAGGCCGACAAACAGGCCAAAACCAATGGCACCGGCAACCATATATACGGCTACAGCCAATAATGAGTCATATATTATGGCGCCACAGCGGCGGATAAAGCTGGCTCTAGGGAAATTAGCGTGGTCTGAATTTATCATGTAAATCCTTTTATTGTTGTTGTCACTAATAATTGGTGATGCCACTAATACAAATGCGCTTAACTCTTAACTCTTAGCGGTTAGTTTTTGACTGTTAGCTTTGCTCGTCATCATCACGAACAAATTTGATGCTACTAAAACCGAAACGGGCAAACTCGGTTTTACGGTAATCTTTTTCTGCTTTAGCCCCTTTTTTAGAGGTCATTGCAATTTGCTGTTCCATAGCCAAGAAGTTGGTTAAATCAATACCTTCAGCTTCAGCCGCAGCTTCGTATAGGTCATGATGTATATCGTAACTGAATGCGATTGTTTTGGTTTTACCTTTAAAGGTATAAATGACTTGGCGAGCCATGGAAACTCCTGAGTTTGGCGGCTTAACATTAGCTTGCTAAGCAACACATACGACTAAGATAAGCTGGCGGTTAAGCATTGATACTTGATTACGCAGCTTTTGAGATTGATACCCCTGAGCAATTTATTTACAGGGGTAAAAATTTGAGGGCTATTATAGCTAAATGCAGCGTTTCAAGATAGCTTTGTCATAATGCAATCAATAAGGATAAAAGATGCACAAAATATCAAGTCTCAAATTGCTGATGGTTAGCTTACTATTGGTAACCTCTAGTGCTGCTATGGCAGGAAAAGAGGCCTTTAAAGCTGGAACTGTGATAAAAGGCTATGGCGAAATCGCGACAATTGACAGCCAACTGGCCTTGCCAAAAGGCATGCAATTTAATATCGCTTTTGATATGAGCAAAGCGGCTAAGGTTGGTGAGGTTAATCGCAGTTTAAATACCCTTGCTAGATTTATTAATATGCATGAGGCTGCAGGGGTTAAATCTAAAGATATTAATTTAGCTATGGTCGTACATGGCAGCGCCGTTGGGGACTTAGCTGATGATGGCTATTATCGCCAGCAACACGGCTTAGCTGCGCCCATCGAAAATGCCAATAAAGCTTTGGTACAGCAATTAACTGAATATGGGGTGAAGGTCTATATTTGTGGTCAAAGCGCAGCGTATTACAACCTTAGTAATCAAGCATTATTGCCTGGAGTTGAAATGGCATTATCAGCAATGACGGCCCATGCTATTTTGGCGGAGCAAGGCTATAGTCTTAACCCATTCTAAAGCCGTTTCTAAAACCTTTTCTAAAATGTTTGGCTAAACATCATCTTAAAATTCTTTAAGAAACCCAACCAGAAACAAAAAAAAGCGCCGACATTAAGTTAGCGCTTTTCGTTACAGCAGTTAATTAGCGAGTTAAGCCAGCGACTCTACTAATAAACATAACTCTGATAACTGGTTGTTTGGGTATACCAAATAGGTTTTATGATGTTTGATAAGACTGGTTTTTTTATTACCTTGGCTAACCAATAGCCCTTTATTGAGCGCTTGCTCGGCAAAATATTGCTCATCACCACGCACATAGATAGCTAAAGGCTTAATGAGTCTATCTACATCAAAATAGTGCGACAGCTGATGTTCACAAATCACCATACTCGATTGACCATTACCCGCCAGTTTGAGCTTTTTGGCACCTGAGTCTGAAAACGCAGTATCAGTAATAACAAACCATTCGTTGCTATCTAAATGCTCGATAAGCGCATCGATTGCGCCTTTTTCAGATAAGGTGGTGGTGAGCACTTGTTGGTATTGAGTTGCGATACGTTGCAGTAGCTGCGGTAACATGGCGCCAGCGCCTTGGCTGCGAGCCATACGGATCCAGCTATTGAGATCATCTGCAACCATTTTAGGAAAGCGCTTATCCCGTAATGACTCCACCATCCATGCACACAGAAAATGACTTTCTTGGGCTGGGGTTCGCTTGGCTTTTTGCTTTAATGCAGACTCTTGCAAGGCTTTAATCCCTGCTTCAGCTAGGGCCAAAATCGCTTGGTTGTATGTTGGTGCTTGTGTTGTATTTTGCATAAATAACTCCGCCGCAGAAAAATGGGAAGTGCGGCGAGGCTATTGTAGCAAAGGCGAGTTATTGCTGCTGCAAATTATTGCCCTTGCAGTAATTTAGCCGCGGTTAAGATAAGCTCAGGTGCGGGGCGCACTTTATAATTTGGATTTATGTATTGAAAGTGTACCAAGCCGTTTTTATCTGCCAGATAAACTGCAGGCACTGGTAAGACTAAGCGCTGCTCACCTGCAGGTGTGGTCCAAAGAGTATTTTCAACACTGAGCTTGGCGCGGTACATACTAGTGACTTTTTCACTGGTATAAAAGGCAATACCAAATGCTTGGGATGCGGTCATATTTTCATCTGATAGCAATAGGTAATCCAGTTTATTGTCATTCATTGAGGCTTTAAGTTTAGCGGGTGAGTCAGGTGAAATCCCCACTAACTGAAAACCCATTTCAATTAATTTAGGCTCAATAGCTTTAAGTTGGCCCATTTGAACATTACAAAATGGGCACCAACCGCCACGATAGAAAAAGAAGATAGTGGGCTTAGCTGCGGTTAATGCTAGTAGGTTAACCTTATTGCCGGCAACATCTTTAAGGTCAAGGTTCGGGATTTGTTGTCCATTCATTAATGGCATGACGTGGTATTCATCGCTAGCAATAGGTTTAGCCATTGAAGGTAAGCTAAATAAGGCCATTGCGACGACTAATATAAGTTTTTTTAACATGCTGAAATCCATATTCAATTAAAGTGATGATCTTAGTGAGCGCCCTAATTGGCACTTCTTATCGCCGAGTTATACTGGTTATAATATTCGCTGTTACGGCGACAATGATTAGACCTGATCACCACAGTTTTTATTTCATCGAACTTACTTAAAGCGAATAATGAGTTACTTATTGGTTTTTAGGCATAAAAAAAGGCGCTAATAGCGCCTTAATATTGAAATAATAAAGGGATGATTACTTCAGTTTTTTGTACTTAACGGTACTGGTTGATTTACCTACCGTTACGCGGCGACCTTGCATGTTACGCTCACCTACAACTTGCTCACCCGCGCTATCAGCACGTTGTTGTTTCTTCGCAAAGCTACGACGCTTTTGAATTTGCTTTAACAGTAATTCACGGCTGCCAACTTCATAACCTGGCGCAGTAATTCGGCGAATTGGTTGACCGATTAATTTTTCAATATCATGTAAGGTGCGCTCTTCTTCGCGGCTCACAAATGAAATTGCGGTACCTGATTTACCTGCACGTCCGGTGCGGCCGATACGGTGCACATAATCTTCAGCAAGAAATGGTAAGTCATAGTTAACAACATAGCCTAAATCTTGAATATCCAATCCACGAGCGGCAACTTCGGTTGCAACTAGCACACGTACTTTACCTTCAACAAATTCACGTAATGCACGGCGTCGACTGCCCTGGGCTTTTTCGCCATGAACCACAGCTGACGGAATACCATCAAGGTTAAGTTCTTTCACTAGCTTATCTGCAGCATCACGGGTTGCAGTGAAGACTAACACCTGTTGCCAGTTTTTAGTGCCAATCAATTCAGATAGTAATTCACGCTTACGGCGCTGCTCAACGGGATAAACCACTTGGCTTACGGTATCTGCGGTGGTGTTTTGTTTGTCAGCAGTAATGACCACTGGCTTTTCAAGCATTTCGTTAGCAAGCTTCTTAACTGAGGTTGAGAAGGTGGCTGAGAATAATAAGTTTTGACGCTGCTTATTCACGGCTTGAAGAATTTTTTGAATGTCGGTGCTAAAGCCCATATCCAGCATACGGTCAGCTTCATCAAGGACTAAAAACTCAACATTTGAAAGGCTTAAGTTACATGCGTTTAAATGCTCAAGTAAACGCCCTGGGGTTGCTACAATAATGTCAGCACCACGTTTAAGCTTTTGCGCTTGGCTAGTCAGCTTTACGCCGCCATAAATGGTCAGTACTTCCATGTTGATGTTCTTGCTGTAATCAGCAATATTGTCAGCAACCTGAGCAGCTAGCTCGCGCGTCGGGGTTAAGATTAACGCGCGGGTATTTGAATGCTGTAACTCACGTGGGTTTTCAACCATTTTTTGCAGCATAGGTAATGCAAATGCGGCTGTTTTACCAGTACCGGTTTGGGCGCTGGCAAGTACATCTTGGCCACGACGAATTGCTGGAATAGCTTGTTGTTGAACGGGTGTCATAGTTTTATACCCGCAATCAGCGATCGCACTTAATATTTCTGGGGCGAAGCTAAAAGATTCAAATTTCATTGGTATCTTGTTCCTATCATTATCACGTCATTCAACAGTTCAGTGGCTAGTTAACTAAAAATATTAGTTTTCAACCTGCCTGAGTATAGTTCATCGTGCTAGTACCAAAACGACTTAGCATGTCATTTTAACATGGGTTTTAAAGTTCGCTAATGGATCAGCGGCGGCGGAGTATAACAAAGTTTTTTGATTAATTCTTAACTAAGTTTTGTGGTCAGTTTTTAGGGCATGATTATGGCGACGTTATGGCAATTAGAAACGGGCTCTGAAAACAAAAATGCCCAATTTAAATGGCTTAAAATTGGGCAAGTATGGGGATAATGACTGAGTTATATTAAAGCTCAGTCGTTACCTCAGTTAACCATGCAAGGTCATCACCTGTGAGCATAGTTGATAAGGTGGTAAACACTTTTTGATGGTAGCGATTTAACCAATCAATTTCAGCTTGAGTGAGTAAGGATTTATCAATTAAACGCTTATCAATAGGGATTAGTGTTAAGGCATCAAACTCCAGCATTTCACGCTCAGCATTAACTAGGCTTGGTGATGGGAGCACAGCCACTAGGTTTTCAATGCGAATACCAAATTCATTAGCGCGGTAATACCCCGGCTCATTGGATAACACCATACCTGGCAATAATGGCACGCCATTCACGTTTTTACCAATGCGCTGCGGGCCTTCATGAACACTTAAAAAATGTCCTACGCCATGGCCTGTGCCATGGTCATAATCAAAACCATGTTGCCACAAGTACTGACGAGCAAAGCCATCTAACTGCTGGCCTGATGTGCCTTTAGGGAATTTGGCTTGATCAAGGGCAATATGACCTTTTAATACTAAGGTGACCATTTTTTGTTGCTCAGCGCTGACGTCACCAATGGCAATAGTACGGGTGACATCTGTGGTGCCATCAAGGTATTGCGCCCCAGAATCTACCAAGTAAATGCTGTTCATGGTCATTTGACTTGGCGTGGTGTCATTATGATTGTAATGACACATAGCGGCGTTAGCACCGGTGGCTGAAATGGTATCAAAGCTTGGCTCACGATACAGTGGGTCAATTAATCTGAATGATTCCAGTTTATCGGCAAGCTGGGCTTCATCATAAAGACGGTTGGCGGCAACTTCCATATCAAGCCAAGCAAGAAAACGGCTTACTGCTGCACCATCACGGATATGACATGCTCGCATACCACTAAGCTCGGCGGCATTCTTTTGTGCTTTTGGCAGCGCGACAGGATCTGAGCCCGCAACTAATATGGCGCCCGCTTGCTCTGCGGTTAGCTGGGTCCAAGCATTGCTGGTATTAGGGTCTGCCAGCAGTTTTACACCGTTAAGTTGCTTAAGCGCTTCAGCTAATAATGATTCATCTTTAAATTCAACGCCAGCGCCCACATGCTCAGCAAAGCCTTGGGGCAGTTTGTTGCTATCAGCAAATAAGGTCATATCACCGTTGGCATTGAGTAACGCGCAGCCTAAGGTGACGGGTAATCTTGGCACATCGTTGCCACGAATATTAAGTAACCAACAGAATGAGTCTAAAGCGGCAATTAATGCCATATCGGCGCCTTGCTTGGCAATGATGTCACCAATTTGTTGACGTTTATCAAGGCTATTACGGCCTGCGCCCTCATGGCTAAATAAGGTAATGGGCTCTGTTGGTAGCATTGGGCGTTGCTGCCAATGGATATCAATTGGGTTTTCAGCAACTGACACTAAGCTAATATCAGCTTTTGTTAATTGATGCTGTGCTTGTTGATACCAAGCTAAGGTATGTAATCGGCTATCTATGCCAACACGTTTACCTTGAGCTAACTTATCAATCAGCCATTGAATTTGCGGCGTATCCGTTAGGCTTTCATAACTAAACAACTGCGCATCAACTTGCAGTGCCACTTGCACTGTGTAACGACCGTCAACAAAAATAGCGGCCGTGTCTTTTAAAATAATAGCCATGCCCGCCGAGCCGGTAAAACCAGTAGCCCAATGCAGCCTTTCATTGCGCTCAGGGACATATTCACCGAGGTATTCATCTGCTCGGGGAATAATAAAAGCATCGAGATTTTGTTGCGACATGGTTTGGCGAATGGCGTCAAGGCGCTGAGTGATCGTATCTGGCATGGTTGCTCCATTGGAGGTGGCTGATTGATTCAGTCTTATTAAGGTAAAGCGATTATCGCAACGGCGGTTTATTTTCAAACAAAGCGCTGACGATAGTCATCATCTGCAGGGTAACCGCAGCGAGTGTAATGTTGAAATACAATTGATAATTTATATTGTATACATTTTGTGGTTGAAGTTTACACTATGCGGATTATCGGATCACTAATAGAATAAAATTTGCTTATCTAGCATTAATTATCGGAGCGTACTATGACAGTCGGAGTCGGAACCCAAACCCCACAACAAGCATTAGCGAGTTTGTCAGATATGACCCATGATGTGGCTGCTATTGGGGTAGGAGAGTTTGAACAGCGAATTAGCCAAGCACAGCAATTAATGCAGCAACAAGGCATTGAAGCCATCTACATTAATGCTGGCACTAACCTGTACTATTTTACCGGTACTCGCTGGTATGCTAGCGAGCGTATGGTTGGGGCGATTATTCCTGCCTGCGGTGAGCTTGAATATATTGCCCCTGCATTTGAGCTTGATACCTTACAAGGTTATATGGCCGTCAAGGGCAAGGTGAATACCTGGCAAGAAGATGAAAGCCCTTTTCAGTTATTTGCCGACATGCTAGCAAATAAAGGCATTAATGCTGGCAAGGTGGGCATTGATGAAGCCAGCGCTTTCTTTATTTTTGATGGTATTCGCAGCGCCAATGATCAACTCAATTATGTGAATGCCAAAAGCATCACTGCCGGTTGTAGAATGATTAAATCGCCAGCGGAGCTGGCCTTGTTGCAACGAGCTAAGGACATGACCTTAGCGGTTCATATTGCTGCCGCCAGTATCTTACGTGAAGGCATTAGCACCAAAGAAGTGGAAGATTTTATCCATCAAGCCCACATCAAGGTTGGCGCGCCAGCAGGTTCATATTTTTGCATTGTATTGTTTGGCGAAGATACCGCTTACCCCCATGGGGTTAAGTCGCCTAAAACACTGGATTTAAACGACACGGTATTGATTGATACCGGTTGTCAGCTAGGCGGCTATAACTCAGATATTACCCGCACTTATGTATTTGGTGAGCCAAGTGAGCGCCAACGTGAATTATGGAATTTAGAGCAACAAGCGCAACTGGCGGCGTTTGCTGCTGCGACTATTGGCGCAACGTGTGCAAGTGTTGATAAAGCGGCTCGAGAAGTAATCGTTAATGCAGGTTTTGGCCCAGGTTATGATGTGCCAGGTTTACCCCATCGCACCGGACACGGAATTGGCTTAGATATTCATGAATGGCCCTATTTAGTGCTAAACGATCACACCCAGCTAGCAGCAGGAATGTGCTTTAGTAACGAGCCGATGTTATGTGTACCAGGTGAGTTTGGCGTTAGACACGAAGATCATTTTTATATGACTGAATCTGGCGCTGTGTGGTTCACCCTGCCGGCTAAATCAATTGATGATCCATTTGGGCTAAGCTAGATATCGACATCACTATTTAGTGAGTTGCGATAAACAATATAGATGAACCAATAAAAAATCCCTTGTAGCTTGGCTATAAGGGATTTTTATTTTCTGGCGCTTAAACCTTAAACCTTAAACCTTAAACCTTAAACCTTAAACCTAGAGGCTTAAACTTAGTCGCTAAAACTTAGTTGTCTAAACTTAGCCACTTAAATTGTGATCTTTAGTCAGAGTAGATTTTTAGCTGATTTCATTCTTAGTTTATTGCTAATAGCTCAACTTCAAAAATGAGTACTGAACCGCCTTGGATTTTACCTGCCGAGCGATTGCCATAAGCTAAGCTGCTAGGAACAAAAAAGCGGAACTTATCGCCCACTGACATTAATTGCACCCCTTCAGTCCAGCCAGGAATAACCCGATTTAGTGGGAAGTCGATACTTTCACCACGTTCAACCGAACTATCAAATACCGTACCGTCGATAAGTGTGCCGTGATAATTAACGGTCACTGTGTCAGTCGCTTTTGGATGCTCAGTTGCATCACCTTTATGCATTATTTCATATTGTAGCCCTGACAAGGTGGTAACGACATCTGGATTTTTTTCATTTTCTAATAAGAAAGCATTGCCTTTAATGATGTTCTCTTTCGAGGCTTTTTCATTGCTTGATTGAGTGTAAAAGTAAAAGATGATCCCTGCGATCACGCAAACGGCTAAAATGATTTTCATAATATATTCTTATGGTTGCTAGCAATAGATGAATGGTACTCACCCAAGCGCAGCAGGTAAAGTGCAGCTAGGTATTTTTACGGCTAAATCATGTTTTTAACAGCTACAGGTTAGTTGGCTGTTTACAAACATACGATATAAGCTTGCAGCGCTGTTAAAACCCTTGATATTGCAGGTAGGCTAATCCTGAAAAAGCCAAAATGTTAACCAATATGCTACAGAGGTAAATCCACTTAAAAGGTGTTTTTTGGGTTTTGTGCCTAAATGTTTGTTGAGCCAAAAGCCCTGCTGGCCAGCCACCGAGTAAGGCAAAGAGGTGTAAAGTGCGCTCTTGTGTTCGCCATGTTTGATTTGCAGCAGCGCGTTTATCAAGCCATGTAATCAAAAAGCTCAACAGGTTTGTAGCGGCAACATAAATTGCCAAAAATGGCCAAATGCTATAACTAAAGAGTGCCATCAAGCATAAGCTGATTAGTGCAAATATTTTCATCAGTGTCATGAATCCTTTTATTCCAAAGTATCAACTTTCATTTTAAATATCAGCTTAACAGCTAGTTTTTAACCCAGTCATTTTTTTGAAACCAGCTTACGCCAAAGTGACTCTAGCGGGCCTTGGCTTAAATAGCGCAAATAAAGCGGCGCTAACAGCAATTGCAGCCCACTTAAGCCAAGTGCAATTAAGATATAGTCAACTCTATCAAGGCTGGCGTTAAGCTCAGGCATAAGATAACGAAATAGGCTGACACCTATGATGGATTGTAAAATATAACAACTAAAAGCCAGCTTTCCCACAGCTTGAAAAGGCGCGAGCACGTGAGTGGAATCTTGACAGGCTTTTACTATAAGGTGTAAGTAAATCAATGTCATAGGAATTGCACTTAGCATCATCACTATTGCTGAAAACTCAACTAAAATAGCGCTTGAACTGAAGCTTAACAGGCTATCTAGGCTTGATAATATAATGGCCGCAATAGCGCACTTGATTAAGGTTGTCCGCTCTAATCCATGTTCAAATGCCCCTTGTTGATAAAGTGCCATTCCCCACATCATTAGCCCCCCTAAAAACCACATTAAGGTTAACGGTATAATCAGTAACATGTAACCGACTTGGTTAAGTTGTAATAACACTATGTCACTATAATTTGCAGACCATGCTTGCAGCTGCTGAAGGTGGAATTCAGAGCCGCGATAATAATACTCTGGCTCTACTAACAAGCTCAGCAAGGCCATAACGAGCAGCGAGCCAACAATAAATTGATTAGCCCGTTTTTTTAACTGGGTGATATCGCCGTTGAGGTAATTCAGGGCTAAAAATGCACTAAAGGCATAACTGAGTAATATATCGCCGCCCCAAATAAAAATGCCATGGAGTAAACCAAATACTGCAAGCCATATTATGCGCCGTTTTAATAATGGGTAGGCCACTAAACTAGCCGCCTCGTAGCGCTTATATTGAATATATAATCCAGCGCCAAATAGGATAGATAGCAGCGAAATAAAGCGCCCTTCAAGGAAGAAATTACTAAAGACTTCTAAAATGATGTCTGATTGAATTTGAGGGTAATGCTGCGCATAGCCATAAAAGCTATTGTTCATAAAAAAAATGTTCATGAACAAAATACCAATAATGGCGATGCCTCTGAGGGCATCCATATTGGCATTGCGATTACCGTGACTTTCATTAATGGTTAATGACGCTGGTGGTGGCTGTTGAAGTGTATCTGAGGTTAATGCATTAGGGCGATTAATATGAGTTGAAGGATCCATTTCGAGTTCATATCTTTGTTGATTAATTATTGTAATAAAAGACTAACAGCCTGCGGTTAAAATTGATACAGACTGTTAGCTGAGACTACTTAGCGGGTTTTTCTGAAATCCATAATTTGATGCTGCCACGAACAACCACTTTGCCTTCAGTATCATAGGCATTAACCGGTACTAACATATCGCCCACTTGCCATTGCTCAGGGGTGACTTCGGCGACACATAAAATATCTGTGCCTGCTTTGGCGGTGTAATCAACCGACATGCCTTTTGGGATCCAGCGTAAATGCTTTGGAATAGACGCTTCTGCCATCACGCCCATGGCCATCTCTAAACCATTACAAATAGCAATTACGTGCACGGTTTTTATGTGGTTGTGTACCGCGCGACGTTTTTTAACTAAAACAGCACAGTGGTTCACTCTTAATGCGGTCACGAGAGGGCGCACGGTAGCAAAGTAGGGCGCTGTTCTTGATACCATCATTGAGAATATTTTATTACCGAAAGGGTATTTAGTGACTTTGTGATACAAGGCTAATACGTGATTGGGTTTATCGTGACTCATAGCAGTCCTTTAATGATTCTAAACGTAGGATTAATGTTGTTTTCAGCCATCTGGTTTTATTTTTATCTGGTCAGATGAGTTTTTGGGGTTTGAGTTTAACATCCTTGTAACGGCTTGCACATAAGCGAATCATATTGATAAAAGATATATTCCTTCACTGAGCTTAGTGCAGGTATAATTTGTTTTATATGCTGTTACTGCTAACCAAGTCACATGACTTTCAGTTTATAAACGTCCAACATAAGATGTTTATCGGCTGGCTTTAAGATAAGGTTTTATCAGGTATTTAAGCTTGTATTTCTCACCTCTAAGGTGTGTTCATTTTATTAATAAGGATTGGTTTTGCATCATTTATTAAATTACTTCAAAGGCATGGCGATGGGCGCAGCCGATGTTGTACCTGGCGTTTCTGGCGGCACAATTGCTTTTATTACGGGCATTTTAGACCCGTTATTAGATGCGATTCGTAAAATTAATCCTTCACTTTTTGGCATTATTAAGCAGCAAGGTTTTAAAGCGGCTTTCATGCACATTAATGGCCCTTTTTTGGTTTGTGTGTTTGGCGGGATCCTAACCAGTATCTTCACGCTGGCAAAACTCATTTCTTGGTTGTTAACTAATCATCCTATACCGGTATGGTCGTTCTTTTTCGGGCTGATTTTATTTTCTGTTGTTCATATGCTTAAGCAAGTGAAAGGGATTAACTTACTCCAAGTGGCATTATTTATCTTAGGTGTCGCCTTTGCTTGGGCTATCACAGTGCTTAATCCCATTGAGCTTGAAGTGAGTTATTTTACCTTCTTTATATCTGGCTGCATTGCCATTTGCGCGATGATTTTACCAGGTATTTCAGGTAGTTTTATTCTGTTGCTATTAGGTATGTATCCAGCCGTATTAGCTGCAGCCAAAGGCTTTGATATTTTAATGCTGGCTTGTTTTGCCTGTGGTTGTGTTGTGGGCTTACTGAGCTTTAGTCATGTGCTTTCAGCCATGCTACGTAAGTTTCATGATCAAACACTGATGTTTTTAACTGGGTTAATGTTAGGCACCTTAGGTAAAATCTGGCCATGGAAAGAAGTCCTCACCTGGCGTGAAAATTCCAGTGGTGAGCTGGTGGCACTCACAGAGCAAAACTTATCACCAATGCAGTTTGAGCAAATAACTGGTGAGCCATCTCAATTAACCGCTGCGATTATTTGTCTAATTGTTGGTATCAGCTTAGTTTGGGGCTTAGAGAAGTTTGGGCAAAAACACTCGGCTTAAAGCGAGGCGTATTAACTCAAGCGAAAAACATTTTTAGAAGGGCTATGCAGATATTGCGTAGCCCTTTTTTTATGGGGTGGGACAATACTTCTATGTTTACCTTAGCATTGTTAACCTTAGTCAGAACTTCTTGAAAATTAACTGCAAAAGAGTGATTGCTTAAATTGAGTTCAGGACTAATATCAATAAAAAAAGATGATCTATTTAATGATAGTAATCGTAAATATTTCTACGCCATAAGTAGTCGCCACAAGGAGTTGTATAGTGAATACAGAAATCTTTAACTCAGAGAAAATCCAAATAGGTATTAGTAGTTGCTTGTTAGGGCAAAAAGTAAGATTTGATGGCGGCCATAAAAACTCAAATTATTGCAATAAAGATCTCGCGCCATTTTTTGATTACATCAGCGTATGCCCTGAAATGGCCATAGGTATGGGCGCGCCACGCAAAAGTATTCGCCAAGAAATTGATGGTGATAAAATTTTTGTTAAAAGTGCAGATGGTAGTATCGATGTTACCGACAAACTTGCTGAGTTTAGTGAAAAGCGGGTTAAGGAACTCAACTTTATTGGTGGTTATATTCTCTGCGCTAAATCGCCAACCTGCGGTATGGAGCGGGTGATTGAGTATAAATACGGTACCAATAATGGCACTAAATCTGGTGTGGGAGTTTATGCCAGAAAATTAATGGAGACCTATCCCCATTTACCCGTGGAAGAAGAAGGGCGGCTATATGATCCTTTGATAAAAGAGAACTTTATTACCCGCGTCTATGCTTACCATGAATGGCATTGCTTGCAAGCTGAAGGCTGGACTAAGCACAAACTCATGCAGTTTCATGCCCGTTATAAATACCTATTAATGGCTCACAGCCCACAATGGTATCGTGATTTAGGGCCAATCTTAGCGCAGATTGATGATCTTGAGGCCACAGCACAAACCTATTTTGAAGGCTTTATGACGGCGTTAAAGATCAAAGCGACGCGAAAAAACCATACCAGTACCTTGCAGCACATTCAGGGCTATTTCAAAAAACATCTGTCTAAAGATCAAAAAGAAGAGCTTACCGAATCGATAATGAAATACCGCGAAGGACTATTACCCTTATTGGTGCCAATAACCTTAATTAACCATTATTTACGCGAACACCCAACCCCTTATATTGAAGGGCAGGTGTATTTAAATCCGCATCCAGAAGAACTCAGGTTACGCTACGCTTACTAAGTTGTAATAAACGTGGTCGTATTAACCCTGCGGTTGGCGTAAACCAGATAAGACTTTAGCTAAGAGGTTGTATTAATGAATAGCTTAATTTGGTTTAGGCAAGACTTGCGTCTTGCTGATAACCATAGTGTTGTTGAAGCTTTTGAGCTGGCTCGTCAAACAAATGGTCAAGTTAAAGCGATTTTTATTGCCAGTACTGAGCAGTGGAAAAGTCATGATGTCGCGCCGATTCAAGTGGATTTTATTGAGCGCCATGTCAACCTTTTAGCCCAAAGTCTAGCTGCATTAGGGGTTGAGTTGGAGGTGATAACCTTACCTTGGTTCGACGATGTTATGGACTGGATGCCGCAATACCTAATCGATAATCAAATAGATCAGGTATTTGCCACCCAGGAACCCGAGTTTAATGAACGTAAACGCGATCAACAGCTTATTGATATTGGTGTACCTATCCAGTTTATCGCTCAAGATTGCATTGTTGCTGCAGGGGAGGTCACTAACCTTGCAGGCAAGATGTACAAGGTGTTTACCCCTTTTTCTAAAACCTGGCGTGAGATAGTGTCATCTAGGCGAATTACCCCTGTGGCAGTGCCAGCGGCTATGGGGCCTGCTCTTAAGGCTCCAAAGACAATTGCATTTGATTACCCCAAAGTCTCTAGTCAGCATTGGCTTGCAGGCGAGGCTGCCGCTAAAGGCATTTTAGACCGTTTCTGCGCTAATAATTTACAGGATTATTTAGCAGAAAGAGACTTTCCTGCCTTAGACAGTACCAGCCGATTATCACCTTATTTAGCCATCGGGGTGATTAGTGCTAACCAATGTCTCGCCTCAGTATTGAACCGTTTTCCAGATGCATTAGTGGATGAT
This sequence comes from Shewanella sp. 10N.286.51.B8, assembly GCF_041469325.1. NCBI lineage: Bacteria > Pseudomonadati > Pseudomonadota > Gammaproteobacteria > Alteromonadales > Shewanellaceae > Shewanella > Shewanella sp. 10N.286.51.B8. The sequence goes on from NZ_JBFRKG010000041.1 coordinate 142,769, forward strand.
ACTAGTCCTGCTAAAACCTGGGTGAATGAGTTGGCTTGGCGTGAGTTTTATCGGCACCTGTTAGTGGCATTTCCTGATTTGTCTAAAGGCAAAAACTTTAATGAAAATGGCAGCAAAGTAAATTGGCGTAATCATCCCCAAGAGTTCAAAGCTTGGTGTGACGGCGTAACCGGCTTTCCCATTGTTGATGCTGCAATGAGGCAGTTAAATCAAACCGGTTGGATGCATAATCGTTTGCGCATGGTGGTGGCGAGCTTTTTAACTAAGCATTTGTTGGTGGATTGGCGTTGGGGCGAGCGCTATTTTCGACAGCACCTTATCGATGGTGACTTGGCTGCCAACAATGGCGGTTGGCAATGGTCTGCTGGTACGGGCTGTGACGCCCAGCCTTATTTTCGGGTTTTTAATCCGATGAATCAAAGTAGTAAATTTGACCCCGATGCCAGTTTTATCAAGCATTATATTCCAGAGTTGGCCTCGGTGAGTTTAAAGCAAATTCATCAGCCTATATTCAGTGGTGATACTTTGAGTTGTGATGGTATAAACAGCAATGAAATAAGTGAGCAAGATATCAATGCTAACGGCGAGTTATTTGCTTTTGAACGTGAGTTTTCGTCTGCTAAATTGCACTACCCCAGTCCGATAGTTGAACATGCCATGGCGAGAAAGCGTGCCATTGAAGTCCTAAGCGCGCTAAAGCGCTAGGGCTTTCTGGCCTTTTATGAGCAGTATATTTTAATCATATCTCCATTCTTATTTAGTCCTTGCTTCCCCTTTGTTTGCCGATTAAAGCTGGCGAAACGAGTGAGTTAACTTAACCATCTCCCCAATAGTCATTGCTAATGCAGTGACTTGGTTTTGAGCTTATTTGCTCCAAGCACGCTATGATTGTTTGCCTGAGTTCACAGTTTCAATTAGGTTTGTAACAGAATGGCTAATCGCTATTGCTGCTTGGCTCAGAACAGCATAATATAATATGTATATAAAATGCATGTTATGTGTTCACCAAAAAAGGCTTGATTACTATGCTCAATATTGACGACCCAGCAGAAACGGAAAAAACCGCTGCTATTTGGCGTTTAGCTTTTAGGCCTTTTTTCTTGGGTGGTGCAGTGATTGCCATGCTGTATATTCCATTATGGTTAATGGGCTGGTTTACCCCGCAATATAGTCTGTTTAATAGTAACTTTTGGGCGAACGTATTACCTTTATGGTGGCACCCCCATGAAATGTTATTTGGTTTTATTTTAGCTATTGTCTGTGGTTTTTTACTCACGGCAGTGCAAACTTGGACCAATCAACCTAGCCTTAAAGGCATCCCTCTGGCGATTACTTTTATCAGTTGGCTACTTGCTAGGTTACTGCTGTTATTGCCGATGGATATCCCGTTAATTTTACCGGCATTTTTTGATAGTGTCTTTTTAGGCATTGCTGCATTTACCATGTGGCGATGCGTTTATCGAGTGAGGCAATGGCAAAACATTGGTTTTTCAATCATGTTAACTGTTGCGCTTATAGTTAATCTTGTGAGTTATTACGCATTAAACGAACGCAATTTTATTTTAGCTAATCAAATTTGGCAGGGAATGATATTTTGGCTGGCGCTACTGATTACCATAGTTGGTGGACGGGTTATTCCGTTTTTTACCGCCATGCGTTTAAAGGCTACTAAAGCTCAGCCAATTTTTGTTGTAGAAAAGGGCTTGCTGATATTAATGGTACTTTTGGCTGTTCAAGCTATATTTAAGTTATTCCCAGTTGCTGTTGAGCAAGTGTTGTTATTGCTAGCAGGTACGCTGCATTTAGTTCGATTTAGCCGTTGGTTACCCCACAAAACCCTGTCTGAGCCGATGTTGTGGTCATTACATGTGTCTTATTTGTCACTGCCACTATCGCTACTGGGGTTAGGTTGGTTTATCAATGATGACTATGCTTATCGAAGCATGTTGCACTTATTTGCTATTGGTTGTGTTGCTTCTCTATGTTTAGCCATGATTTCAAGAGTGTCACTGGGTCACACAAGTAGAAATATTTATCAAGGGCCTAGCATGGTATTGGCGTTTGCCTGTTTACCCATAGCTGCAATATTTCGTGCCATTATGCCTTTGCTTTTACCCGCTCAAACCCAGATGTGGTTGTGGTTAGCTGGTGGTTTTTGGTTTATGGCATTTGGGTTATTTGTGCTGCATTACAGCCCAATACTTACTCGACCTCGTATTGATGGCAGGCCTGGCTAAGCTGGGTCAGCTAAAAGTGAAGTCACCGTTTTAAGCAATTTAAGTCGTTAAAACTATAGAATTTATACTAGTCAGTTATGTCAGTTTGTAATATTAAGGAAGCACAGTGAACAAACGTTTATCCCTAGTTGCCCGAGATTTAGTGGTTAAATCAAAGGCAGTAAAAGCAGTATCGGTATTATTAAGCTTGAGTTTTTTTGGCGGCGCGGTGGCGTCACAAGCCAAGGATATTTTTGAAACTAAATTTCCTGAACATTATGAGTCATGGGCGGCAACTGAAGAGCAGTCTGAACGTGAAGATATGTTAGCCCAGTATCCAGCTAACATCATCTTATGGGCTGGTTCATCATTTGCCAAAGAATATCACAGCCCAAGGGGGCATCAATTTGCTGTCGCTGATGTGACGCAAACCTTGCGTACTGGTGTGCCACCTAAAGAAGGCGAGAAAGGCACCTCTGCCAGTTGTTGGACTTGTAAAACCCCTGATGCACCAAGACTAATTAATGAGTTAGGCTTTGAAGGTTATTCAGCAAAAAACTTTACCGATTTAGGTACTGAAATTAAAAGCGTGGTTTATTGTAGTGATTGCCATGAAAACGGTTCTGAAAAATTAGCCCTACCAAGGCCTCATGCTCAGAATGCGATGAATAAAGTGGGTCTGCCATTTGCGGAACAATCAGTTTCTATGCAGGGTGCACAAGTTTGTGGCCAGTGCCACGTGACTTATTATTTCCAGCCTGAAAAAAGTAACGTAGTAAACATGCCTTGGATCTTCGGTAGTACAGCTGATGATATTGAGAAGTACTATGATACCCGCCGTTTTTTCGAGTGGATTCACCCTATTTCTAAAACGCCAATACTCAAAGCGCGTCATCCAGAATTTGAGCATTGGAGCCGAAGTAAGCATGCTGAACATAACGTAACCTGTATTACTTGTCATATGCCTGCGGAAGAAAATGAACAAGGTGAGACATTTACCAGCCATAAGGTTGATAAAGCATTACCGTATTTTGATCAAACCTGTAAAGGCTGTCATCAAAGTAAAGACGAAATCACAGCTAAACTGAACAGTGATAAACAAGAAATTGATGCCATGGCACGTAAGGTTGAGGGCCTATTGGTTAAGGCGCATTACGAAGCTAAAGCCGCTTGGGATGCTGGTGCAAATTGGCATCAAATGAATGAAGGCATCATGGGGATTCGTCACGGACAGTGGCGCTGGGATTTTGCCATGGCTTCACATGGTTTATATGCCCATAACCCAGATGAAGGTCGTGAGTTATTAACTAAAGCTATTGAGCAAGCAACCGCTGCGCGTGAGTCTATTGCGGGAGTCCTTAGATTGCTTAAGGTTACCGAGGTGCAATACCCTGACATTAGCAGTAAAGAATCTGCTCATGCTGCGGTTGGAATTGATGAAGTTAAGTTAAGCGAAGAGAAGCAAAAATTCATCAAAGAAGAAGTTGAGAAAAACTGGGACCCAATTGCTGCAAGAGGTTACCAGTGAGCTAAATTTATTAGCTTAAAATAGCGATAGAGACTGATATCGCCAAAGCTGATTATTGTGTTTATTAAAGGCGCTTAGTGAAAACTAAGCGCCTTTTTTATTGTGATCTGCAGCGACTATCGTTGCGTATTAATCATTAACAATCCGATTAAGTAGCATTATTTACTTATTGAAAATCAATGATTATTTAAGTTATTTATCGGTTAAACATAGGACAAAACGTGCAACTAAGCTTACTATTAATCTTGCAGTCGCAATATGACAGCTCGATTTGATTACCAAAGTTTGCAAGGTTTAGCTAAGCGCCACCTAGATTGCTATTAGTTAATCAGCTAATCGTTATTTGAGGTGGTAAAGGAGACATAATGCCAAGTACTGCCAATACCGTAAGTCATTTAACTGAGCCAGCCAGCAATAATGATCTTGCCAGACCACAAATAATTGATGACTTTATCGGCATGTATCAGCAGCTAAATAAAGACAGCTTACACTTGCTCAATCAGGTGTATAGCGATGAGATTATCTTTCAAGATCCATTACACAAAGTTGAAGGTATTGAACATCTCAGCCTGTACTTTGCTAACCTTTATGCCAACGTTGACCATATTGAATTTGATATCAAAGAGGTGAGCTGTAGCCATCAGCAGGCCGCCGTTTTCTGGGCAATGCACTATCGTCACTCTAAATTAAACAACGGCCAACTCATCACTGTTGAAGGAATGAGCCAGCTTAAATTTAGCGATAAAATTACAGCCCATCGCGATTATTTTGATCTTGGCAGTATGCTGTATGAACAACTCCCGTTAGTAGGTCGGTTGATTAAGTTCATCAAAAACAAGGCGTCAGCATAATGGAACAAGCTAACTCTCATCAGGGAAACGTTCATCAATCAGTAGCAAGACCTGCAGTGTTAATCACCGGGGCCAGTTCTGGTATCGGTTTAGCACTAGCGATGCTTTATGTTGAAAAAGGCTACATGGTATTTGCTTGTGGCCGTAATGAGCAGCGCTTAAATGCCATAAGTGGCGTTGTGCCGCTTGCTTTTGATATTAACGTTAAAGCGCAAATTCAAACCGCAGCGCAAACATTATCAGATAAATTAGCCGCATCTAACGCGAAATTACAGCTGGTTATTCTTAATGCGGGTAGTTGTGAATACATTGAAAATCCGCTGCGTTTTGATGGCGCTTTATTTGAGCGAGTGATTCAAACTAATGTCATCTCGATGGGTTATTGTTTAGAGCATTTCTTACCGCTAGTGACTACCAACGGCAGAGTGGCGTTAATGAGTTCCAGTGCGACCTATTTACCTTTTCCTAAGGCTGAAGCCTATGGCGCGTCAAAAGCTGCAGTGAGTTACCTTGCCAGTAGTCTTCGTCTTGATTTAAAAGCAATCGGTATCGGTGTAAGTGTTATTTGTCCGGGCTTTGTGAAAACCCCATTAACCGATAAAAATGACTTTGCTATGCCCATGCAAATTACTGCTGAAAAAGCGGCTATAACAATATTTACAGAATTAAAAAAAGCTAAGGATGAAATTCATTTTCCGAAGCGATTTACCTTATTGCTTAAGGGCTTATCATGTTTACCATCGGCACTGATTAATAAAATTTTAGCGCCGAAAATAAGTTAAGCCTGCTTGAAAAATTAACAATAATTGAAATGCCATTAACTGTAGTCATAGCAAAAATAATAATAATGAGTTGAAGGAATAATATGAAAAAAATAGCAATTGTGGGTTCGGGTATATCAGGGCTGACCTGTGGGCATTTGCTCAGTGAACTTCATCAAGTTAGCGTATTTGAAGCTAATGATTATATAGGCGGCCATACCGCGACCATTGATGTTGAAGTAGGCGGTAAGCCCTATGCTATCGACAGTGGCTTTATTGTCTTTAATGACCGCACTTACCCACGTTTTCAAAAGCTAATGGCAAAAATGAACATTGAATCATTACCCACTGAAATGAGCTTTAGTGTGCGTAATGTGCAAACCGGATTAGAATACAATGGCCATACCTTGTGGAGCATGTTTGCCCAAAGACGTAACTTGTTAAAACCAGATTTCTATAAGTTTTTAGCCGAGATAGTGCGTTTTAATAATCAATGCAAGGCTATCTTTGAAGCGGAAAACTACCCGAGTGACAGTTTAGGGCAGTTTTTAGATGCTGAAGGTTTCTCTGACTTTTTTAGCGAGCATTACATCTTGCCAATGGGCGCGGCCATTTGGTCTGCCAGTATCAATGATATACGCAAATTCTCATTGCGATTTTTTATTCAATTTTTCCATAACCATGGCTTACTTAATATTAGTGACCGCCCACAATGGTACGTATTAAAAGGTGGCTCTCGAAGCTATATTCCTGCGCTTATTGCTCCTTTCAAACAGCGATTGTTTTTAAACTCTGCAGTGACCTCCATTGAACGCAGCGACGATGGGGTTAACTTACGTATTAATGATGGCGAAGTTCAACGCTTTGATGAAGTCATTCTAGCTTGCCATAGCGACCAAGCGTTGGCGATGCTTACCGATGCAACTGAGGATGAAAAACAAGTACTTGGGGCGATGGCATATCAAAATAATGAAGTAGTTTTGCATACAGATACTAATCTACTGCCAAAACGCAAAGCGGCATGGGCCAGTTGGAATTACCGCCTAGAAGGCAAGGATGCAGCTGAAATTGCTGACAGACCTGCCAGCGTGACTTATAACATGAACATTTTGCAGCGCTTACCCAAAGATGCGCCGACGTTTTGTGTGACTTTAAATCAAACAGATTTAATTGATGAGTCTAAAATTCTCAGAAAATTCAATTATGCCCATCCAGTGTTTAATGAGTCGAGTATGAAAGCCCAAGGCGAACGTAAACGTATTTGCGGCGTTAACCATACTCATTTTGCTGGCGCCTATTGGTATAACGGTTTTCATGAAGATGGTGTCCACAGTGCACTTGATGTGTGCAATGATTTTGGCATTAGCCTATGAGTGAATTCACCAGTGGAATATACAGTGGCGATATTATTCACCGGCGCTTTACGCCGAAGCTGCACAGCTTCAGTTATCAGATTGCCTTACTGGCAATAGACTTAGATGAAGTGGCGCAGCTATCTAAGGTTAGCCGTTTATTTAGCGCAGTTGAGCGCTCAGTACTACGATTTAATCCTGATGATTATTTAAATGCCCTTGAAAGCCAGTTTAATTGCTCCCCTGTTGATGCAGCATTGATAGATAAAATGAGCCCGCCGCAAGCGCTGAAACAGCGGGTGTTATGGACGATAGCAAAGCTTGGGGCTCAGACGCAGTGTGACAGAGTCGTGTTTGCTGGCCAAGTGAGGCATTTTGGTTTTTATTTTAGCCCGGTTAACTTCTATTTTTGCTATCAAGGTGACGAAGCGGTTTATATGCTGGCGGAGGTAAGTAATACGCCATGGGATCAGCGCCATTGTTACTTAGTCAATCTCACTAAAACCACCACCACAGATAAAGTGTTTCATGTTTCGCCATTTATGGATCTTGAGATGCATTATTTTTGGAAGGTCATCGCGCCAAGCAAGCGCTTAAATGTGACCATACAAAACAGGGATGATGCCGACAATAAGCTGTTCGATGCCAGTTTGTTGCTCAATAAAAAGGATTTTACCGCCAAAAATATTCGCAGTATGTTGCTCAGTTTTCCGCTAATGACATTGAAAATTATGTTTGGAATTTATTGGCAAGCGCTGAAGTTATTTATTAAACGGATCCCTTTTATCTCTCATCCACAAACTTAAATTAAACCAAATCATGAAATGATGCGTATTGGTTTAGTAATGTTCAACTCATAACAAATAATTTTTGCCTAGCGAGAGTTTTAGTGTATTGAAATCTAACCTGTTGTTTATGAGTAAAAATAAAATTTACAGCTAAAATACTAATAGCGCACAAAAAATTGCATATAAAAAGTAGTCAGCGGAGAGAGTTATGGAAAATGCGGCAACCAACACCAGCTTAGTGCAAGAGACTATTTCTGACAGCTTTGCGAAGAAGGTTTTGCTTAAGGCATTAGCCCACTTGTCAGATGGCCATCTTACCATTGTTAGTTCTGATAACTCTGCAATTGGCAGCTCAGAGCAAAGCTTAAGCTTTGGTAATGTCGATTCTGACTTGCATGCCACTATGCAGGTGTCTCACCCCAGTTTTTACAAGCAGATCATTTGGGGTGGTTCAATTGGCGCTGGCGAAGCCTACATTCAAGGTCATTGGTCGAGCCCTGATTTAACTAAAGTGGTGCAGCTTTTTGCCCGAAACCTCTCATTACTGGATAAAATTGAGCGTTACTTTTCATGGTTTAGTGTTGGTATTAATCGTATCGGTCATTTGTTTAACCGCAATTCATCAACGGGTTCAAAGCGCAATATTCTGGCGCATTATGATTTAGGCAACCCGATGTATGAGCAGTTTCTAGATAAAGAAATGCTCTATTCAAGCGCGCTATACCCGCACCACGATGCCAGTTTAGAACAAGCCCAGCAGCATAAGCTGCAAACCATTTGTGAGCGTCTTGATTTACAAGCGGGGCAAACCGTTCTTGAGGTCGGTACTGGTTGGGGGGCGTTGGCGATATATGCGGCCAAGCACTTTGATGTCACCGTGACCACGACAACTATCTCTGATGCCCAATATGATTACGCACTAGAGCGGGTAGAGCAAGAAGGCTTAACTGACAAAATAACTTTGTTAAAAGACGATTACCGTATTTTGACCGGTGAGTATGACCGCGTGGTGTCCATTGAAATGATTGAAGCGGTAGGTCATGAATATTTACCGGGCTTCTTTAAGAAGTTAGAAAGTTTACTTAAGCCAAATGGGCGCATGTTAATTCAAGCCATTACCATAGCTGATCAGCGCTATGACAGTTACCGTAAAAGTGTCGACTTTATCCAGCGCTATATTTTCCCTGGTGGTTGTTTACCGTCTATCAGTGAAATGAATAAGCACATTGCCAATAAAACTGACATGGTGGTGTGGTCCATCAATGATATGGGTAAAGATTATGCTCAAACCTTAAACCATTGGCATGAAAAATTTGATAAAGCCCAAGACCGAATCAAAGAGATGGGCTATGGCGAAGACTTTATCAGAATGTGGAAGTTTTACCTGAGTTATTGTGAAGGTGGATTTTTAGAAAGAACTACCAGCACTGTTCATTTAGTGGCAGTAAGGCCGCAATATCGTACTGCATTAGCCAGTGGCGCATAACGTATATGCTCTGGGTTAATCATAATATCATCATCAATGTTATTGCCTTTCAGATTATCTGGTGGGCAGGGGTATTAGCTGGCAATCAGCTGCTATATATCCCAGGATTATTGTTGATTTGGCACTTTATCGTCAGCCGTCAACGGGTTTTAGATATCAAAGTGATGCTCAGTTGCACCATTATCGGGGTACTAGTTGACTTAACGCTTACCTTAACGGGGCTTTTTGATTTTACGGTTGTGCCTATATGGTTATTACTGCTGTGGTGTTATTTTGCGATTTCACTTAATTACAGTTTAAGCATTTTTAGCGGCTTACCCATTATTGTTCAAGTGTTAGTTGGTGGCGTATTTGGTAGTTTAAGTTACCTTGCTGGAGCCAACTTTGGCGCGGTCGATTTCCCTCACGGCGATTTGTTTACCACTGCAATTCTAGCCATTATTTGGGCCTTGTTGATGCCGTTATTTTTTCACATTGCCAAGTTCATTCGCCACAAACACGAAGTGAAACAAATTGCCCAGCTTATTTAATTAACCCAGCTTTGTGTACCTAACGGCGGTGCAATTATCAGGCTGTGGTTGGCTGATTATATTGGCTCAATAGAGGAACTCAATATGATGAATAGTTATTCTCGGATAAGCTCGTTAGCAGTTCCTAATGCGCTTGGTGTAAATACACGTGCAATTTTTCACTTAGTTGTTTTGAGCTTAGTTAGGTTTTTTTTTAGTGCCTGTATCTTAGCTGTTATGAGTACAAACGTATTGGCTAACGCACAAGAGTTAAATACTGAGCCAACTCCCGCAGCAGAACTAATTTCATCAGTGCAATCTTCGTCAGTGCCAACGACACCAGCTTCGACAGCATTAGCCACGACAGATTTTAAACTGGTAGGCCAAGCCGATCTGGATTTATTGTGGTTTTCGGTTTACAGCGCCAAGCTAATGTCAGTAGATGGTGAATACAAAAATCAGCAATATCCACTGAAACTTGAAATCCAATACCATAGAGATATTGATGCAGAAGATTTAATTGAAGCTACCGTAGAGCAGTGGCAGCACATTGGTATCGAGCAAAGTCGCATCCCTCAACTGCAGGCTCATCTAGAAGGTATATGGCCTGATGTTAAGCAAGGTGACACTCTAAGCTTTATGATGCACGAGCAAAATAAAGGCCAGTTTTTTTATAACGAACAGCCTTTGGCGATGATCTTAGAACCGGGGTTTGCAGACGCATTTCTTGGCATTTGGTTATCAGAAAATACCAGTAGACCTAAATTACGTCAGCAGTTAATTGGAGTTAAGAAATGATTAAAGCAAGTTTAGCGTTAACGGCATTAAACAGGACGTGGCGGCAGTTGCAATGCGCTTACGCTATGGCTAAGAAGTCATCTTTGCTGGTCATTTCGTTAGTGTTATTGACAGCGTGTTCATCAGCATCTATTGAAGATTATGATAAAACCACTCCGGAACTTAATTTACGTAGCTTTTTTGACGGCAAGTTAACTGCGGCGGGTATCGTACAAGACTTCTCTGGCACAGTGACCCGAAAATTTACCGTCACTATGGAAGCCAGTTGGCAAGGTAATAAAGGGGTTATTAACGAGTGGTTTATTTATGATGATGGCGAAAAGCAAACCCGAATTTGGCATATAACCGATTTAGGTAATGGCCAATATGAAGGTTCGGCGAATGATATTTTAGGCACTGCGACCGGTGAGGCCAGAGGCAGTGCGCTGCGCTGGGCTTATGACATGATTTTAGAGGTTGATGACTCAGAATATGAGGTGCATTTTGATGACTGGATGTTTTTAGTGGATGAAAGCACCATTATAAACAAAAGCGATATCATCAAATTTGGGGTTACGGTTGCTCAGGTTACGTTAGTCATCAGCAAAGAGTAACTCAAATATCAATGGCTGAAGGCAGATTGAAGGCATTACAGTAGCGGTCAACTAATACAACTTATATTGACCGCTAAAGCCTCTGGCTTCCTTAACCCTTTAGCTTTGAATTGTCCTGTTGCTTCTTATCATAATACTCAAATGGAAAAACGTTTCTGATCCGTTGGGTGATTTTGTCACCGACATTGGCAGAGACATGTAATCTTACCCCGTTCAGTTTTTCAGCTCTGACAGTACAAGTGAGCTTTTCGTGTTTGGCTATATTTTTACATTCCCGCAGAAATGCTTCAGGGATTTTCCCCGAGTGCTTATCGAGTTTGCCGTTTTTAAAATGCATTTCAAAGACTTTCAATCCTCTGCTGCCTGAAAAAATGAGCTTGTAAGCGATAACCAGAAATAACAGCACAAATAATATTTTAAATAGTGTATCTACCATAACAATATCCTTGTATTTACAGCCTGAGTGCCTTGAATATTAATTGAAATGACTCAGTAGGTTAAATCAAAATTTTCAATGTCTTACTGATTAAAATACTCTGCTAGTTGAGGAATGCAATTATTTTTAACGCTTTGTAATCTAGCTCACATTTACAGGGCATTTAAGCGGCGATTATAAAGGGCGAAATGGGGGCACAGCTTGGTTGTCAGCCAGTTGCTAAATCGTTAGCTCGTTAACCTTCGCAAACTTAGCTAAGATAGTAGTGTCTGCTATTTTGCTGCTAAAGGATACGATTGTGCATTTACAAGACCCCAGTTTGTTACGTCATCAATGTTATATCAATGGGCAATGGCGTGATGCCATATCGACCCATTGCGACACGATTATTAATCCTGCCACCAATAAAGAGCTAGGTACAGTGCCAAGAATGGGCCAGACTGAAACCCAGCAAGCCATTGAAAGCGCCAATAGTGCCTTAGCAGCATGGCAAGCACTCACAGCTAAACAGCGCCAAATAATATTAATGACTTGGTTTGAGCTGATATTAGCCCATAGCGATGATTTAGCGCTGATTATGACCTTAGAGCAAGGTAAGCCATTAGCCGAAGCCAAAGCTGAAGTCGCTTATGCCGCCTCCTTTGTGCAATGGTTCGCTGAAGAGGCCAAACGGGTTTATGGTGAGACCATTCCAGCCCATCAAGCTGATAAACGTATTATGGTGATTAAGCAGGCCGTAGGCGTTACCGCTGCTATTACGCCGTGGAATTTCCCGCTTGCGATGATAACCCGTAAAGCTGCACCTGCATTAGCAGCGGGTTGCACTATGGTGCTTAAACCTGCGCCGCAAACCCCCTTTAGCGCCTTAGCCTTAGCTGAGCTTGCAAGTCGAGCCGGTGTTCCTGCTGGGGTATTTAACGTGATCAGCGGCGATGCCATCGCCATCGGTGCAGAGCTTTGTGCTAACCCCATAGTGAGAAAGTTGTCCTTTACTGGCTCAACCGCTGTAGGCGTAAAGCTGATGCAGCAATGCGCGCCAAGTATTAAAAAGCTATCCCTTGAGCTTGGTGGTAATGCACCGTTTATTGTCTTTGATGATGCTGATATTGACGCGGCAGTTGAAGGGGCTATTCAAGCCAAATATCGTAATGCCGGACAAACCTGTGTTTGCGCTAATCGTATCTATGTTCAAAAAGGCTTATATCAGCAATTTGTGGCAAAGTTTACCCAAGCAGCAGCGCAGCTCAAAGTGGGTAACGGCTTAGATGATGGCGTCACTATTGGACCACTAATAAACCAAGCCGCAGTAGCAAAGGTGCAAGCTCATATTGATGATGCGCTACAACAAGGCGGTCAAATTGTATTGGGTGGTAAGGGCGATGCTTTAGGCGCTAACTTTTTTAAGCCGACAGTATTGGTTAATCTAAAGCAGTCGATGAAAGTGGCCAAAAAAGAAACCTTTGGGCCGTTAGCGGCGATTTTTGAATTTGATTCAGTTGAACAAGTGATCAAACAAGCCAACGATACCGAGTTTGGTTTAGCGGCTTACTTTTACGCCAAAGATATCTCTACCGTATATCAAGTATCAGAAGCCCTTGAGTACGGTATGGTCGGGGTTAATACCGGGTTAATTTCGAATGAAGTCGCCCCCTTTGGCGGAGTGAAGTCTTCAGGGCTTGGCCGCGAAGGCTCCCATCATGGTATCGATGAGTATCTTGAAATGAAATATATTTGCTTAGCGGTTTAAAGGCTGCCTTGGTCGTAAATATACGCTTCAATCAAGCTGATAACTGCCTAGCTGTTATTAAACTTGATTATTTAGCGGTTAATAACATGAAGGCTATTTAAGGCAAGAGTAATGTGTTGCATAATTAACCATTAATTCCATAATAGCTTGAGTCTTATGCTTTTCTCTTTTATCGATTTTATCGCTTTAGCGTGTTTCTTCTCATGCTGGGTGGGTTACACTTTTTTTGCCCGTAAAAAGGCCAAAACAACGAACTGTATCGCCCGCTGTTTGCATCAGCATCGTATCTATTGGATGGCGGAAGTGATGACCAAGGAGATCCGTGTGGGTGAGGCAGCATTGTTGGCAAACTTAGAACGTAATATCGCTTTTTTTGCCTCAACCACCTTACTGGTGTTGGCGGGTGTATTGACCTTATTTGCTCAAGTTGAGCGCCTTGAAGAAGTGATCAGCTCTATTCCCTTTGCCGCTGAACCTAATCATGCCTTAGTGCAGGTGAAGTTGGCTATGCTGGCAAGTATTTTTGTATTAGCCTTTTTTCAATTTACTTGGTCAATGCGTCAATATGGCTTTTTAAATGTGATGATTGGCGCAGCGCCCATTGATCGCACACGAAGCAATAAAAACTTGGCAAAGTATTCGCGCCAAATGGCCACGGTGGGCGATCAGGCCGCTCACTCTTACAATTATGGCTTACGAAGTTATTACTTTTCCATGGCAGCGCTTTGTTGGTTTTGGAACCCCATCTTACTGATAATAGCCAGCTTGCTGGTGGTTTATATTCTCTATCATCGAGAGTTTAACTCTCGGGCTGTTAAAGCCATTACTGCGGCGCAAAATTATTTGGAAATCGCTCAACAGGAACGTGAAAGTAAGAACTAAGTACCTGTTTAAGGGCCGTTAGAGCTATTTCAATGGCAAGGTAAGATGGAAAAACCAATGTAATCCGTGTGTTTATAAGAACGGTTTACATTGGTTTGTAATGCGGTGTATTACTCAGCAATTAAAGAGAGCTTATTGCGCTTGTTTTGTGTCTTTGGCGTATTCTAAATTGTAGAAATGAGCTTCGCTTTTACCGTTTTCGAACTGGTTATAAACCCCAGCTTTGAAGTAGCTTAGCATGTCTTTCCAGTAGCTAATGTCATGCTTCACTTTAGTGACACCATCAACTTTAATGACCAGCTTTTGATCGCCAACAATGATGTCAAAATGCGTTGGCACATCAGGGGTAAACTTCCCTAAATTCATTCTCACATACGAATTTTTACAAACAGGCGTATCGCGGTTTCCACTGTCTTTACCACAATTCACATTGTTATTTTTGATGATAGCCCAGTAATGATCTTTTATGCCTTTTCGGTCGGCTTCGTAAACGACACGCAGTAATGGGTGAGGGATATAACCCACACCATGCTTGCCATCGTCAAAAGTACCTTTGTTGTGTACCTGTAAGAAGGTCATCGCATCATTTTTCGAAGGGCTGTTTTCTACGGCTTCTCGTGGATTGATAGGCATTAAATCAGCAGATAGACGATAAAAAGTTTGGCTTTCATCAGATTTGAAGTTTTCTAAGACGCGTAGTTCGTTACGTAACTTATAACCTTCCATATTCATGACCAGGGCTTCAGAGCCTTTATCTACATAAAAGTGCTCATTAACGATACCGCTAAAATTGCTGTCTTGAGCTAATTCATATTTACTGCCGGGTTTTGCGTTTGGTGTTGATATTTGCAGTTTTGAGGCACTTAATATTGATGAAAATTTTGCATAATCAGCAGGCGCTACTTGCTCACCTGTTGCTGGTTTCATCTCGATATTTGAAGGTGTTGGCGTTTCGGAGCTTGATGCACAACCACCCAGTAAACTACTAACAATAAGCGCTAAGGGTAACAGTTTTATTTTTTTCATTTTTATTCCTTTTAACGAAAACCTTGAGCCAAAATGTCATGGCAAACAGCGATGTAACAGTAGTAGGTTTAATTTAATATAATAATACAAATAAACTGTGTTTTAGATCAATTTTTTGTGAAGTTATCATTTGGGGTATGTGTTTTTGTTAAATTTCAGTAAGGCAGCCAAATATAAAAACGCTTTGAGTGTTATTTGCAATCAATGGAATGTTAGTTTGATGTCTTTAGGCTAGCAGTGGAATTAAAGTCATGATAAAGCTGCTAGAACTATTTAGTGACTTACATCATTTGTGAGTTTTCAGCCGCTATCTACGTGGAATGATGATGTTGATATTTGTTGGTATTTCGCTAAAGTTAAAATTTTAAACATGAAAAAGCCGCTTGAATAAATCCAAGCGGCCTATCAATAAATTGGTGGCCCCTCCCAGACTCGAACTGGGGACCTGACGATTATGAGTCGTAATCACACCTATCTTAAATCACCCGTATATATTCCTAAGTTATAGAAAAATGCCTGATATAACAGGTTTTTGATTTTTTTTGTGTCTTGTTGTATACCAAGTTTTCTCATTTGTTTATAGTATTACTACAGGCACAACTACAGGCAATTTGTTAATGGCTGGTATTTCATTTAGAACCCACAATCAAGCAGTCAGTCTAAAAAAAACTGGTAAACGTTATGAAGCATATCGAGCATCAAGCGAAAGAGGCAAAGGCCGATTAGGTGTTGAGGTAAGTGCAACAGGAACAAAAAGGTGGTTTTATAGGTATTTTTTTGAAGGTAAGCGTCAGTTTATAAGACTAGGGTTAGTTACTGATGACTACATAATGACGAAAGCTCAAGGCGAATGTGAAAAATTTGCAGAATTACTGTCACAGGGGAAGGATCCTAAATTTATCATACAGCAAGAACTTGAAGCTAAAGAGCAAGCCGAAAAAGCTGAAGTGATGAAGGGGAGTATTCAGCAGTTATTTGAGGCTTATACAAAACAAATGAAAACTGATGGTAAGCGTACCTATAAAGCAGTCTTAAAATCACTTGAGAAAGAGGTTTATCCGTTTCTTCCACCAGCAAGTAAAGCCAAAAACATAAAACCTACAGATATTGTTCCTATTTTATCGGCTATGATCAAACGTGGCGCAGTAACTCAATCAAATAGGGTCAGAAGTTATATTGTTGCAGCGTTTAATTATGGTTTAAAGCATGATTTAAACCCTGCACAAGAGCATACAGGTGTTAAATTTGGCTTATCAATAAACCCTGCACAGCTTGTTCCTAAACAAAGTCATGCCGAAAAAGTCGGTGAAAATTGGCTGAGTTTAAATGAAGTACATTATTTATTAAGTACTATCCACACAGTTCCAAGAGTCGGGTTTGTTACTTGCACTTTATTACAGCTCTGTTTCCACACTGGTGGACAACGACCTTATGAGCTGGTCGCAAGTAAATGGGAGTCAGTTAATTGGGTAGATAAAACGTTACTTATTACCAGTAACATTAGTAAAAATAAGCGTGAACATTTAATTCCATTAACAGAAAGTGCATTGTCTTTTTTAAGGCAACTAGAAGCTATTTCTCTAGGCAGTCCCTTCATATTCCCCAGAAATAATGATCCTCAAAACCACCTTAGAACCGATAGTTTTAGTAAGGCTATTGCAAGGTACAGGGCTTATTATACCGATAGCAAAGCTTTTATAGGGCGAGATATTCGGCGTACCTGTAAAACGCTGATGGGTGAATTAGGTATAGCAAAAGATGTCAGGGATAGATTGCAAAACCATGCTCTAAATGATGTGTCCAGTAAGCATTATGACCGTTACGATTATTTGCCTGAAAAACGTGAGGCATTAAGGAAATGGGAATCAAAATTAATAGGACAAGAATCGACTGTCATTAAAGCTAAATTTAGATAAAGTAAGGTTAAATTTGATATGAAAAATATGACAGATGATGAGTTATTGGTTTTAGAAGAATTGGCAATCTTCGATTACTTTTTATGTCTTAGAGGGTTAAACGATCCAGTCAATAAGTATCGGCAGCAAAGTAATATATCATTTCGACAACAAATTGAGTTAGAGAAAAGAAGTCGAAAACCAAAGCATTACAGCGATTTTATTGCCGCTTTAGTGTTAAATGTGTATGAACAGAATGATAGCAATGCAGCAAAAACTGCAAGAGATTTGGGCATGTCAAGAACTGTTGTGGTGAAGTTGATATGTGAGGCAACGGGCAAACCATTTAAAAAAGGTAATCCATCAAATTATCCTGTCGAACGAAACCCTCAAAAAATTGTGCAAATTATCGATAGTATGAATTGTTTAAATTTAAAGGCTGCGTTTTCTACTGAAAAAGTGATCCAGAATATTGAACGCTTAAGGCAATTATTTATTGATGCCAATGAAGCCATTATTAATAACCAAAATAAATAGTGTGGTAGTTAAATTGTTTCTACCACACCGTATATAAATACGATAGTACGCCATGAGACCAAAAATGAGGAAATGACATGGCTTACAACACATATTCAGACCTTCAAGAACGTTATCAAAAAGATCGTAAGACTATCTGGCGCTGGTGGGCTAAAGATTTCATCTTAGAGCCGCCTAAGCGAGTTGGTAGTGTGTTACTTGGTTGGACAGACGAGCAACTAGAACGATTTGAGAATGGAGGCGGGAAGTAATGAAAAAGCAAAGCGTCCCGAAAGACGAGACTGTAACTTATTTTG
>NZ_JBFRKG010000042.1:0-14140 GCF_041469325.1 Shewanella sp. 10N.286.51.B8
AGGTAAGCCAGGTAAGCCAGAGTAAAATACTAAGAGAAATTAATTAGTAAAGATGATTTAAGTTAAAATTTCACGAAAAATAGACATAAAAAAACCGAGCTAGGCTCGGTTTTTTTAAATGAGTAATAAATTACTCTGCAGCTTCTACTTCAACAGCTTCAGCAGCTTCAGGGCGACCTACTAACTCGATGTAAGCCATTGGGGCTTTATCACCGGTACGTAGACCACACTTAAGAATACGAGTGTAACCACCAGGACGTTCCTGGAAGCGTGGACCCAATTCAGTAAATAACTTACCTACAACTTCAGCGTCGCGGGTACGAGCAAAAGCTAAACGGCGATTTGCAACGCTGTCAACTTTAGCAAGTGTTATTAGAGGCTCAACTACGCGGCGCAGTTCTTTCGCTTTAGCTACTGTAGTCTTGATTAACTCATGACTAACTAGTGAGCATGCCATGTTACGGAACATAGCTTGACGATGACTGCTGTTGCGGTTTAGTTGACGACCACTCTTACGATGGCGCATGACCTAATCCTTATAATCTTTAATCTGTACTAACTAAACTGGGACTTATAGGTCGTCTGCTAAACTAGCTGGAGGCCAGTTTTCTAGACGCATACCTAAAGACAATCCGCGAGACGCTAATACATCCTTAATTTCAGTAAGAGACTTCTTACCTAAATTAGGAGTCTTGAGCAACTCAACTTCAGTGCGTTGTACTAGATCTCCGATGTAATGAATCGCTTCAGCCTTCAAACAGTTGGCTGAACGTACAGTTAGCTCTAAATCGTCGACAGGACGCAACAGAATCGGATCAAACTCCGGTTTCTCTTCTACAACAGTCTGTTCAGTCACATCACGAAGGTCTACGAACGCATCTAGCTGTTCAGCTAAAATTGTTGCAGAACGACGAATTGCTTCCTCAGGATCAATAGTACCATTAGTGGTCATATCGATAACGAGTTTATCTAAATCAGTACGTTGCTCTACACGTGCTGCTTCAACATTATATGCAATGCGAGCAACAGGTGAGAATGAAGCATCAACCAACAAGCGACCAATTGGGCGATCATCGTCTTCGGTTTGTGCACGAGCCGAAGCTGGAACATAACCACGACCACGCTCAACACGGATACGCATGCTGATATCATTGTTACCAGTCAAATGACAGATAACATGATCAGGATTCATAATGGTAACATCACCATCATGTGTGATATCTGCTGCTGTAACAGGGCCTGTGCCTGACTTACTTAAAGTAAGTAAAGCTTCATCCTTACCCTCAATGTTTACCGCTAAACCTTTAAGGTTAAGCAATATCTCAAGGATATCTTCTTGTACGCCTTCTTTGCTACTGTACTCATGTAACACGCCGTCGATTTCGACTTCAGTTACGGCACAGCCAGGCATAGACGACAATAAGATACGACGCAAAGCGTTGCCTAATGTGTGACCAAAACCACGTTCTAGTGGTTCTAGCGTAACCTTGGCACGAGTTGGGTTAACCTGCTCTATGTCAACGAGACGCGGTTTTAGAAATTCTGTAACAGAACCCTGCATTGTGTCCTCTCTTGTTTGTTAGCTTTACTTAGAGTAAAGCTCGACGATCAGCTGTTCGTTAATTTCCGCAGACAAATCGCTACGTTCTGGTAGACGCTTGAAAGCACCTTCCATTTTCGCGCTGTCGACTTCAACCCATGTAGGCTTCTCACGTTGACCAGCCACTTCTAAAGCCGCTTTAATACGAGCTTGAGTACGTGACTTTTCACGGATGCTTACAACATCATTCGCAGACACTTTGAATGACGGAATGTTAACAACACGACCGTTAACCACGATTGATTTGTGGCTTACTAATTGACGTGATTCAGCACGAGTCGCACCAAAACCCATACGATAAACAACGTTATCTAAACGGGTTTCTAAAAGAGCAAGTAGGTTTTCACCAGTGTTGCCTTTTAGACGTGCAGCTTCTTTGTAGTAGTTACGGAATTGCTTTTCTAGCACACCGTACATACGACGAACTTTTTGTTTCTCGCGTAGCTGTAAACCGTACTCTGATAAACGTGGCTTACGTGCGCCATGTTGACCAGGTGCAGCTTCAAGCTTACACTTCGAATCGATTGCTCTCACACCGCTTTTTAGGAAAAGGTCTGTACCTTCTCTGCGGCTGAGCTTGAGCTTAGGACCCAAGTATCTTGCCATGATCTTTCTCCAACTATCCTATATACGACGTGTTATACACGACGCTTTTTAGGTGGGCGACAGCCATTATGAGGGATAGGTGTCACATCGGTAATGTTAGTGATTTTATAACCAACAGCGTTCAGCGCACGAATGGCTGACTCACGACCTGGACCTGGACCCTTTACGAAAACTTCAAGGTTTTTAACACCGTAATCTTGTGCAGCAATACCTGCACGCTCAGCAGCAACCTGCGCAGCGAACGGTGTAGATTTACGTGAACCACGAAAACCTGAACCGCCAGAGGTAGCCCAAGACAACGCATTACCTTGACGATCTGTAATGGTGACAATTGTGTTGTTGAAAGATGCATGGATATGAGCCATACCATCTGCAACCTGTTTACGTACGCGCTTACGCGGAGAACGTGACGGAACTTTAGCCATTTTGGTTTACCTTCCCGTTACTTTCTAATTGGTTTACGTGGACCTTTACGCGTACGCGCATTGGTCTTAGTACGTTGCCCACGAAGAGGCAGGCTACGGCGATGGCGGAGACCACGATAACAACCAAGATCCATAAGACGCTTGATGTTCATTGAAATCTCACGACGTAAGTCACCCTCTACTGAGTATTTGGCAACTTCTTCGCGTAGAATATCTATTTGAGCTTCGCTCAATTCCTTGATCTTAGCATCTTCAGCAATTGAAGTAGCTGCGCAGATTTCTCTAGCGCGCGTACGTCCAATACCAAAAATTGCAGTCAATGCGATGACTGTGTGCTTTTGATCAGGAATGTTAATGCCAGCGATACGGGCCACTATGCACTCCTTAATATGTTAAAGGTCGACTGCGAAAAGCCCGAAAGGATACTCGACAGCCAACAAATTTGCAAACATTATTTGCTCAGTTCTATTTAGAACTGAGCAAATATCTTTTTTTAGCCTTGACGCTGTTTGTGTTTTGGTTCAACACAAATCACACGTACAACGCCACTACGCTTGACGATCTTGCAATTACGGCAGATCTTCTTCACGGAAGCTCGAACTTTCATTTCATCACTCCGTTAAAAGCTATTAGCGACCAAAGCGATCTAAATTCGCTTTGTTTACTAGGTTAGCTTTCTTCATCACAGACTCATACTGATGAGACATCATATGGGTCTGAACCTGAGCCATGAAGTCCATGATTACGACTACAATAATTAGTAGTGAAGTACCGCCAAAATAGAACTGTACTTTCCACGCAATTAACATGAACTCCGGAATTAAACAGATAAAGGTAATATAAATCGCACCCGCAAGGGTCAAACGAGTCATTACTTTATCAATGTAACGCGAAGTCTGTTCTCCAGGACGAATCCCAGGAATGAACGCACCACTTTTCTTCAAGTTATCAGCTGTCTCACGTGGGTTAAACACCAACGCAGTATAGAAGAAACAGAAGAAAACGATAGCTGTTGCATACAATAATGAATACAGCGGTTGTCCAGGTGACACAGCTAAAGCGAAATCACTTAACCATGACATGGACTCATTTGCACCAAACCACTGAGCCAGTGTGCCTGGGAACAAAATAATGCTGGATGCAAAAATTGGCGGAATCACACCTGCCATGTTCACTTTAAGAGGTAAATGTGTGCTTTGCGCTGCGAAAACCTTACGGCCTTGTTGACGCTTAGCGTAGTTAACGACGATACGACGTTGACCACGTTCTACAAATACAACTAAATAAGTAACTGCAAATACGATTACTGCTAATAGCAACAGAACCAGTACATTCAAATCACCTTGACGAGCCTGTTCAGCCGTTTGGCCGATAGCAGACGGTAAACCAGCAACAATACCTGCGAAAATTAATATCGAGATACCATTACCAATACCACGTTCAGTAATTTGCTCACCTAGCCACATTAGGAACATTGTTCCTGTCACTAGACTCACAACTGCAACAAAGTAAAAACCAAAACCTACATTGACCACAAGGCCAGGTACTAGGCTTGGCAAACCTGTTGCAATACCAATCGATTGAAGCGTACCCAACACTAACGTTCCGTATCTAGTGTACTGACTGATTTTCTTTCTTCCTGACTCGCCTTCTTTTTTCAATTCAGCAAGAGCAGGATGAACAACAGTCAATAATTGCATGATAATCGATGCCGAAATATACGGCATGATACCTAATGCAAAGATAGAGGCACGCTCTAAAGCACCACCCGAGAACATGTTAAACATGCCAAGGATGGTATCTTTTTGTTGAGCAAACAGATCTGCTAACACAGCTGCGTCAATACCAGGAATTGGTACAAACGAACCGGCTCTAAAGACGATAATCGCACCAATCACGAACAGGAGACGGGTTTTCAATTCAGATAAACCGCCTTTCGCGCTTTTTAAATCAAGTCCTGGTTTTGCCATCGACGTATTATTCCTCGATCTTGCCGCCGGCAGCTTCAATAGCTGCACGTGCACCTTTGGTTACCTTCAGACCTTTAACGGTCACTGGGCGTTCAATGGTACCTGAAAGAACGATTTTCGCAAACTGTATGTTGCGAGTAATTACGTTCGCATCTTTCAGTGCGTTAAGGTCGATAACATCACCGTTAACTTTTGCTAGTTCGAGTAAACGAACTTCAGCTGAGACCAAAGCTTTGCGCGAGGTAAAACCGAATTTAGGTAAACGAATTTTAAGAGGCATTTGACCACCCTCAAAACCGATACGCACACCGCCGCCAGAACGAGACTTTTGTCCCTTATGACCACGACCTGCGGTTTTACCTAAACCAGAACCAATACCACGACCTACACGCTTAGGAGCAGATTTAGATCCTGCTGCTGGAGATAGAGTATTTAAACGCATTATTAATCCTCCACCTTAACCATGTAGTAAACTTTATTAACCATACCGCGAACTGAAGGAGTATCTTCAACTTCAACGGTGTGGCCAATACGTCTTAGGCCTAAACCTAATAAACAGGCACGGTGCTTTGGCAAACGACCAATCGCACTCTTTGTCTGTGTTACTTTAAACGTTTTAGTAGCCATGGTGCATTAACCTCGAATTTCATCAACATTCAAGCCGCGCTTAGCTGCAACTTGTGCTGGTGACTTCATGTGCACCAACGCATCGACAGTAGCTCGAACGATGTTGATCGGGTTAGTAGAACCGTATGCTTTTGACAGAACGTTATGAACGCCTGCTACTTCCAATACGGCACGCATTGCGCCACCGGCAATAATACCGGTACCTTCCGATGCTGGTTGCATGTAAACACGCGAACCAGTATGGCGACCTTTAACTGGGTGATGCAGTGTACCTGCGTTCAACTCCACGGTTACCATGTTACGACGGGCTTTTTCCATTGCTTTTTGAATAGCAGCTGGAACTTCGCGCGCTTTACCATAGCCATAGCCAATCTTACCGTTACCATCACCTACCACTGTTAGTGCGGTGAAGCTAAAGATACGACCACCTTTAACTACTTTAGAAACACGATTAACTGCAATCAATTTCTCTTGCAAATCGTCTTTCTGCTGAGCTTCTAATTTAGCCATTTTTATAACCCCTTAGAATTTCAGGCCAGCTTCACGAGCTGCGTCAGCTAATGCTGCTACGCGACCGTGATACTTGAAACCAGAACGGTCGAATGCAACCGAAGTTACACCTTTTTCGATCGCACGCTCTGCAACAGTTTTACCCACTGCTTTAGCTGCGTCTACGTTACCGGTACTCTTTAGTAGTTCTTTAACCGCTTTTTCAACGGTTGAAGCAACTGCCAACACCTGAGCTTCAGGATTAATCACCTGAGCATAAATGTGACGCGGTGTACGATGTACAACCAGACGGTTCACGCCCAGCTCTTGGATCTTCTTACGAGCACGCAGAGCGCGACGTAAGCGAGATGTTTTCTTATCCATATCGCGTTACCTACTTCTTCTTAGCCTCTTTACGGCGTACTTGCTCGTCTGCATAACGAACACCTTTGCCTTTATAAGGCTCTGGTGGACGATAGCCACGAATCTCAGCAGCAACCTGACCAACTAACTGTTTATCAACGCCCGAAAGGACGATGTCAGTTTGGCTAGGACACTCTGCAGTAACACCTGCGGGAAGTTTGTGAACCAATGGATGTGAGAAACCTAAAGTTAGATCTAGGTTTGAACCAGCTGCTTTCGCACGGTAACCAACACCAATTAACTTTAATTTTTTAACAAATCCTTCAGAAACACCAACAACCATGTTGTTTACTAGTGCACGAGCTGTACCAGCTTGAGCCCAAGCGTTAGCAACGCCTTCAACTGGACCAAAACTTAGTACGCCGTTGTCTAGAACAACACTTACCGCTTTGTTGATTTCTCGAGTCAAACTACCTTTAGTACCTTTTACGGTGATAGTTTGTTCGTTTAAGGTCACCTCTACGCCGGCAGGAATAGACACTGGTGCTTTTGCTACACGTGACATACCTAGCTCCTTACGCTACGTAGCAGATAACCTCGCCACCCATGCCTGTTAGGCGGGCAGCACGATCGGTCATCAAGCCTTTAGAAGTGGACACAATTGCGACACCCAGACCGCCCATCACCTTTGGAAGTTCGTTTTTACCTTTGTAAATACGAAGACCAGGACGACTTACGCGCTGGATAGTCTCAACGACTGGTTTGCCTTGGAAATACTTTAAAGTGATTTCTAATTCAGGCTTGGCTTCTTCTGCTACGGCGTAGTCAGTAATGTAACCTTCATCTTTAAGTAATTTCGCAATTGCTACTTTTAACTTAGCTGAAGGCATCTTTACTGATACTTTGTTAGCAGCTTGGCCGTTACGAATACGTGTTAACATATCCGCAATAGGATCTTGCATGCTCATATTAGCTTACTCCGTGACAAGTGCTTACCAGCTGGCCTTACGTAGACCAGGAACTTCACCACGCATAGTAGCTTCACGTAATTTAATACGGCTAAGGCCGAATTTACGTAAGAAACCATGTGGGCGACCAGTTTGATTACAACGGTTGCGTTGACGCGCAGCGCTAGAATCACGAGGTAGAGCTTGTAACTTAAGAACAGCTTCCCAACGGTCTTCGTCAGAAGTCGCAGGTGCGCTGATAATAGCCTTAAGTGCTAAACGCTTTTCAGCATATTTAGCTACGAGCTGTGCACGCTTTGCTTCACGTGCTTTCATAGATGATTTTGCCATTATGCTACCCTTATTTCTTGAATGGGAAGTTAAATGCGTCTAACAAAGCACGACCTTCTTCATCATTCTTCGCAGTAGTAGTGATAACAATATCCATACCACGAATCTTATCGATTTTATCGTAATCGATTTCTGGGAAGATGATTTGCTCACGCACACCCATTGCGTAGTTACCACGACCGTCAAACGCTTTTGCGCTTAGGCCACGGAAGTCACGAATACGTGGGATTGCAATGTCAACTAAACGCTCTAAAAATTCCCACATACGCTCACCGCGTAGGGTAACTTTACAGCCAATAGGGTAGCCTTCACGGATTTTAAAACCAGCAACTGATTTACGTGCAACAGTTACAACTGGTTTTTGGCCAGCGATTGCAGTCATATCACGGAGCGCATGCTCCATAACTTTTTTGTCTGCAACGGCTTCGCCTACACCCATGTTAAGGGTGATTTTTTCAATCCGAGGGACTTGCATGACACTGGTATATTCGAACTTTTTAGAAAGTTCTGCAATAACAGTCTCTTGATATTTATCATGCAGTTTCGCCATCGTTTACTCCGTTTACTTAATGAGTTCACTATTCGATTTAAAGAAACGGACTTTTTTGCCGTCTTCGAATCGGAAACCAACACGATCTGCCTTGCCTGTGGCTTGGTTAAAGATCGCTACGTTTGATGCTTGTATCGCTGCTTCTTTCTCGATTACACCACCAGTTACGCCCAATTGTGGGTTTGGCTTTTGGTGTTTTTTAACAAGATTGATGCCTTCAACAATCAACTTACCAGTAGGTAGGACTTGAGAAACTTTTGCTCGTTTACCCTTGTCTTTACCTGCTAATACAATTACTTCGTCTTCACGACGGATTTTAGCTGCCATTTTGAAGCTCCTTACAGTACTTCTGGTGCCAGAGAGACGATTTTCATAAACTGCTCGTTGCGCAATTCACGTGTCACTGGTCCAAAAATACGAGTACCAATCGGTGCAAGGTTTGCGTTAAGCAAAACTGCTGCATTCCGATCGAAGCGAATGACAGAACCATCTGGACGACGTACGCCTTTCTTAGTACGGACTACCACCGCGTTATATACATCACCTTTCTTCGCTTTAGCGCGAGGAATAGCTTCTTTAACAGAAACCTTGATGACGTCGCCGATACCGGCATAACGACGATGAGAGCCACCCAAGACCTTAATACACTGAACTCTACGAGCGCCACTGTTACACGCGACGTCTAGAGTCGATTGCATTTGGATCATTTTAAGTGCTCCGCTATCGTTACTACAAAACCCCGAAATTGGGATCATATTTGTCCACTTCTTGAACAATTCATACCTTGCTAATTACTCATTAGCATTGAATGCAATTTGTTCAAAAATGGGGCGCAAGTATAACACCAAAATATTGGGTTGCATAGTATAAAAAAACAAACGGCCCCAAGCATTGGAGCCGTTTACTATAACCTAATGATTACTAGGCTTTTGTTACTACTTCAACAAGTGTCCAAGACTTAGTCTTAGAAAGAGGACGACACTGACTAATAGTCACTACGTCACCTTCATTACACTGATTGGTTTCGTCATGTGCATGGATCTTAGTTGTACGCTTAATGTACTTCCCATAAATAGGATGTTTCACTTGGCGTGCAATAGCAACAGTAATAGACTTGTCCATTTTGTTGCTAAGAACTCGACCTTGCAAAGTACGGATTTTATCAGACATTACGCACCTGCCTTAGAAGTAATAATGGTCTTAACACGTGCAATGTTACGACGCACTAATTTCAATTGATTCGTTTGAGTCAACTGACCAGTAGCGTGTTGCATACGCAGGTTAAACTGCTCACGCAGCAGACCAAGTAATTCAGCGTTAAGTTCTTCAACGCTCTTTTCTCTTAGTTCGCTCGCTTTCATTACATCACCGTCTTAGTTACGAAGGTAGTCTTAATAGGAAGCTTGGCAGAAGCTAAAGCAAACGCTTCACGCGCTAACTCTTCAGATACACCATTCATCTCATAAAGAACCTTACCAGGTTGAATCTGACATACCCAGTATTCAACGTTACCCTTACCTTTACCCATACGCACTTCAAGAGGCTTAGAGGTAATTGGCTTGTCAGGGAAAACTCGAATCCAAATTTGTCCTTGACGTTTAATGTGACGTGTCATGGCACGACGTGCAGATTCGATTTGACGAGCTGTTAAACGACCACGGCCGACAGCTTTCAAACCGAAAGTACCAAAGCTAACTTCAGTACCGTTCGCTAGACCGCGGTTACGGCCTTTGAACATCTTGCGAAACTTCATACGTTTAGGTTGCAGCATTAAAGTTTCTCCTATTTAGCACGAGGCTTGCGCTTAGACTGCTGCTTCGGCTCTTCTAACGCGACAACGTTACCGTCTAGAACTTCGCCTTTGAAGATCCAAACTTTAACGCCAATCACACCGTATTGGGTGTGACTTTCAGCTGTAGAATAGTCGATATCAGCACGTAGAGTATGCAAAGGTACACGACCTTCACGATACCACTCAGAACGTGCGATTTCAGCTCCGCCTAGACGGCCGCTCACTTCAACTTTGATACCTTGAGCACCAATGCGCATTGCGTTTTGAACTGCACGCTTCATAGCGCGACGGAACATAACACGACGTTCTAGTTGCTGCGCAATACTGTCAGCAACTAACTTTGCGTCTAACTCAGGCTTACGGATCTCAGCGATGTTGATTTGAGCAGTAGTGCCTGTAATTTTAGATACATGTGCACGTAATACTTCAACGTCTTCACCTTTCTTACCAATCACAACGCCTGGACGGGCAGTGTGAATAGTAACGCGGATGCTCTTCGCAGGACGCTCGATAACGATTTTAGATACTGATGCAGCCTTCAATTTCTCTGTAAGATATTGACGAACTTCCCAGTCGCTGTTCAGATTATTCGCATAATCTGACTTATCGGCGTACCAAGTAGAGATCCAAGGCTTCGTGATACCCAGACGGATACCATTAGGATGTACTTTCTGTCCCATTGCTCTCTTCTCCTAGCGATCTGATACAACCACAGTAATGTGGCTGGTACGCTTCATGATACGATCAGCGCGGCCTTTGGCACGAGGCATGATGCGCTTCATAGTTGGTGCTTCGTCAACAAAGACTTGGCCAACTTTAAGCTCATCGATATCTGCACCTTCGTTGTGTTCGGCGTTTGCGATAGCTGAGTCTAGTACTTTCTTAACCAGTACGGCGGCTTTCTTAGGGCTGAAGGTCAAAATCTCAAGCGCCTTAGATACAGGCAACCCGCGAATTTGATCAGCAACTAGACGGGCCTTCTGCGCAGACGTACGGGCGTAACGATGTTTAGCTAAAACTTCCATCTTATGTCTCCCGTATTAACGCTTCTTCGCTTTCTTATCTGCAGCATGGCCGCGATAAGTGCGAGTTGGTGAAAATTCACCAAGCTTATGACCGATCATTTCGTCAGTTACGAACACAGGTACGTGCTGACGACCATTATGGACAGCGATGGTCAACCCAATCATATTTGGGATGATCATTGAGCGGCGAGACCAAGTCTTAATTGGTTTTTTATCTCCCGCTTCCATCGCTTTCTCTACCTTCTTCAGCAAGTGCAGGTCAATGAAAGGACCTTTCTTGAGAGAACGTGGCATGGGCGAATCCTCTTACTATTTGTTACGACGACGTACAATGTACTTGTCGGTGAGCTTATTACTACGAGTTTTATAACCCTTAGTTGGCACACCCCATGGACTTACTGGATGACGACCACCAGAAGTACGGCCTTCACCACCACCGTGTGGATGGTCTACCGGGTTCATTGCAACACCACGCACTGTAGGGCGTACGCCTCTCCAGCGTTTAGCACCTGCTTTACCTAACTGGCGTAGCATGTGCTCGGCATTTCCAACTTCACCGAATGTTGCACGACAATCAACAGGCACTTTGCGCATTTCGCCAGAGCGAAGACGTAAAGTTGCATATTGGTTATCACGAGCAACAACTTGAACATAAGCACCAGCTGAACGCGCGATTTGAGCACCTTTACCAGGTTTCATTTCTACTGCGTGCACAACACTACCCACTGGGATGTTGCGAAGCGGCATTGCGTTACCGGTTTTGATGTCTGCATCCACACCAGATTGGATTGCATCACCAGCTTTCATGCCTTTAGCGGCAAGAATGTAGCGACGCTCACCGTCTGCGTACAATACTAACGCAATGTTAGCTGTACGGTTTGGATCATATTCCAGACGTTCAATTTTCGCAGGGATACCGTCTTTATTGCGTTTGAAATCAATAATACGATAATGCTGCTTGTGTCCACCACCAACGTGACGAACAGTGATGCGACCCGTATTGTTACGGCCACCACTTTTAGATTTCTTAGCCAACAGGCCTGCAAAAGGTTTCCCTTTATGCAAGTCGCTGTTCACCACTTTAACAACGTGGCGACGACCTGGAGAGGTTGGCTTACACTTAATAACTGCCATGATAATTCTCCTTTGCTTACTCAGCGCCACCGACGAAATCGATGTCAGCACCAGCAGCTAAAGTTACATAGGCTTTTTTCCAATCGCTACGACGACCTACACGGCCACCGGTACGTTTAGTTTTGCCTTTGTTTACCAAAGTGCGAACACTATCAACTTCAACTTCGAAAAGTTTCGCTACAGCAGCTTTAATCTCTGCTTTAGTCGCATCGATTGCTACGCGGAAAACTACAGTGTTGTTTTTCTCAGCTAATACAGTGCTCTTTTCAGATACATGTGGCGCTAAGATAACTTTTAGCAAACGTTCTTCGGTGATCATGCTAGCATCTCCTCGATTTGCTTCACTGCATCAGCAGTAACAAGAACAGTGTTGAACGCGATTAGACTAACTGGGTCTAGACCCGCTACGTCACGTACGTCAACCTTGTATAAGTTGCGTGCTGCTAAGAATAAATTCTCATCAACATCTGCAGTAACAATTAGAACGTCTTCTAGTTGCATTTCTTTTAACTTAGCTTTCAGCTCTTTAGTTTTAGGAGCTTCAACACTAAAAGATTCAACAACGACTAAACGCTCTTGACGTACCAATTCAGAAAGAATGCTTTTTAGAGCACCACGGTACATCTTTTTGTTAACTTTTTGGCTGTGATCTTGTGTTTTAGCAGCGAATGTTACGCCACCGCCACGCCAGATCGGGCCTTTAACACTACCGGCACGAGCTCGGCCTGTGCCTTTCTGACGCCAAGGCTTTTTGCCTGAGCCAGTTACTTCCGCACGAGTCTGTTGAGCACGAGTGCCCTGACGCGCGTTTGCAGCGTAAGCTACAACTACCTGATGGACCAATGCCTCGTTAAAGTCACGGCCGAAGGTAGTTTCGGAAACTTCAAGAGCGCTTTGCGCGTCTTTCAATACCAATTCCATTACTATCTCCTCAGACCTATGCTTTAACGGCTGGCTTGATAATCAAGTCACCATTGGTAGCGCCAGGAACAGCACCTTTTACCAATAACAAGTTACGCTCTGCATCTACACGTACAACGTCTAGATTTTGAGTAGTTACTTGCTCGGCACCCATGTGGCCAGACATTTTCTTACCTTTGAAAACGCGACCAGGTGTCTGGTTTTGACCAATAGAACCATTAGATCTATGAGCCAAAGAGTTACCATGTGTCATATCTTGAGCGTGGAAGTTCCAGCGTTTAATACCGCCTTGGAAGCCCTTACCTTTAGATTGACCAGTAACATCAACTTTCGCTGTATCTGCAAAGATATCAACGTTAAGTTCAGCACCAACTTCAATGCCTTCACCTTCACCATCTGCCAAACGCAATTCCCATAAACCTCGACCGGCTTCTACGCCGCTCTTAGCAAAATGGCCTGCTTCTGGCTTAGTGATGCGGTTGGCTTTTTTGGTACCAGTAGTTACTTGAAGAGCACGGTATCCGTCGTTTTCTAAAGTTTTCACTTGAGTTACGCGGTTACCAGCAATTTCAATTACTGTTACAGGGATTGAAGCACCATCTTCTGTGAAGATGCGAGTCATACCCACTTTACGACCAATAAGACCGATAGCCATCTTTCAAACCTCTTCTAAGGATCTCAATTAACCTAAGCTAATCTGAACGTCGACACCAGCGGCAAGATCTAAACGCATTAATGCGTCTACAGTCTTTTCAGTTGGCTCTACGATGTCAACTAAGCGCTTGTGAGTACGAATTTCGTACTGATCACGTGCGTCTTTGTTGACGTGCGGAGAAGTCAAAATGGTATAACGTTCTTTACGCGTAGGAAGTGGAATTGGACCACGAACCTGTGCGCCTGTACGCTTAGCAGTTTCAACGATTTCCGCTGTTGATTGATCGATCAAACGATGATCAAATCCTTTCAAGCGGATACGGATTCTTTGGTTCTGCATTGACCAGAGCTCCTAAAATGCACACATAAAAAATCACCCTCTAGCTTCTTCCCAATGGAAAAGCAGAGCGAGATGATTTAACCGTAGACTCCCAATCGGAGTCAATTATGAAAATGAATAATCCAAATGATTAAACATTATATTACGCTGTCTAGGACAGCGAAGGGCAATTATACAGATCTAATTTCATAGATCAACCCCTGCGAACAAAAACTCTTCAATTTAGTGGTTCTGTTCAAGGCGGTGGATTTTACATGGTTAGAATCAAAATGCAATAAAAACAAAAAAGGAAGCCGAAGCTTCCTTTTTTATGTGTTAACTAAAGACGCTATTAAGCGATAACTTT
>NZ_JBFRKG010000043.1:0-970 GCF_041469325.1 Shewanella sp. 10N.286.51.B8
CGCTATTAAGCGATAACTTTAGCTACAACACCAGCACCAACAGTACGGCCACCTTCACGGATAGCGAAACGTAAACCGTCATCCATTGCGATTGGGTAGATTAGTGTAACAACCATTTTGATGTTATCACCAGGCATTACCATTTCTACGCCTTCTGGAAGCTCGATAGTACCAGTTACGTCAGTTGTACGGAAGTAGAACTGTGGACGGTAACCTTTGAAGAATGGAGTGTGACGTCCACCTTCTTCTTTCGAAAGTACGTATACTTCTGATTCGAAAGTTGTATGTGGAGTGATTGAACCAGGCTTAGCTAATACTTGACCACGTTCAACGTCATCACGCTTAGTACCACGTAAAAGTACACCACAGTTCTCGCCAGCACGACCTTCGTCAAGCAGCTTACGGAACATTTCAACACCAGTACAAGTCGTTTTAGTTGTGTCTTTAACACCAACGATTTCTACTTCGTCACCTACTGTGATGATACCACGCTCAACACGACCAGTAACAACAGTACCACGACCTGAAATTGAGAATACATCTTCAATTGGAAGTAGGAATGGCTTATCGATGTCACGCTCTGGCTCTGGGATATAAGTATCTAGAGCTTCAGCTAGTTCAACAACTTTAGCTTCCCAATCTGCTTCGCCTTCAAGTGCTTTAAGTGCAGAACCTTGAATAACTGGTAAGTCATCACCTGGGAAGTCATATTCAGAAAGAAGTTCACGAACTTCCATTTCTACTAATTCAAGTAGTTCTTCATCGTCAACCATGTCACATTTGTTCATGAATACGATGATGAAAGGTACGCCAACCTGACGTGAAAGCAAGATGTGCTCACGTGTTTGTGGCATTGGACCATCTGTAGCAGCAACTACTAAGATAGCGCCGTCCATTTGTGCAGCACCAGTAATCATGTTTTTAACATAATCGGCGTGACCAGGACAATCTACGTGTGCGTAGTGACGAG
>NZ_JBFRKG010000044.1:0-37423 GCF_041469325.1 Shewanella sp. 10N.286.51.B8
TTGGTTTTTGCCTAAGAAAGCTTGTCAGTCGTGCATGCTTATTCCTATGCACCCCCATAAATATCATCGGTTGTCGGCAACAAGGGCAAGGTCGTATGGCTTGAGTTTTAGTGGTGTTTTCGAGCGGCGCAAACACGGTGTGTAGTGGCCAATTGAAATTGGCCACAGGTTTAGAGCTTATCCATACTTTGGGTAATCTGAAATGCCATGATTACCCAAAGTCCTAACACGAAAATGTCCAGATATGAGTTTGCAAGAGATACGCTTTTAGTTGTAATAAAATGACAATTCATAATTATAGTATCTAAGTGCTGTTCCGATTTGTCAGACTATGGGTACATTTTATGTCAGAGTATGGTTATATCTTTTCGGTAAGTTATTGAAAGCTATAAGCTGCCTATGTCAGACTTTGCATCCAGCGACACTTATGTTGTTTTAAGCATAAGTCTGCATAATGATAAATAAGTATGCAGACTTCGAACTATAAGTTTACATAGTGTAGTGTTTATTTGTCGTTTAACTACAGCAGTTATGCTTAATATCGCACGTCATCACCTAAATACAATTGCTAATGTGCTTTGTTAGTCGCTAAGTCCTCGTCAGCGAGTTGGTTGATGATTTGAGCGTTCAATAGCCTGATTAACCTGTGAAATCAGTTGCTGTTTTTCAGGTTCAATTAGCTTCATTGTCGTTCGCACACGTTGGCTTGCATAATTCGGATCGATTCGATACCAGTGTGTTAATACCCTAAGCAGTAAAGCTGACTTTAATGGGTGATTGACCATATTTGTGGCAAGTTCAAAACTGACTTCAGGCTGTTGGCTCACACCAAAGTAATCAATATAACTGCGTATAGCCTCATTTTTTAATCCACCGTCCAAGGTATTAATCCACTCAACAGCATTGGCTGCATCAGAAATGGGCCAATGTGTCAGTAAGCTATAAACCAACTTGGTTTGCAGCACTTCTGGATATTGATGAATGGCGTCTATGCTCGCTTGGTGCTGCTGTTTGCTCAGCTGATTGGCAATCGAGATCATGGCATTTTGGCTAATGGCTTCATTTATATGGTCGTTGTCAGAGAGGTATTGCATTACCTCAAGGGGAGCCAGTTGTGACCAAGCATTGAGTAATGACTGAGTTGCCTGTTGTTTTGATAAGTCGTCATGGATGTTATCAACCCAAAGCAGTGCTGCTTCAACATCTTTATGGGTAAGGTGGTTAATATAATGAGCAATAATACTTGGCATTACATCAAATGCGGGCAAGGTGAGGATCATTTCGCCTGCGCCTAGTTCATCCTCTTGCATATAACGCTGCAAAACCGGAGAGTAGTATTCACCGAGTTCGTTAGTTATTGGTTGTTGTTGTAGCCATTGTAAAACTGCGTGAATATCGTGATTACTCCACTGTTGTAGTAGATTTTTGATAATCGGTGCACGTTGCTCAAATGAGGCAATCTGGTTTGCTTGCTCAAGCCTGGTAATAAAATTGCTTGTTTGTTGGTTTTTGCTGGCTTGTTCACTTGTTTGTTCAGCTTGTGCCAGCAAGCGATTATTTGTATTTGCTACAGGTTTATAAGATTGTAATACGCCTGCCTTTGGCTCATCTAGTCGCAATTCATGGAAGCCTTTTGGCGGTTGCTGTTGTAGTAAAAGGCGACCGAACAAGCTCAGTGCAGTTGTCATTAGAGCCAAAATGATGATGTTGTGAGTGGTTATGTTTATCGTCACTTTTTCACCTTTTCTAGTTATCACCATAATATCCTCATCGTCATTGAACGGGGTTAGTAAACAAGCTTATTGACTGCATACATAGACTGATCGAGTTTATGTAACAATAAGCTTGTAACGGTTTGGATAGGTGTGTTTAGTGCAATATTAAGTCGGTTAATTAACCGTAATATTGACCGTATCTACCTTACCTTTATTTTTGGTTTTTACTGTAATGACAGCATTACCCCGTTTACGCGCGGTAACAATGCCATTTGAGTTAACCACGGCAACAGTGGAATTACTTGATGAATATGTGACTATTTTATTGGTGGCGCATTGCGGCAATACCGTAGTATTCAGGCTAACAGTTTGGTTTTTAGCAAGCACCTTAGAAGCTGGTGTGACTGTCACCCCTGTTACCGGAACCCAAGTAGTAGGGCAGTCATTACCATTACCAGGAACGGTCGGTTCGGTTGGCCCAGTACCACCGTTGGTTTTAAACCATGTTCTAACGTAGTCAACTTCCATTGAGGTTGGGTAACCGGCAGATGGTCGTTGATCTGATGGATAGAACTGGTTACATCTAAATTCAGTTAATGGAGCACGTAATCCCTGTGACAGCGTTAAGTTCATCTGACGATGCCAATATTTATTTTCTTTAGTGGCGATTTCTTTACCATCGACATACCAAGTTATACTGTCTTTAGTGACGTTTACACCATAAGTATGAAAGTCGTTGCGAGGATCATAAGGCAGAATTATTTGATTGTGATTAAATGGCACTTTTAACGGGCGTTGCCAAGTTGGCTCACCATTAATGACTACAATGTTGTGTAGGTCATGATCTGATTTTCTAACTTCATTTTTTTGGGTTAATTCAACCACATCAATTTCGCTGTATTGCACATCGCCGTCTTCAGTCAGAGTGCGATCAATCGTGCTATACATCCAAAATGCAGGCGATACACCAGGGTAAGTACTTGCGCCTTTAATTCTTGCTTCGTAATAACCGTAATTACCCGTTGCACGTGATTTAGCTATGCCTGAGGTGTAGTACAAAGGGTAGTTAGGTACTTGTTTTTTATTACAACCATCCCAGAAAGTACGGGTGTGATTTTCACGTCGAGTCGTTAGAATCAGCTTGCCCCCAGAAACAATAGCATTACTGTCACGCCAAGACCAAACGCCAAAGTTTTCAGGTTGAAAGTTCCATTTTGCAGAGTCTTTATTATTAAACTCATCAGATCGTTTGGCTTGTAATACCCAAGTTTCACCTGGTTTAGCAATAGGTGGTGCGCTAGGCGCTGCGGCAAAGCTGTGTAGAGAGAAAAGGCTGGCGATACTGCATGTGAATACCGTTAACTTTCTAAGTTTGTTCATAAATAGTCCATTTATTTACTAGTGAAAAATAATGTCAGCCCTTACTTTTTGGCTTCTAAGGGCTTATTTTTTACAAGGGGAAACCGTCAACTTCAGGCTGCTTTCTCCTTTGTATCAATTGAGGCAGGGCTAACTGACAACAGTGCAAATAAATGGGTCATCGAAATGGCGACCTATGTTTACAAACAGATATACTAGCGAATTGATATAATCAATGAAAACATATGATGTATGGATTCGCAATAGTGCATTGAGCTATTTTTGTACAAAGCGAGCATAGCTGAGAGGGGGGGAGATGCTTAGATTGCCATTTATTGGTGATGAATGCGCTAATCAAATCAAAATAGCGTCTTCATTAAAGAGTTGCCTAGAATTAAATGATGTTACATGGCGGATAATTCGTGCTGATAAACACGTTGTTATCAGAGCTGGAAGCTTATAAAACTCTCTCGATTAAATATCAATCAAGCCAACTGGCTAAATCCCACGACCGAATTCGGGCTGCTTTTTCATGGTCCAGTAGCGGCACTGTAAGAGCAGACCAAATACTGTCAGTATTTACAAAAGCGACGACAGTACTTCGCTTCAAGTTGTCAGTATTTTCAATAAACAGGCTTTTGCAAACCTATACCAACTCAGTAAGGCACATAATCTCATTAACCTTCCCGTATTTAAGCATGGACAGCCTTGTACTGGTTTAAACTCGGCCAATATCAGCTAAATGTGCCGAAATAGCATCCAATCTTTCCAATTTAGTAGACTCCCAAAGTTAACGACTATTTAGTCTGGTGAACTAACTTGCGATATACCAAAAGTTATCGATGTTATTGATTAATAATGGGTGGCTAGTTTTCATATTAATAATCAACTCGTTATAAAGTAACTTAACGCTTCTTCTACATGCTTGGACAAAACCGCTACAGCATCACGATGCCACTTTTGAATTGATGGCGTTATTAATCATATGAAAAGATACTACTCAAAAATTTAACAAATAGCATACAGTCTTAAACATATGATGTATATTAAGGAGTGATGTTATTGTATTGGCACAGTCAGGATGATGTCGGCATGGGCCCATTAAAAAGGAGATGATTTTGAAATATCACTTTAAGGGAGCAATTTTAGCTCCGCTAGTTTTGTTGGGTACAGCATGCAGCCAACAAGTTCAAACACCAAATGAAGCTATACAGGTTGTTCAACAAGAGTTGTCTTATGAGCAGCAAGCGCGCGTAAAAATAGATACCTTGAAAACAATGATGCAGCGGGCTAAATCGAACAATATTGATATCGCTCGAGAAGAGACCATAATTTGGTTTGCTGAGCAATTCTTGATATTCGCCAATTGGGACGAAGCTAACCCTCAAGTCATTGCTGATGCATTCGGCTATGAACGCTATTATGCCGAAGATAAACATCAATTGGCCGCAGATTTACCTGACTTTGAAAGAAGAAAGGTCATAGAGATACTTGATGCTGGTATTGAAGCTTTAGACAAAGAGCTGCGCGGAGTGATAACGCGTCGCCCAGTCAACAAAGTCGACTGGCAAGGCACAACCGCTGGTGAAAACATGTTTATTAGCAAGGGTAAGCCTATTTTCCCTTATGATTATTTTTCAAAAACTGTTGGCCAACCGCTCACAAATACTCAAATCTATAATGACCATTTAGGTGCCTTATACCATGGTGGGCAAAACCTTTATGAGGTTGACCATGACCGTGCGATTAATTCATTTTTGCTGAAAGAAGATGGCACATTTGATCAAAAGTTAATGAAAGAACTGACGCAAATTCCTGATACGAACATCGGCTTTTTAGTCTATTGGATCATGGGGATTCCTGAATGGGTAGAGAAAAGAGAACCTGAAGTCCGTAAAGGGCGCTCTCTATTTACAGGTTTTGATGTTGATAACCCATTAGCTCGGGAGGTTTGGAGTCAGATTATCCGTGAAACTGCCAGGCTAACAAAAGGCAAGAAAGTGACGGAATTAGGCTTTGTATTGGCTAATGAACCTCATTGGTTTTCTGAAAAAGGGCATTGGACAAATCGTTTTAAAGAGATGAATGATATTTCGTCATATACTTTGGCAAAATTTCAAACCTGGCTTGATAACAAGTACGCTGGCGATATTTCGCGCTTAAATGAAAACTGGAACACCCAATTTAAAACCTTTAATGATGTCACTGTCGAAATCCCGATGGATACTGCTTTAAAGGGGACACCGCTTTGGTATGACTGGATGCGTTATAACATGGATCGCGGAACGGATTGGTTTACCTTTATGCAAAACGAGTTACATGCCGTTAATCCAGATGCCGACACCCATATTAAAGTAATGCCTCGTATGTTTATGGAAGATAGTCGCTCAGGTGGTATCGATACGGAGGCGTTGGCTGAACTGACCACCATGGTTGGTCATGATGCTAAGTCATTTGGTAGTGCCAATATTAGGCCTGGTAAATCATCTGACTGGTTAGAAAAGTATGCTTATTATTGGCGTATTGTGAGTATGTTTCATGATTTTATGGAGTCGGTAGCTCCTGACAAAATTAACGTTAATTCAGAATCACACTTTTTGTCTTCAGGTCAATGGCGTGACTTAGATACCCGCACTAGTTATGTACGCAGTGTTTACTGGTTAGCAACGCTTCATGGTATGGACGCCAATATGGGGTGGTTTTGGGCTCGTGACCCTGATGGCTCACCAGAAGATCGTTTAGAAGGTGAATTAGATTTCTTTGATCCCGGCCTTGCTGGGGCTTATGCTGGTTCAAATAATATGCAGCCACATGTGACTAATGAAGTCACGCAGGTGATGTACGACTTAAATAGTTTCTCTGAAGAAATTGTTTCCTTACGTGAGCAAAAGCGCCCAGTCCGTTTGTTCTATTCTGAAACTTCAGCCATCAATAGCGATAAGTATATGACACAGATGTCAGAGTTTTACGAACAGTTCTATTTTGAAGGTTATCCTCTTGGATTTGCCACCAATAATATTATTAGAAAGCAAGACCATAGTCTGTGGGATACTATCGTAGTCTATAACAATCGTTTTGTGACTGATGAAGAGTTTGAGACGTTGCAGTTCTATCTTGATAATGGCGGCACAGTCATAGTTGATACACCAGCGAGTTTATCGTTAAACGAATATGGCCAAAAACGTAAGGCTAAGTTGGTTAGTGGTAAGGGCAAGTTAGTAGAAGCTAACACCGATGACATAGCAAAATTAGCTCAGTTAACTATGGGGACATTGGATGATTCAAGTTTGCCTCAGATCATATTGAAAGAAGAGAATGGTAAGCCATTTAAAACGACTATGTGGCGAGTTGTACCGCAGCAAAATGGTCGCTATTTGGTCAACATTATGAACTTAGGCCATGAAACCGTTTCTCTCGAGTTGGACTCTGCTAATGGAAAAGTTGTCAAAGTTACTGATTTGATGACGAGTAATGATGTGTCTCCTCGTTTTGAGCTATCTAGTGAGGGTGTGATGCTGGTTGAGGTCACGATTCAGTAGTCCTTTTATGGCTAGCCTTTTTCTTATGCTTGGAGAGGCTAGTCAAATTTATAACGTGAAGCAGTAAGTAATGTTAATCAGCGTAATAGATAAAACCATTTGCTTATAGTTTTACCTTGTTAGGCTGCTAAATTGACTCTAATGACGTGGATGTCGCTTCAGAGTTAAAGGCTTTGTTATCCCGAGTAGAGGTTAAGTATCCAAGTTACTATTTCCTCTCCGAGCTCCACTACTTTCTCTGTTAACTCAATTGCTTACAAAGATGTGTAAAAAAGGCCACAAAACGTATGTTATTGTGGCCTTTTGCTTGGGGATTGGGTTTACCACTTAACTGGCATAAATACCGTCATTTCAGCTAGTCCTCGGTTACTCCATGCAAAGTAAGGAACTAATTGGGTATTAACACTTTCCCAGTTAGGTTTTGTTAACGCACTATACATAGAGTCTGTTTTTGTATTTTTGCGCAGTAAAAGCTCAGCGTTAATTGTCGTAATACCACCAAGTAAATCGTCTTGATGATTGACCTCAAGTCTAGTGTCACCGTTTACATACACGTCTAAAATTTTAGTGCTTGCCGGTAAATCTGGTGTTTCAATACAGTAAACGATAGGGCCACGTTTAACCGCTACCTGATTACGTACTTCTTCTATACGCGGGTGTCCTTCAATAAACGTGGCTTCCATAGGGATATCGATAATGACCACATCTCCAGCTTGCCAGTTGCGGTTGATTAAAGCGTAAGTTGCAGGCGTTGTTGCAATATTTAACACTTCCCCATTTACAGTGATGGTTGCACCTTGCGCCCATCCTGGAATACGCAGTGCGATTTCAAAGGCTTGTTCACGACATTCTTCAACCGTTAGCTTAACTAAACCTTTCCACGGGTAGTCTGTGTCCTGGGTTAGTTTGATTGATGAACCATCTAACATTTGGCTATTCAATTGGTTGCCACCGTACAGGTTCACATAAACACCATTGTCCGCCATGCTGTAAGCCCAACCTGAAAGGTTCGAAATAGTACGAACTAAGTTTGGAGGACAGCAGAAACAAGCCAAGTAACCTTCGCGATTTGGTGTTTCTGTTACGTCAGCATGCGCGTCATAATCACGTGTATTGTGGATCATCCGTAGTGGGTTTGCGTAAAAATAATCTTTGCCTTCATGACCAATACCCGATAATCCGCTGTTATGCATGACCAATTCGATGATATCTGCATACTTGGCTTG
This sequence comes from Shewanella sp. 10N.286.51.B8, assembly GCF_041469325.1. Lineage (NCBI taxonomy): Bacteria > Pseudomonadati > Pseudomonadota > Gammaproteobacteria > Alteromonadales > Shewanellaceae > Shewanella > Shewanella sp. 10N.286.51.B8. The sequence goes on from NZ_JBFRKG010000044.1 coordinate 7,840, forward strand.
GCCATGGATACCTAACAGGCGGAAACTAAACATGGCATTACATAAATTGGCGCAGGTTTCGTTATAAGCTGTAAGGTTTGGCATCATATAGTCATCAATGAAGCCTTCTTCAATCATGTCGCGGTTTACTGATGCACCATAGTGAGTTTGACCAACGGCTCCGGTTGCATACATTTTCTTTTGGGTCACACTTTCCCATAATCGATCAAGTGCTGTAATGAGTGCGTCTTCGCCTGTTTCCGCATAAACGTCAGCTGCACCAGCGTAGTAGTACAGTGCTAATACCGCATGGCCTACAGGTTCGGTTTCTTCTCGAAGTGGCGTTCTTTCCTGCACCATATCGCCAATTGGGTACCCAACGGTTGTGGAGTCATGTTTGATTTCATAGGTTCCGCGACGGTCAATAAACTTCTTCGCAAGTTCCAAATATTTCTTATCACCAACCGTTCTATAAAGCTCCACTAATCCCATAATTTGTGTTTGGTTAAAGCCAAAGCGTTGGTAGTGTTTGGTGTCAGGGAAGAAGATGGTATAAAGCAAGTCTGCATGCTTGAGAGCTATGTTTAAAAAGCTACGCTTACCGGTTAAACGATAATGAGCACAAGCTGTAATAAGTAAATGACCTGTGTTGTACATCTCATGGTACTTACGGTTTGAATAACGCTCTGCATCTTCATCAACTTTTAGTTGGATTTGGGTCTGCAAGTAACCGTCGGGCTCTTGAGCTTTGCCAATGATTTCAATGTACTCATCTAGCTCTGCCAGTACTTTTTCATCTTTAGACAGGGCATAAGCATAGGTTTTTGCCTCTAGAAACTTGTAGAAGTCACCATCATGCCAATACATGCCTTGGTGTTTACCTTCTTTCATTCCTGCTGCAATTTTAAAGTTGTTTAAGGCATGGCCGACATCACCCGTTAATACATCCCCCATATAAGGGACCATAACGTCGATAGCTTTTTGGGTTTTATCGGCCCAAAAGCCAGTTGTCCACTGACAATCGCCAAAATTAGTGGCTTTAAGTTTCACGTGCGGGCTTTGAGCATTACCGACAATCCCCTTGTCGTTGGTATTACGAGCATTCATGTTTTACCTCTTTCTAATTCTGCTTATACAGGAGCATCTGTAAGTAGTTATGTTTATTGTTTTACATCAATATACGACAGCGTATAAGGCTGACTATGTTGTGTGTTCTTAATTCCTTTGCCTTTCATTAAATCAAAATTAGATATCACTAATTTTTCGTGATAGATAATTAAGTCCGCGGGTTGGTCAATTTGCCCGTTTGCCCCATTGTTGTCTGGGTAATCAGCAATGAGTTTTACCTCAGCAGTAGGGGAAACTGAAAAAATTTGATTAGAGCCGAAACCGGCAACATAAAGCACATCATTAGCACCGAAAACCATTCCATCTATTCGAGCTGTATTAGGTAGGGTAGCGAATAAGTTAGTTTGCTCAACTCGTCCTGAGGCAGATAACTTAAGGCGATATATCTCTCCATCCCCTAGGTTACCAGCATAAAGGTCGCCCTGAGAGTTGAATACAATACCATCAAGACCTATCTGAATAACTGGGTTTTGAGTTTCTACCGTAAAGATAATCTGAGGATCTTCCAACGTGTTTGTCACTTGTAAATTGCGTTGATTAGCGTCAAATCGGTAGATTGCACTCGTCATTTTGGTGGACTTTACTTTAGGCATGGTCAGTTGTGTTACATAAACCCCACCTTGATGGTACCTAAGCCCATTAGGGTTTAATCCAGAAGCAATCACTTGAGTATCAGTTAGTTGCTTGTCACTAAAGGTGAGCTTGAGAATACGTCCTTGCTTTACTCCCCTAGCATCTGCGACATAAAGTGCACCATGCTCATCGTAAGCTAAGCCCATTGGATTTGCTTTTTTTGTCAGCCCCAATCTTGGGACTGTCGTGAGATGACGAACACTCCCATCGGGCTTCAATGAGAAAAGCTCCCCTTGGAGTTGGTTGTTGGCATAGTTAGGGCAAGATAGCGTTAAAGAACCATCTGGAGCGATGGCAAATGCATCAGGTGTTGGACAGTTGTTGGGTAACACACTAAAAGGTTTAGCAGCTTGAAGGTTATGAACTTTAGTGCCATCTGCTTGAGCATGATTACTTAATAATATGATGACTGTGCAATAAAAGCACAACAACAGGAAGTTGTGGCAGTAGTCTTGGTGCTTTTGTTTTAGTTGACTCATTGCAAAATGCTCCCTAATTAAAATGTTGTAGATTTGCTGCTTGTATTTAACATATTTTAAACATACTATGTTTAAAATAATATTATGTATATAGGTTGGCAAAAAATTATGCAAAAAAGTCAGTATGCCAATGTGACTAGGTTTTCAATGATTGCAGCGTTTGGTGGTTTCATCTTTGGATTGGATGCAGCAAACATTTCAGGAGCATTGCGCTTTATTAGTGCACAGTTTGGGCTTGATGCTATTCAGCAGGGGACTGTTGTAGGGTGTGCACTGCTGGGGGTTATCGTCGCGCTGTTCTTCACTGGTACCTTATGTGAACGATTTGGTCGAGCGAAGGTTTTACTGGCGATTGGATTAACGTACTCGTTATCTTCAATAGTCTCTGCAAGTGCCATTAGTTACGAAATGCTCGTTGTAGGGCGGTTTATTGGTGGTGTAGCTTTTGCCTCTATTACTGTGTCAGCAATGTATATTGGAGAAATAGCACCTGCTGAAACCCGGGGCAAATTTGTTTCGGTGAACCAATTCATGATTGGTTTAGGCTTGTTACTTGCTTTTGTGATCAATTATTTCTTAATTGAGTTCATGGACAGTGTCGCCTTTTTAGACCACCACAATGTCTGGCGTTTTATGCTGGGTGCTGAGTTAATTGCCAATATAATCTGGGTTGCTTTGTTGATGACGTTACCAGAGTCCCCTCGATGGCTAGTTAAAAAGCAGCGCACCGATGAAGCTAGAGTGGTTTTTGCAAGAATTAGCCCTCCGGAACAAGTTGAACCATTACTGCTACAGGTTAACAAAAGCTTTTCAGAGCAAACCTCTCAAGACACTGTTAGTCAACTGAAAATACTGTTCAGTAAGCGTTTACGATTTGTTCTTTTGCTGGCGACCGCCTACGCAGTGGTGCAGGGGGCGACGGGTATGAATGCCGTATTGTTTTTTGCACCTATGGTGTTTGAACAGGTCGGTATGAGTGTTGAAGACACATTCTTGCAAACGACTGTCATTGGTGTTGTTGGTCTGGTTTCTACTTTTATTGCGATTGGCTTTGTTGAGAAACTTGGACGCCGAACGCTGACACTTGCAGGATTGGTTTTGGTCGTAATTGCTCATAGCTCGACATACTATGGTTTTAGCCAGGCAAGCTATCAGTTTTCTTCTGATGCGATAGAGCAAATTAGTGCAGCGCTTGCGAAGGAAGATATCGACTCTAAAGTGCTGGTAAAACTAAAAGGTCAGCATTTTGATTCAGATGTAGCTTTAAAAAGTGCACTCGCTGACTTGTTTACGCCAAGTGAGTTGCCTTTAGTTACAGGTCCGATAATTAACGCAACACAGCAAGGGATTAATGCTGGGGCAGTACTCTTTGGTATTTTTGCATTTCTAGCCGCTTTCAACCTATCTATTGGTCCAATCATGTGGGTCGTCTTTTCAGAAATATTCCCTAATTCAGTTCGAAGTGTCGCGTTGCCTTTTGCTGCGTTAGTGCAAACGGTTTCATCCTGGTCGATTCAGCAATTCTTCCCTTGGCAGCTCGACAACATGGGGGTTGCGAGTATTTTTGCTCTGTACGCAATGATTGGATTGATTGGGACAGTAGTGATGTATTTCACTTTACCTGAAACCAAGGGCAAAACGATCGAAGCTATTGAGATGGATTTAGCTAAAGCATAAATGTCAGTTTTTTAATTGTAATGGAGCTAAAGCATTGGGTTTATCAACACTTAATGAAACTACTTATTTGATTATCGATTGGGGCACCACCAATTTTCGTGCTTTTGCGATGGGTGAGCATGACAACTGTATTGAGCTGCGAACATTACCTTTAGGCTTGCTTCAGGTTCCTGATGGTCAATTTGGTTCATCCCTTGCTGAGGTACTAGAAGCTTGGTTAGGTCGTTACCAACACTTGCCAATCTATATGGCTGGAATGGTGGGGTCGCTAAAAGGGTGGATAAATGTCGACTATGTTTCTACTCCTGCTAGTGCCGCGCTACTTAGTCGAGGAAAACACAGCTTTCAGCTTCCCTGGGGAGTAACCGGGACTATTTACCCCGGTATCAGTCATCAAACAGACAAGCAGTATGATGTTATGCGCGGCGAGGAAGTACAACTCCTTGGCTTGTCATTATTGACTCAAAAAAATGAACTATCAGCCATCTTGCCTGGAACACATTCCAAGCATGCCTGTATTGATCGTCAACAGATAGTGGACTTTAAAAGTTACCTAACAGGTGAAGTGTTTAGTTTATTGATCAATCACAGTTTGTTGGGCAAAGGGATAACGCTTGATGATGAGTTTGAAGAAACAAGTTTTTTAGCCGGGGTTGATGATGCCCAGCAAGGGGAGTTTACCCATCAAATTTTTCTTGGTTGGACGCATCGTTTGTTTGGCAAACTATCAGACTCTCAAGTGGGAGATTACCTTTCCGGTATGTTGATAGGCTTTGAACTAAAACAAACGTCACAGCCATTTTATTATCTTGTTGGTAACCAAAAGATGTGTGAACGCTATCAATTTGCATTAAATCATTTAGAAAAACAGAGTGAAATAGTCTGCGGTGATCGTTGTTTTTTAGCCGGTATGATTGCACTGAAACGTGAGGAAAAACATGTATACGCCATTTGAACTGTCCAAACAGTTTCCACTTATAGCCATTATACGAGGGGTAACACCGGCTACGTGCCTTGATGTAGCAGAAGTACTCATTTCACAGGGTTTTACTATGATTGAGGTTCCGTTAAATAGCCCTGATGCATTGATTAGCATTCAAAAGCTGGTCGATAAGTATGGTGACAAGTATTTGATTGGTGCAGGGACTGTGACGTCTGCTCAGCTCGCTTATGAGGTGATTCAAACTGGGGCGAAATTGATCGTTACGCCAAACGTCAACTCGAAAGTGATTCAGATGGGGGTAAGTGCTGGTTGTGCAGTTTTCCCCGGAGTCGTTACACCGACAGAAGCATTCGATGCATTAAGGTACGGCGCAACAGGTTTGAAGATATTCCCTGTTAACGCGCTGGGGCACGCAGGGCTATCTGCTTTAATGTCAGTGCTGCCGGAAAATACGTTATGCTATCCAGTTGGCGGCATTGAACCCAATTCAAACAGTATGAGACCCTATATTAAGCTAGGCGTGTCTGGTTTTGGGTTAGGCTCATCTTTATATAAACCAGCTATGGAGCTGGAAGAAATAAAAAAGAATGCAGAAGCATTCATCAGTAACTTTAAGCATTTAAAGGGTGAGTATGATTCAGGTTTAGTAAACTAATTGATACTAAGACAGTGCAATTTGTTACGTTGTTGATATAATCATACAAGACAAGCATCTGATGTTTATGTTGTTATTTTAACAACGAACTTAAGGACAATGACAGCCACGATGAGTGAATTAGTATATTACGACTTAAAACGCGCAGCAAAAATGACACCAAGCTTGTCGGTTCAGGTAGCCAGGGAGTTAGGCAGAAGAATCGTGGCAGGCTCCTATGAGCCAGGGGCCTTGCTCGACGATGAAAATGCGTTAGCGGACCGTTTTCAAGTGAGTCGAGTTGTAATCCGAGATGCGGTTAAAATCTTAGTTGGAAAAGGTTTATTAGATGTTCGTCGGGGGATTGGGACAAAGGTTCGCCCTCGTAATGAGTGGATACTCTTGGACGATGATGTGCTTGCTTGGCATGTTACCGCCACGCCAAGAGCTGAGTTTATTAATCAATTAATGGATGTTCGGTTAGCTTTTGAGCCTAAAGCCGCGAGATGGGCTGCTGAACGTGCAACACCGGAAGATATTGCCGAACTTGAAAATGCCTGTATTCGAATGGAGCAAGAAAGTGGCTCTGTGGAGAAGTTTATTGTTGCTGATGCCCTGTTTCATAAAGCCATGCTACGGGCGGCTAACAACGAATTTTTAACGGCGATGGAAGGAGTGATCTATTCTGCATTATTAGTCAGTGTACGAATTACTAATCAAGACCCAAGAAAGAATAGTGACTCTGTACTTTTTCATCGCGAAGTCTGTGACGCAGTCAAGACTGGTGATGCTGATAAAGCTGAAATGTTAACGGAAAAACTTCTAAATGATGCCATTAGGCGGTTAAAAGAAAATTTTGATGTTTAGCGTTTTTAAAGGCCTCTTTTGAGGCCTTTTTTGTATCTTTAAATCGGCATAGTTCGCTATCTGGCTTAAGCTTCTTGAGTTTATAGCTCAGAGGCTTTTGGTTTTAATGTTTCGCACTACCCTATTCCTACTATTTGCGCCCAGGTTAAATTTATGTTGCGTAATAAAACATCATATGTTTACATAGATTGTATGTGGTGAGTTTGTGTTGAGTGGTATTTTGAGTCCGATACTCATCTTCATTTATCCTTAATTTCGGGAGTGGGTTAATGTCAGCATCAAATAACGGTCGAATATGTGCGTACTTCTCAAAACGATATATTTTGAAGGTTAGTGCAGTATTGTTATCGCTTATCCCTTGTATCTGCTCAGCTACCGATAAAGAGCAGACAGTTCGACCGAACGCCAACGTGTTGGTATTGATGTTTGATGATATGCGCTTTGACTCGTTTTCATATCGCAACGGCCCAGTTTCGACACCTAATATTGATCAACTAGCCTCTGAATCGACTCGATTTGATAATGCCATGTCAACAACTGGACTTTGCTCACCATCTCGGGCGGCTTTTTATACCGGAAGGTGGGGGCATAAAACCGGTTTAGATGACAATGTTGAGTTGTATTCAACTCGTTTAGCCGAGCTGGATTTAAATGAGGGTGGCTTATTACGTAGAGCATCTGAAGCAGGTTATTTAGTTGGGCATGTAGGCAAGTGGCACTTAGGTGCTAGAGGGACGGAGTTACGAGGGGCGGAAATCGATTTAGCGCATGGGCACGAGCCAAGAGAGCGATTTAGTCGTGTATATACCCCTTATGCCAAAGTGCCTCAGGTACAAGGTTACTATGAGGGGAAGCTAGATGAAAACGGCGAAAAACACGAGTACTACAAAACCTTAAAAGGAACTTATAAAGACACTGAAGCATACAAAAAAGTCACTGCTGGCAAGAAAATGCTGCGCCAAATGGCAAAAGATGAAAGGCCATTTTTTGGCGTGATAAGTTTTAATCAGCCTCACCCTGCCTATCGAGTACCCGAGCCATACGCCAGCATGTATGACCCAAGCACCTTGCAGCTGCCTGAAAATCACCTTGCTAAAAGAGTTAATAAACCACTGGCACAAGATGGTGTTTGGTGGCCCTGGCATGACGTTGGTCATATGACTGATACCGACTGGCGTAAAGCCCGCAGCTTTTACTATGGTGCTATCGCCATGGTTGATCGAATGATTGGAGAGCTTATTCAAACTGCCAAAGAAGAAGGGATTTATGACGATTTACACATCGTCTTACTTGGCGACCAAGGGAGCATGTTAGGTGAGCATCGTTTATATGATAAAGGCCCATACGCTTACGATGAACTGATGCGAATGCCATTGTTAATCAAAGCGCCTACCCTCGCTCCACGGACTATTCATCGACAAGTGTCGCTATTGGATATTACTCCGACGTTGGCCAATATAATGGGACTAGCTAGTGATGGCGATGTAGATGGTCATGACCTATATCCTTTAATGATGCATGGAGATAAAGCTGAGAACGGTCTGCAGGATGTCGCATTATATGCTTACGAGTGGTACAACGGCGCATGGTTCGGTATTCGGGCAGTGAGAACGCCTGAGTACAAATTTGTTTGGAATCCTGGTGATAACCGTGATGAGTTATATGACTTAAAGAAAGATCCTGGTGAAGTCACCAATGTGATTACAAACAATGCCTATCGACAGATACGCAAGCAAATGGTTGAACTTTTAATGTCTGAGCTTGAGCGTGTCGATGACCCGTCAGTAAGCAAACTTAAATATCATGCCAAACCTTATTTAACAGCTACTAATCAATAATTAGATTAAGGAATATCTGACCATGAAGAAGTTAATTGTTTCGTTGTGCATACTCCTGCTGAGTCCCTGCTCATTAATGGCTGCAGAGTCTCGACCTAATATTCTGTTAGTACTTACAGATGATCTAGGTTATGCCGATGTAGGGTTTAATGGGGCTACAGATATTCAAACCCCTAGCTTAGATGCGCTTGCTGAAGGGGGAACAAAATTTACATCGGCTTATAATGTTCATCCATTTTGCGGCCCAAGCCGAGCAGGTTTGATGACAGGCCGATACCCTCATAAGTTTGGTGCACAGTTTAACTTACCTACAAGTAGTCGCTCAGGTGGATTAGGGGTTCCGACAGATGAGTTATTTATTAGTAAAGTCTTGCAAGACGCTGGCTATTACACTGGTGTTATAGGTAAGTGGCATCTCGGGCAAGCTGAACCATATCATCCTAATAATCGTGGCTTTGATGAGTTTTATGGTTTTTTAAATGGTGGACACCATTATTTGCCTGAAAAGTTTTCAGAAATGTACTCTAGGCAAGCTAATCAAGGGCTGGAACATGATATTTTTCAATACCTTCGCCCATTAGAACGCAATGGTGTAGAGGTGGATGAAACCGAATATGTAACTGATGGACTCTCTCGTGAGGCGGTTAAGTTTATTGAAGCTGCCGCTAAAAAACCTCAGCAACCTTTCTTTCTCTATCTTGCATACAATGCGCCGCATACTCCTATGCAGGCAAAAGCTGAAGATATGGCGAAGTTTTCTAATATTAAAGACAGAAAACGCCAAGTCTATGCCGCAATGGTTTATGCAGTAGACAGAGGAATGAAACAGGTTGTAGATAGCTTAAAAGCAACGGGACAGTTTGAAGATACCTTGATTGTATTTTTAAGTGACAACGGTGGAAAACCCTCTACAGGAGCCAGTAACTCCCCTTTGATGGGGAAAAAGGGAGATGTTACAGAAGGTGGCTATCGCACACCTATGTTCTTTCACTGGCCACAACAGATTACTAGCGGAGAAACATATACTCACCCAGTGACTACGTTAGATTTCTTCCCTACTTTTGCCAGCATTGCTAACGCACCAATTTCGCCCTCCAAACAACTTGATGGAAAAGATATCTTTCAGGCCGTGAAATCATTGCAACCTGCAAGGCAGGGAGAAATGATTTATGCCGTTAGACATCGTAAAGGTTATTCAGAGATAGCTGGTCGAAAAGATAACTTCAAAGCGATTAACACTAAGGGTAGTTGGCAGCTGTTTGATGTGGATAAAGATCCTGGTGAAACGAAAGATATTAGTAAGCAATACCCAATGGTGTTGCGAGAAATGCTAGCTGAGATGGAAGCCTGGTCTTGGACACACACTCAGCCAAGGTGGTTTCATATTCACAAAGAAGGTTTTGAGTGGCGAGAAGCATCTATGCCACGATTTCATGAGAGCTTCCCACCGCCTGCAGGCTGATGGTCTTTGCAACAATTTTCGTTGCAAGCAGCGCAATTGCGCTGCTTTTTTATTTCTCATTTTGCACTTCAGAAAATCAATACAGGTAGTCGCGGTGAATAGCGACTAGCAGTACAGTCTGTCGTTAGACATATTCCCCTCCCTTTGCATGAACTCCCTTGGATTGAACATTTGTTATTTTTTTGTTTCGCTCGTGTTGCGATCTTAAACATCATATGTTTAAATAGTTAGTATAAGCAATTAGGTATGATTTGGGCTGATTTGTAGGTTACTCCCTTATCTAGCAGGAATTCAGTATGAAAATAACATGCATAAAAACGCATCATGTACGTAGTGAACTAGATAAACCATTTGGTTTTTCACAGTGGTCATACTCAGAACGTAATGTGCTTCTGGTTGAAGTTATTACTGATAGCGGCTTATCGGGATGGGGCGAGTGCTATGGCCCTGCTGCTGTTATTCAAGCTTGTGTAGAAAAGTTTTACGCCCCTCGCCTGATTAATGAAGACGCTATAGCAACAGAGCGTTTATGGCATTTCATGTGGCGCTCATCTTTGGATTTTGCTCGCTCTGGCGTAATGATGGCAGGCATGTCTGGTATTGATATGGCGTTATGGGACTTGAAAGGTAAAGCGTTAGGGCTGAGTGTCAGTGAGCTAATGGGAGGACGTTCTAGAGCAAAGGTCCCTTGTTATGCAACCGGCATGTATTTTCAAGATATGGCTGAAGAAAGTTTGATTGCCACGTTAGTTGAGGAAGCATTAACCCATGCCGCTAGTGGCTTTAAAGCGATGAAGATTAAGATCGGTAAGAATGTGGCATTTGATAAGAAGTTAATTGTCGCGATGCGACAAGCAATGCCAGATATGGTTTTAGCAGCTGATTCTAATCATGCGTATGACTTACAAGAGGCTGCTTATATAGCCAAAGTGCTTGAAGATAACTGTTACGAGTGGTTTGAAGAACCGTTATCGCCAGAGCATCCAAATTTATTTAAGCAGTTGCAAGCTCAAACTCGCGTTGCGATTGCCACTGGAGAATGCGAGCAGACTCGCTACGGATTCAATCAGCTTATTCGTCAAGGTGGGGTGCAGTTAGTGCAGGCCGATCTTGCGTACTGCGGTGGACCAAGTGAAGCGATAAAAATTCGCAACCTAGCGTCAGCAAACGGTATCAACATGATCCCACACGTATGGGGAACACAACTTAACCTAGCTGCTGCTACGCATTTTCTTGCGACAAGTTATTCAGAACCAGGTAGAGGCGAAGCTAAGCCGTTACTGCTTGAGTATGACCGGACAGAGAACCCATTGAGGGATGAGCTTTTTAAAGTAAACGTAGAAGTACACCAGGGTGAGGCTAATGTGCCGACAGAGGCTGGACTTGGTGTAGAAATTGATGAAAATGCTTTATCTCATTTCACAGTTTTATCAACGGAAACAAAATAGTATGACTCAATATTCAATGTTAATAAACGGCGAACTAGTTAGCTCTCAACAGCAGTTTGATGTAGTAAATCCAGATACTGGAGAAGTTATTGCGCAGGTTCCAGATATTGATCCTATGCAGGTTCAAGATTGCCTAAAAGCGGCTTCTGAAAGTTTTAAAACCTGGTCTAAAACATCGTTGGCAACCCGCGAAGAATTGATCTTGCGCTATGTTGACATTCTAGAGTCAAATAAAGATGAAATCGTTGATATTTTAATAAGTGAAACTGGCAAACCAGTTGATAATGCTGAATATGACTTTGGTATGTTAGTGACTTGTTTGCGTTTCTTTGTTGAAGAAATGAAGCGAATTGATCAGCCTGTGATTCAAGACCCAGATGGTCGTTTTCATCACTTTATCAAACGACAATCATTAGGTGTAGTGGTGGGCTATCTTGCCTGGAACTTCCCTCTATTGAACTTCGGTTATAAAGTGGCGCCAATTTTGGCGTCAGGTTGCACCGGTATTATTAAGCCTTCACAGGTTACACCATTAGCGACACTGCGATGTGCAGAATTAGCACTTGAAGCAGGGTTTCCTTCTGGTGTTATTAATGTCATCTCAAGTAACAATTATGATGTGACTAATCCACTCCTTACTAGCAAAACGCCTGCGCTATTCACCATGATTGGTTCCACCTCTGCTGGCGTGAGAGCAATGCAGACGGCTTGTACCAGCGTTAAACATTTCTCGGTTGAGTTAGGTGGCAATGCGCCAGTGATTGTTTATGACGATGCCGAGCTAGACAAAGCCGTCACTGACATTATTGATTTAAAGTTTGCTAATAGCGGCCAGGTATGTGTATCACCGAACCGCTGTTTTGTTCATGAATCCGTTTATACCCAGTTTATTGAAAAAGCCAAACAACATGCCCAAGGCATTCGCCTGGGAGTTGGGCGTGAAGAAGGCCGGATCATGGGACCTCTAATGAGTGACAAAGAGCGCCAGCGTATCTTGGCCTCTATCGAAAACACGGTAGCTCAAGGTGCCAAGGTTGTCATGGGTGGTGGTATACCAGAAGGCAAAAGTGGCTTTTATCTACAGCCAACAATTTTGGCTGACTGCACCGATAAAATGGCGCTGACTTGTGATGAAATCTTTGGCCCTGTACTAGCTGTTATTCCTTTTGGCGATTCAGATGACGTTATTTCTATGTCCAATGATTGTGATCTTGGGCTTGCTGCCTATGTGTATACCACCAACCTCCAACGAGCGATGACCGCCGCTGAGGAAATTGATGCCGGTAGCGTTTGCATAAATGAAGTGCATTACGGTGTGCAATTGCCTCATGGTGGGCTCAAGCAAAGCGGAGTCGGCAAGGACTGTTCTAAGTACAGTTTACATGAATACCTAACCAATAAACGTGTTTCCATTCTTATAAATAATTAGGTCAAAAAAATGAGTAAATTAACTGCTGCTTTGATGCTGCTGGGGCTGTGTTGTTTTTCACAAATGGTGAGTAGCGCTGAAGAAAAGCCAAATATCGTTTTGTTATTTGCTGATGATGCCGGTTATGCCGACTTTGGCTTTCAAGGTAGTAGTGTCATGCAAACACCTAATCTGGATGCATTAGCCGCTAATGGTGTTAAATTTACTCAAGCATATGTATCAGACCCTACCTGTGGGCCTTCGAGAGCAGGTTTGATGACGGGGCGTTATCAGCAAAGGTTTGGTTTCGAAGAGAACAATGTGCCTGGTTTCATGAGTGAAAACTCAGCTCATGATGGTAGTGAGATGGGGATTCCCTTATCAGAAAAAACCATTGCTGATCATTTAAAGCGCCAAGGCTATAGCACTGCGTTCTATGGCAAGTGGCATTTGGGAGGCGCTGATAGGTTCCACCCTCTAAAGCGTGGCTTTGATGAATACTATGGGTTTAGAGGTGGCGCGCGCAGCTATTTTGCTTATGACAGTGTTAAAACGCCTCCTAGCAAGCTGGACCTTATGGAGAGAAACTTTGGTGTATTGAAAGAGCATCAAGGTTATCTAACTGATGTGCTAGCCAGTGAAACTAACGCATTTATTGAAAAAAGCGTTAAAGCAAATAAGCCATTTTTCGCTTTTGTTTCGTTCAATGCTGTTCATACGCCAATGGATGCAACCGAAGAGGATCTTGCTCAATTCCCATCACTAACGGGAGACCGTAAAACGGTAGCCGCGATGACCTTAGCGCTAGACAGGGCGTCAGGCAAGATTATCGATAAGCTTAAAGAGCTTGGAGTCGCAGACAATACACTTGTTGTGTTTACCAATGATAATGGTGGACCAACAGATCGTAATGCATCAGACAACTCACCATTAAGTGGCAGTAAATCAAACCACCTTGAAGGTGGAATTCGCGTACCTTTTGTGGCCTCTTGGCCAAGTAAGTTTGCAGCCGGTTCACAATACGATTATCCAGTTAGCTTACTTGATTTATTACCTACCTTTTATGCCGCAGCTGATGGCCAAATAACTGAGTTGTCAAATATTGATGGGGTCAACTTACTGCCCTATATCGCGGGGGACAATAAAGCACGTCCTCATCATACCTTGTACTGGAAAAAAGATGTACGAGCAGCTATTCGAGTTGGCGACTGGAAACTAATGCGTTTCCCTGATCGTCCTGCACAACTTTATTACTTACCAAATGACCAGCAAGAGCTGAATGACCTCGCCGCGAGTGAACCTGAACGGGTCAAGGCGATGTTCAAAACCCTTTTCGATTGGGAATCAACGTTAGAAAGACCGCGGTGGTTACTGAAGCGAAAGTTTGAAAATTATGACATTGAACGAATGGATAGATACCACCGTAAGTAACATTGGGGGCGTGTGGTATCGCTTTGAATTCATTCACTTATAAACGTTTATCTAGCAGTACCGGGTAAATATAAAATAGTTGGGCGACTTCTCTATGTTGTCAGCCTGATAAGGAAAAAAACCGGGGGACTATAATGAGTCACATATTCAAATTATCAGCTGTATCTTCAGCGATTTTGGCTGGATTATTTGCCATGCCAATTTATGCTGAAGAACAAGATGAAAAGGCTGAAAATGCTAAGGCTGAAGAAACTGAAAACATTGAAGTGATTAAAGTGCGAGGTTTACGCAGCAGTCTGCGTAAGGCGGCAAATGCAAAAAGGTATTCTGAAAGCGTATCTGATTCGATTTACGCAGAAGATGTGGGTAAATCCACTGACCAAAATATTGCAGATGCACTATCACGAGTAACAGGTGTCACTGTACAAGAAGAAGGGGGAGAGGGAACCCGGATTTCAGTACGTGGTGCAGGACCATCATTAAACCAAATTTCTATGAACGGTGTGGCATTAACCGGTGGTTTAAGTACCGATGGCTCCAACTCTGCTGCGACCAATGATAATAGTGTTGACTTAAGTTCTTTCTCTTCAGATATTCTTTCTTCAATTGACGTGATAAAAACGGCATCAGCAGATCAGGATGAAGGCTCGCTAGGTGCTAATGTTGTATTACGAACAGTTAAACCATTAGGCCTTAGCGAACCTCGTCGCTCATTTACTGTTGAAGGGCGATACAATGAATTTTCAGATGAGGCAGATTCGCGACTTAACTTTAGTTTTGCTGATAAATACTTTGATGACACATTCGGCTTTGTTATTACCGCATCTAGAGATACTCAAAAAACTCGCCAAGACCGAATCAATACTGATTGGGCTAATGGCGCAATTCCAATCGCTGATTTAGAGGCAGGAAGTGGTCGAACCGCACACGATATTCAAAGTGGTATGCCAATTCGAGTGTTGGGTTACCAGAGAGATGAAGAAGGTAATCTAATTTACGGTGATGATGGTAATCCATTATTGAACCCTATGGATTCTCTAATAAATTATGACCCTGATACCCAAAAGCTTCATGAAGGTGATCTCTTTGTATTAGCTAGAGAAGTTGTCGACTTCTCAATGAATACTGATGAGCGTGATCGTTTTTCGATTTCTACCGGTCTACAGTATCAACCGATGGATAATCTCGATATTCAATTGGATGTAACCCATACCCAGCAAGATATT
Source organism: Shewanella sp. 10N.286.51.B8 (assembly GCF_041469325.1). NCBI lineage: Bacteria > Pseudomonadati > Pseudomonadota > Gammaproteobacteria > Alteromonadales > Shewanellaceae > Shewanella > Shewanella sp. 10N.286.51.B8. The sequence goes on from NZ_JBFRKG010000044.1 coordinate 22,993, forward strand.
TTGACCGATAATCATACCTTACGATTAAATTTCTCACCGGTTACACCATTGATGCATCCAGGGGATGACAATACTGCACTAAATGGCGTTGATTTATCGACTAACACATTGGCACGTTCTAGCAGCCGTTCAACTTCAGGTAATTTCAATCGTGCTTATGGTTTGCGTGAAGTTGATACCAATGTCGCTTCATTAAATTTCGATTATCAAATCACAGACCGCTTGAATATGAATTTAAAAGCGGGCTTCTCACAAACAACAGATGAAACGCCAGATGATAATGAAGATGATCGCTTCATTTCGATTAGCACCGCAACTTGGGGTACTGCAGGGCGTCAGATTGTAGAGAATATGAATCATGACGCATTCGAAATGGTTGGCTACGATTGTTCTTCTGGTGCTGATTGTGGATACTCTACAGGGATGACTCCCGCTCAATTTGATGTCTTTGATGGCACTTCCAATAACGTTTACAGTCGATTCACTCCTTTTGATATGCAGCACAACCACTTAGGTAGTTTAGTGTTGCGTAAGAATGAGTTGGAAGATACTAATAAATCGTTATTTTTAGACTTTAATTATGACTTGGATAATGAGTACATCACTTCGATTGAGTTTGGTGCCAAGTGGTCGAAAAGAAACAAAGATGTCAGCATTCAAAACCGTGCCACAACTAATGGTGAAGATCTGATCGATTTGGAAGACCCTGATGCTGAATTCGAAGTTCGCGGTTTAGGAACCATTCGTCTTGCAGACATTCTGTCAGGCGATGCATTCCCATATGATAACTACGGCGAAGACATTCAGGGTGATAGAGGCGCTGATTTCTTCGGTGGTTGGCCGATGATGGATGCAGAAAAAGCCCTAGAAATCGTCTCTGGTAAAGATTCTGGTCAGGTAGGTATTCGAGAAACCATTTCAGGATCACGTGAAATCGAAACTGAAACTAAAGCAGCCTATTTCAAAGCTAATTTTGAACTCATGGAAGGTCGTTTAACGGGTAATTTAGGTGTCCGTTATATCCGAGATGATACTGAAGCTACAGGTGTAGGTGGAATCAACTTTATCCGTTTCCCTCAAATGCTAGACCCATATAACTTATTGGTTGAACGTGGGCTGGGTAACATGAATTTAGATGCTTGTCCTGGAGCAGTAATGGGGACGAACCCTGATGGCGTTCCTGACCACCGTTACGCACCAGCTAATGAGGCTGATTTACAAAATTGTTGGGCATGGCAGTTGACTCACGGGTACAACCGCAGTAATGACGAAACCTTCCCATATGACCCTGCTACAGGTCAGTGGGTGATACCCGGTGCTGATGGGCTAGTCGGGCCTGATGTTAACCGTTTAGTTTGGACTGACGCTGACGGTAACATTATCACTAATAATGCCTTACCGGGAATGATTTACGATAGCAATGGTAACCTAGTGCCGACATCTGCTAACGCATGGGCACACTTTGCGAGTAATGGGCAAATTTGGCCATTCATTGATCGTACTACGGCATTCACTGGTCCGATGGGCAGCGGTACTGAAGTACAAGATCGCATTGCATGGGTAACGAATAAAGGCTCACATGATATGTGGTTGCCGAGCTTAAACCTCAATTACGCCATTAATGAAGAAATGATTGGTCGCTTTGCTGTTAGTCGTACCATGACTCGTCCGCGCTTTGACTCACTAAACCCACGCACTCAAATTTTTGAGCAACAATGGGATACAGCTAGTGGTTCTGCTGGTAATGCACAATTGAAACCGCTGCAGTCTAATAACATCGATTTATCTTATGAGTGGTATTTTAACGAATCAGGTATGTTCTCAGCGGCCTTGTTCTATAAAGATATGTCTGATTTTGAAGAAACAGTCATCGTGCCGTATCACTATAAGGATGTCCGTGAAGAGTATGATTTAGAAAGTGCTGACTTATTGCTGCCTTTTGACGAAAATCGTACGCCGGGTGATGAAGATGACTGTATGCCACTGCGTCAAGTTGCAGGCTTCTTTGACCAATGGAAAATTGAATGTGATGTGGCCAACGTAAGTACGGTAACTAATGGTAAAGGTGCTGATATCAAAGGCCTTGAGCTTGCATATAGCCAAAACTATGACTTTTTACCAGGTCTATTATCTGGTTTAGGTCTGAGTATGAACTACACCTTCCAGGAGTCAGAGTCTGAGGCTCAGCGTATTGGTGCTACTGATATATTTTTGAAGCCACTGCCACAGCCTTATACACCTAAGCACTCTGTCAACACGACAGTTTACTGGGAGAAAAATGGTATACAACTTCGTTTAGCGCATCGCTTTAACGATGAGCAACTAGTAAACCGAGGTCTTGTGGGTGGAGCAACATGGCAAGAGTCTACTAGCCGTCTAGATTTTAGTTCTAGTTATGACATTACTAAAAACTTAAGTATTACATTCCAAGCACTTAACTTAACTGACGACACAAACAGAACCTACTACACCAGTTCGTTCACACGTAATGCCTTTGACCCTAATTCACAAGAGGTTGTGATGGATGAGGGTAATGCTCTGGAAAATGACGTCACCACATCGCGGACTGCTGCGGTATGGAAAACGGGACGTCAATTCCGATTAGGTATTCGTGGCTCATTTTAACCTTTCGTCATTTAAATCATGAACCGGCCATAGCTTGGCCGGTAATAAAGCTTGGAGAAGTAAGATGAAAAATAACTTACTGGAAAAAACAACGCTAACGACTCTCGTAATACTAGCTCTTTCAGCATGTGGTACTGACGAAGGCTATAACCCAGAGTTTGGTAGTGATACTCAAATAACTTTTTCAATTAATGGTCTGAGCGCCAGTTTTGAAGAGGAATCTGGCATTCAAACTGTAAATCTTATAGAAGGTGCGATGGTTGGTGACCAACCGCTATCAAGTGTGGGCAGGCGCATCAATGTAAGTCAGTTAGAGTTTGAGGCACAAAACAACTTTCAGACACCTCAAGGTCCATCTAATACCATACCGACACACACCATCTCTCCGTTTACATTATCGGAAGATACAACTCAGCTCATTATTGATACTGATGCGTTTGCAGAAGCATTGAGAATGTGTGACGACACCGATGAGACGGGTGATGTTGATGAAGATGGTAATCCAATCGGTGATGGTAACCCTGATTTCCCTAAAATGGTGACTTATGACATTAGTTTCACTATCGATAATGGCTATCGATTGAAAGCGGGTGAGTCGTTACCAATGCAAACTTTGCAGTTGGTCATGCACGCTATTGATGATCCGGTCACCGATGTGAATGTTGCTGCCCTAGAGCTACCTGCTGGTGGGCAAGCGAGTGTTATCGCCTCGACTGTTCCATCTTATGCCTGTAATTCGGCGCTAACTTATACTGTTGCCGATACATCAGTTGCCACGGTGGATGAAGATGGTTTGGTGACAGGTACAAGTACAGGTCAAACAAGTATTACGGCAACGAGTGTCGATAACCCTCAAGCTCAAGGCAGCGCTGATGTCACTGTGACCGCGGCGTTCAGTATCGCTATTGCTAATGGTGAAGTTGATGAGTTGGGTGCTCCTACTGGTGAAAAAATGGTTGGCTCTTGCGTCGCCGCCGGCGTGAAAGTTGAGCCGTCGGTTATAAACCATACACTCACAGGTGGTTATGACTATGACTGGAGTAGTTCAAATTCACCAGATGTATCTTACGTCCAGAATGTGAGCAATGGCTTTGGTGGTGTTGGTGTCTTTGATGTTGGCAGTAATACAAACGTGGCGTCAGACGTCACTGTAGAAATAATCTCTGGCGATACGGGTGCAACACCTATTGCTGATGTTGCTGGAAAATCTATTGAGCTAAACGTTGTCACTAATGAGATGTGTGAACCAGGTGTGTCAGAGCATGCAGCAGGCTTTAATATCGACTTTGACATGGACGGTGTTACCGCTCCTTATGGTGGTAATGCAATTTATGGTACGTCAACAGAGACCATTTCCGGCTCTTTAGCATCAGTTAAGCTTACTGCTGGTAGCGCGGTTGATGAAAATGGACAGCCGTATTCTTGGGGGGCGCAACAAGTCTGGAACAAACAACGTAACTGGTATAGCGCGAACTATGGCCGCGGAGCTGAGTCGATAGGGAAAACCTATAAGTATGCGGTTTGGGTAAAACTTGAGACTGCACCGGTTGAGCCTATTACTCTACGACAAGTCATCGTGGCCTGGAATTACGAAGGCATTCCTGATGGCGCAGCTGGGTTTCCTGGTCGCTTTGGCGAAGCGGGCATATTTACTGCTGAGCTTGCAGCAACGACAGAGTGGCAATACGTCGAGTTCGTCAACGATAAGTCAGAAAGTCAAGAATGGGCGATTCCAGCAACCTGGAGTATTGTGACTGACGTCTTTACGCTTTGGGAGGTATATGGCTTACCTGAAGGTCAATCGATTCTATTAGATGATTACTCAGTTATTCGCACTGATAACATTTCTAATTAATTCCCTAACAGCCTTGTACAAAAGCCACCTTTACGGTGGCTTTTTTAAAGAGATTTTGTCATGAAAATAAAAAAAATAGTTAACTATCCTCTGCTGCCTATTATGTTTCTGTTGGTATTGCTTGGGTGTGAGGCAACCAAAGGTGGAGACGACAAACAAGCGGCGGTTGTTGCTGGCGAGTATAAATCAATCCTTGCAGTCTCTAATCTATCGCCTTTATCAGACCCTGAAAACCAAGCAGGTTGGAAGTTGAACCAGCAACTTAGCGATGAGTTTGAAGCAGGCTCTATTGATACCCAAAAATGGTATATCCAGGGCACCAACAAGGAGTTCTATATCTGGAAAGGTAGAGCTCCTTCTCAGTTTGCACCTCATAATGTGTTTGTTGAAGACGGTAAGTTAAAAATTAGAACCCAATGGGAGCCGGACTATCCATTTGTCGGCAAGCCTCCAAAAAAACAAGAAGTCTCTCGATACGAGAACATCACAACAGGTGCGCTTATTAGCCACAACACTTTCCTTTATGGCTACATGGAAGTCAAAGTTAAAATCCCTGATGCAGCAATGACAGGGGCTTTTTGGGGCACTGGCTTTCAGCAAGAGCTAGATATCTTTGAGTTAATTGGTGAAGTGAAAACTGGCAGCAAAAACCCTGAAACTACCTTTGTGACCTCAATTCATGATTGGCGCCCTGGTCATCCAAAGAAAAACAAGGTTTGGAAGCACCCGCACCCTGTACCGGGTAGAACAGCCGAACACTTTTATACATATGGAGTGCAATGGCTTCCTGATGGTTTAAAGATGTTTTTCAACGGTGAGTTAGTTCATCACGCCACTCAGGCCGAGCTAGGTGACCGCTGGGTTCTGAATAACCCAATGGAATTATGGTTCGATTCAGAAGTCTTTCCTTGGCATGGAATACCAGTAGAGCATGACTTGCCAGCAGATTTTGAAGTGGAATATGTACGAGTTTGGCAGCAAGCTGATGACAGTTTAATTGATCGTGCTTTTTTTGGCTTTGAAGGACCGTTGATAACTGATGCTTATCACAAACCAAAGTCGCGTAATAGCGTGGCAAAAGACTGGTTTATGACAGATAAGGTTGCGCCATATTTAAAGGTCACCGACTTTGCCGACAATATCTTTGTTACGGGGCGAAAAAGCTTGGCGCTAGACTTATCTGCGCCAGATAAAGGTGTTTATACTGCATTTTCTCCTAATGGCTCGCTGCAATTAGATGAAGGAAATTATCGAATTAATGTCAGTATTTGGGTTCCTGATTCTTCCTCTTTGCCAAAACTTAAATTTATTACTGAAGCACCTTGGCTAGTTACACAGTCCTTAGATTTAAATCTGTTACCTAAGGGTAAATGGTCAACCATTGGTATTCCATTAAATCGAAGTAAAGCCTCTTTGGCGCAAGACCGTTTACGGATTGTGTTTGACAAAACTGCCTCTACTGAGGGTTTTGTATATCTCGATGATATTGAAATTGTGAAGCAATAATAATGATTTACCGCAGTTCATCTTTTGATGAACTGCTTTTGCGTATCTTCTGAAATTACAGGATGGAGCCATGAAGTATAACCCTTATGCCGCAATAGCATCGTTGATGATGTTGTCAGCGTGCGCTAGTCAGACTGAGCGTATAGAGCTGGAGCGGCAGAGTAGTGCCTTTTTAGAGCAAGGAGAGGCGATTTTCAATAAAGACGCTAAAAACCGAAAAGGCTGGGATGCGCCAACGATTTCTGATCTGGACCAAGATGGGTACCTGGATATTTTGATAAATGACCATGGCTACGGCCTTAGAGTCATGTGGAACAATGAGGGAAAGTTAGCCTTTCCATATGACATTTTAATGGGCGATCTTCATGGGGTGTCTGTTGGCGACTTAAATTTCGACGGTCAATTGGAATTAATCATATCTCGAGGTGGTGGCTCTGGTAGTAACGCTAGAAATGCCAAAATTTACTCGGTTAATAAACAGCGTCAACTCGTTGAATGGAAAGAGCTTAAGGAGCCACTGGCATCAATGCGTGGCCGAACGGTGAAATTAGTTGATCTGGATAATGATGGCGATCTGGACCTACTCAACTTTGCCTTTCCTGACCGAAAAATGCGTGAACAGAACCTAAGCGAAAATTATATCTACGAAAATATAGGTAAGGGCGAAATGGTTATTCGCTCAACATTGCCCAGTGTGCATGGCGATGGTCAGAAAACGCTGGTGACGGATATTAATCAGGATCATATACCAGATATTCTGCTCTATGGTCATGGTGCCGTCAAAGTGTATCAAGGGAGAGAGCATTTTGACTATGAAGATGTGACTAAGCAGGTACTACCTAATGCATTGCATAATGTCACCGCGATAGCGGAAATCGATTACGACAACGACGGTGACTTTGATCTTTTATTTACCCGTGGTCTGCCATTTGAAAAAGGAGACGTTTTTTTCGACAAGAAAACCAAGCGGTTAGGTTTTTACACTAAACGAGGACCGTTTCAGTTTGACGACTTTAATATTGGTGACACATTACTGATTGAAAACTATCAATCTCCCTGGCCAGAAAAACTGCCTTATATTGCAGAGCCCGGTTACAAGTACCCCTATAAAGGGGAAACCCATTCAGGCAGAACGATTGAGCTTGTGAGTAGCGATGCATTGGGCTTCCCTGATGATATTAGTGACTCGTCAGGTGTTTATATCGGTTATGTGGGCAATAATAAGTGGCGTTTAGCGGGCAACGTATTCGCACCGTTCTCTGGCGTGGTTCATGGGGTTGAAGACTATAAAACATCTGCAAAGCCTGAGGGGTTAAGTGATCTATTATTAGAGAATCAAAATGGTAAGTTCATTGATGTGTCTGCGAAAGTGGGGCTGATTGATACAGAGCATTCAACCGGCGTCACGATTGGAGATTTTGATAATAATGGTTTCAGCGATGTATTGGTTTTTCGTCGTGGTAATTTAATTAGTGCTAATAATGCGCTGATGTATATGAATCATTCAGCAAATGGACAAAGTCGAGTATTTGAAAAGCTAGAAAATAGCGGCGTTTTTTCAACCGAGCTAGGTGCAACCGGAATGAGCGGTGAGGTACTCGACTATGACAATGATGGCCAACTAGACGTTGTTACGGGTCATGAGAGAGGGATGTGGCATCTATACCGAAATCAAGGCACTTTGCCTGCTAATAACGGTCATGTTCAGGTCAACGTGGGATTAAGCCCTAATCAAAAAGCCTCGGCATTGGGGGCGTTAGTGACAGTCTCAGCTTGTAATGTAAGCCAGGTTCGTCGCATTGGTTCAAATGGTGCTAACTATTCTATGAGTTTTAATCATCAACTATTGTTCGGTATTGGTTCATGTAGCGACGACTATCAAGTAAGCGTGAAATGGACTAATGGCGAAACAAAAGCCAGCAAGGTAAAAGCAAATGAAAGAGCCATTTCAATGTGAGTTCAGTGAGAGCTAACTTGGTTTCATTACTCTGTAAGTAATTTATGGGGAGGGGGAAACTCATGCTAAAGTGGGCTTCCCCTTTCTACTATATGTGTTGTCACTTTTACTGCGTTAACGACTTATCATGTGGAACAACCACACATCAAAGTCGTCGCCTTGTACTAATGAACAACAATTCGCTGCAAAAACAACCTTGAAAGATCAACTGGCCCTAATTATCAGCTAATAAGTGCGACATTCGTCGATAGCTTAATTAGCTTGAATGCGCAAATTTCGCAGATATCTGAAGCTATTTGCATCCTGTACCTTCTGAGCGAAATACATACCTAACTCAATGAGTTGCGGATTATTTCGGTAGTGCTGAATTTCACTTTTTAGCTCGGTCAGTGCTTGAGCTGTTTTTCCTTGTTCATCGAGCGCTAACCAGAAAGCATATGCAAATTGTATGTTGTCAGGTGCTAATGTTTTGGCTTTACTGAAGTAACTTAATGCAAGTGGTTTTTGTGCATTTCTCACTAGGGCTAGGGCAAAACTGTAGTTCAATATGGCCGAGTTTGGGTTAGCTTTGATCCCTTGCATGAAGATGCTGTGTTCGCTATCGATATCATTATTTGAACGGTAAATTTCAGCCAGATTAATGTATGATGCGTCGAAATAGGGATCAACATTAATCGCATGTTTCAATGCTTTAACAGCTTGAGGTACTTGATTTAACTTTAAGTGTATCAGGCTGGTGTTAAGCCCTCCTTCTCCTCGCCACAGGTTTGTTTTGTTCATCTCCAGTAGTTCTTTGAATGCGCGTTTAAATGCAAGATTTGTATCATCTTCCAACGCAATCATATGTTGCACTGCAGCGACTCGGATAGCTTTGTACTGATCAGTTAATAATGAGCTATAACTTTTTTGGCGCTCTTTAATCGGCAAAAGAAAGCCTATTTTTGCTGTAGCAAGTCTAACTAATGGTAAAGGTGATGTGACCCACTCCTGAATCGTTTTATTATCTAGTTGCTGGGTAGAGTTTGGTAATAATGCAATGGCACTTGCACGTTTAATTTCAGATAACTGTTTATCATTAGCAAGCATTAAATGCCGTTCAATTGGCAGCTGCGAATGGGTTTGTAATGCTATATAGGCTTGCTGACTTTCAGTCGCATTGTTTTGCCCACCCCAAAGTTTTACGACTTGTTCAGCAAGCCATTCAGAAGGCACATCAGTATGGCATTGCTCGCATGCGTTGGGCGTGCCGTATTCGATAGTTAAAGCTGGGCTAGGTATTTTAAAGCTGTGGTCACGCCTGTCATCCACTCCCATATACCTTGTGGTTGGCATATGGCAGTTAACACAGAGGCCACCAGGACTATCAACGTCGTGATTAAGATGCTCTGGTTGATGATAATCTTGACTACTGTGGCACTGCAGGCATAGCGCATTGCCTTGAGCTTTAACTTTCATTGTATGTGCGTCGTGACAATCTAAGCAATTAACGCCAGCCTGGTGCATTTTGCTTTGTTTGAATGAACCATAAACATACACTTCCTCTTTTATCTGCCCATCAGCATGGTATAGCGGTTGAGCAAGTAATGTAGGGCTAAATTGGTCTAAAAAAGCTTTACCTGGTGTGAAGCCGTCTGTAAGTGGTTCTCGCAATGAATGACATGAGTAACAAGTATCCATAAACTCATTGTCGCGGGCGGGACCGTGCCAGCTGGCCGTTTTAGCATCCCCTTGGCGTTGCCAGTATCCCTGCTGTACTTGATGGGCTAGTGGTTCTGCCTGGTTATTGTTTTGAGCTGTCTCAGAAGCTGATTGACTATGCTCAGGGGTGACCTTCTGGTGACAAGACTGACAACCGACGTTTATTTCATTCCATTGAGACGAAAAGCTATTTTGTGTTGCGTTGTAATTCCGTTTTAAGCCAGAAGAGTGGCAGTCAGCACACATACCATTCCAATTTTGCATCGGCTGAAGCCAGTGTAATCTGTCGTTACTATAAATGTCTTCAGTTGCATAATTAGCGAACCAACGTTGTCCTCCTTCTTGTTTAGATCGGCTATCCCACGCGAATGGGAAAAGTTGAACTCTACCTTTTTCTATTCTGATGAGGTATTGCTGAAGTGGAAAGTGACCAAAGGTAAATTGTACTTGGTAATGCTGTGTCAGTTTGCCCTGGGTATACTCAATAAAATAGCTATTGTCTTTGGTATAAAACCTTGCACTTTGGCTAAAGTGTTCAAAAGTAGACCCATTAAAGTCCGCTAGCACAGTATCGTCAGTGGCTATAGCCATAGCTTTTGCGTGATCTGAAAGTTGCCAGTTGGCAACCTGGGCTTGATGGCATTCAATACAGTTGATTGGGGTCGCTACGCCGTATGATGATATGACGAGCAGAGCAGCACAACTCAGTAAGCAACATATAAACTTGTTCAATTTACCTTCTCTTTATCACGAGTTACCGGTTAATAAAATGTAAAATTATTCAGTGATTATTGAGCAATTTACTTGCGATTGAAATGTAAAAGATTTATGTTCGTTAAACATATGATGTTTATTATAGTGAGATGAAAGAGTGAAATCTACTACATTCGATGCCACTGAGCACCCACATCGACGTTATAACCCATTGATAAAAGAATGGGTATTAGTTTCTCCACATCGCGCAAAGCGTCCTTGGCAGGGGCAAGAAGAGGCGCCGGATACGGCTTCAAAACCATCGTATGATGAAACTTGTTTTTTGTGCAAAGGCAATACAAGGGTGAATGGAGTCAGAAACCCAAATTATCAAAGCACGTTTGTATTTAAAAATGACTTTGCCGCCTTAAATGAACACACGCCTGAGTTCGAGCAAGACGACCCTTTGTTTCGCATGAAAGCGGAGCAAGGTGAGAGTCGCGTGATTTGCTTTTCACCCGACCATAGTCGCTCTTTACCTGAGCTGTCACAAGAAGCAGTGGAAGCTGTGGTTGATACCTGGCAAACACAATGCCAGGAGTTGTCGCGTCAATATCAGTGGGTACAAGTTTTTGAAAACAAGGGCGCTGTGATGGGCTGCTCTAATCCACATCCACACGGACAAATATGGGCGCAAAATCACTTGCCTTCTCAAATCGAGAAAAAGCAGCAAAGTTTGAGTGAATACCTGGCAAAAAATGATAGCAACTTGCTCATTGATTACGCGCAACGTGAAGCCAAAGACGGTACTCGCACTGTTGTTGAAAATGATGACTGGATTGTTGTTGTCCCTTTTTGGGCAGCCTGGCCGTTTGAAACGCTTTTACTGCCTAAATTTGCGGTAACCCGTATGACAGAGTTGTCGGTAAAGCAAAAGTCGACGCTGGCCGCAATATTAAGAGAGATAACAGCCAAATACGATAATTTGTTCCAGTGCTCATTCCCATATTCAATGGGCTGGCACGGTGCCCCTTATGATGATAGTGCACACCCTGAATGGCAATTACATGCTCACTTTTTCCCACCTTTATTGCGCAGTGCGACCGTGAAGAAATTTATGGTGGGGTATGAAATGCTCGCAGAAGCTCAACGCGATATTACCCCTGAGCAGGCCGCGCAGCGACTCGCGGCATTGTCGAGTGTGCATTACAAAGTACAACACAGCTAAGTCTCTCTAGGAAATATGATGGAATTATTAGAAAAACTGACATCGGATTTTGAGCGTAGGTACGCTGAAAAGCCGGCTCTGATTGTAAAAGCACCAGGGCGAGTGAACTTAATTGGTGAGCACACGGATTATAATGATGGCTTTGTATTGCCCTGTGCGATTGACTATTCCACGTTGGTGGCATTGTCTCCTCGAGACGATAATCTCGTGCATGTGGTCGCGCTTGATTATCAGGGGGAAGAAGATAGTTTTTCTCTTAGTGCGCCGATGGTGTCCCATGATACTCAGCAATGGGCAAACTATATCAGAGGGGTGGTGAGTGAATTACAAAAGCGCGAGCTTCCGTTAAAAGGGGCCAATATTATGGTTACTGGCAATGTGCCTCAAGGGGCGGGGCTGAGTTCATCGGCTTCACTGGAAGTCGGTATCACCTATGCGTTTGACCAATATTGCCAGCTGGGGCTGTCTAAACAAGATGTTGCACTCATTAGCCAGGCTGCTGAAAATAATTTTGTCGGCTGTGCTTGCGGCATCATGGACCAGCTTATCTCAGCGAGTGGTCAAGAAAACCGCGCGATGGGTATTGATTGCCGTAGCCTGGCGCTGACCCCCGTCTCAATCCCTCATCATTTAGCACTGATTAAAGTGAACTCGAATGTAAAGCGGGGATTAGTTGACAGTGAATACAATGTGCGTCGTCAGCAATGTGAGCAAGCTGCCAGCTACTTTGGGGTTTCGCATTTAAGGGATGTGTCTGTGGCTCAATTTGAGTCAAGTAAACAGGGTTTAGACCCATTAGTCGCACAGCGAGCAGAGCACGTCATTTATGAAAATCAGCGCACTTTGGATGCAATGAAGGCACTCGATGAAGGGGATGTGGAAACCATCAGTCAGCTGATGGCGCAAAGTCATGCCTCGATGCGAGATTTATTTGAAATCACCACACCTGAGATTGACTATCTAGTTGAAACGGTGGACTCAGTGATAGGAAATAGAGGCGGCGTAAGAATGACTGGCGGTGGTTTTGGTGGTTGTATTATCGCTTTGGTGCCCCATGACATGGTTGATGCGGTGCTCAAAGAGATTGAGCTAACGTATCAGCAAAAAACCGGGTTGAAAGAGAGTGTTTATATTAGTCAGCCGGTTGATGGCGTCTCACTTGTTTAAGGAAAATCATGAGTCATATTTTAGTGACGGGCGGCGCTGGGTATATAGGTAGCCACACCGTATTGGCCTTACTTAATGCGGGTTACTCTGTTGTCGTCATTGATGACTTATCAAACTCCTCTAAGGTGGCACTGGAGCGAGTAGAGCAGTTAACTCAGCAACGGGTGACGTTTATTGAGTTAGATATTTTGCACCAGGAAGCGTTGAAACGTGTGTTTGCCACCCACCAGATAGATGCGGTTATTCACTTTGCTGGGCTCAAGGCTGTGGGGGAGTCTGTGACTGATCCATTAGCCTACTATCGAAACAATGTAGAGGGCACACTGTCATTACTTCAGGCCATGTGCTCTGCGCAAGTTAACCACTTAGTGTTTAGTTCATCCGCGACTGTCTATGGCGAAGCAAATAAGCCGCCATATGTCGAAACCCAGCCCATCGGTACCCCCAGCAGTCCCTATGGCAAGACCAAAGCAATGGTTGAGCAAATATTGATGGACTATTGTCATGCTAACCGTGATTTTCATGTGGCAAGTTTAAGGTACTTTAACCCGATAGGCGCCGATGAAAGTGGGTTGATTGGTGAAGACCCGAATGGTATTCCAAACAACTTGATGCCTTTTGTTGAGCAGGTTGCGATTGGTAAGCGAGACAAGCTATCGATATTTGGTGATGACTACCCAACAAAGGATGGCACCTGTTTACGTGACTATATTCATGTATCGGATTTAGCCCAAGGGCACCTAAAGGCGGTAAGTTGGTTGGCTGAGCAGCAACATGGTGGTTTTGAAGCGTTTAACCTAGGGAGTGGTCAACCGCTGTCGGTACTGGATATTGTCAAGGGGTTTGAGCTTGCCACTGGGCAGGTCGTTAACTATGAAATCGCACCTAAAAGGGCGGGCGATTTACCGGGTTTTTGGGCTGATGCAACAAAAGCAGAGCAAATACTGAATTGGGTTTCACGAAAGTCCTTAAATGACATGATGCAAGACACCTGGCGTTGGCGTTCACAAAATCCTGCGGGTTTTCGCTGCGAACAAAGCCAGTCTGAGCAGAAGCCGCACAAGATGCAATAAGGTAGACCAGAAATGGTTGCTAACTCAGATGTCTGGTAATGATTTTTACTCAGTCTTTTGCTGACTGTAATTTTAATAAATTACAGTTGTTTACGGCTAAGTTTCTGTAATAAAGAAGATGATTAAGCTTTCTTGAGGAGGCGTGATGCTCGTGTAGGTTAAAGTCTCCCCTTCTGCACCACTAAACTTGAATTTTTAAAAGCCCGTTTCGTAATAAACGGGCTTTTTGTTGGATTTCCAAAAGTCCGCGAAAGGATATATGAAAGGGCGAGATTTTTTGCGCAAGAGAGTGGAAGTTTACTTTATTAAATACTACTTCTTTAAAGTTATTGGTGTAACCCTCCCTTAAAATCAGAATGTTTTAAATAGAGTTTTCCATTTACACTAAACCAAATGGAGAATCACATGAAAAAGACACGTTTTACAGAAAACCAAATCATCAACATCCTCAAAGAAGGCGAATCAGGCGCCCTAACGGTGCCTGAGTTATGCCGCAAACATAATGTTGGTCAAAGTACCTATTACAAATGGAAATCGAAATACGGTGGGATGCAAGCCTCTGATTTAACCCGTATGCGTGAATTAGAAGCCGAAAATGCCAAGCTTAAAAAGATGTTTGCAGATGTCAG
>NZ_JBFRKG010000045.1:0-9808 GCF_041469325.1 Shewanella sp. 10N.286.51.B8
TGGAATTAGACCAGAACAAGCTATAGACTTGTATCACTATTCTATTCAAAACACTCCAAAGTAATTTGGAGTGTTTGTTATTTTAAAAAGACTTCAGAATCTCTCCTGCAGTGCAGTTAATCTGCAGGAGAGTTAATTAGACAAATTTTCATTAATTACATATCACCACATCATGGCTGTTCAGCAGATATCTTGCGAGATCGTTTGCTTTAACAAATATGGGCATCTTACGACCTGTTCCAAACTTCAGGGTCACTAACGATAATTCATCGACACTACCATCATGATACTTTGCCATAGCAGTTTTATGGGTTTGGTATCCTAGATAATCTTCAGCCACTTTTAGGTATGGTATTAGTGGAGTTCCATATCGTTGGCATAAATCATTGGTGAGGACTAAAAGTGCGAAACTTTCGGACATTTTATCGTTGTTTAATGGACTTGCCTTAATGGATTTCTTCATAGCTCTTATCATTATCCTTCGCATAAATTAGGGGATTATCTGATAAGTGTATTTGCTGTTGAATGTAAGCCAAAAAACAGGGTTATGCTTAGTTGTGGGGAGTATGGATGATGGTTTCATCCATACTTAGCTGAGGCGTAGAATACCTCGTGAGTTTGATTATGTGGCTGTGTTTAACGCTTCGATATATTCACAAATCGAGGGTGATTGATGCACTTAACTAGGTCGTCGACATAGACAAAGAGAGCGTCTTTATTGCCTTCGGCCAGGCAAATGGTGACGAGTGGAGTGTTGTCGATAGTACCATCACGAAATCTCGTCATTGCAGTGCCGGATGCAGCCCAACCGAAGAGGGTTTTAGCAACCTCCAAGTAAGGTACAAGAGGGGCTCCATATTGTGACATCAAAGCTTGGCTCATAGCCGAACCTTCATATGAGGGCTGTTTATCACAAGAGCTAGAGTCAAAAGCATTGTTGTTTATTTGAAGTCTTTTTATTGTCAAACTTCGATAATGCATAAACATATTAGCCAGTGCATCAATTGTTATTCGTCCCTTTTTAATATCAATTTTAAGGCTTTTTAAGAACTCATCTGTTTTGAGACGTTTCTTAAAGGTTGCCTCTCCAACGCCAAAATATTGCTTGGCAACAAACTTGATAGAAACATCAGATAGTTGCAGTGATTCTGATAATTGTGTACTCAGCTGTGTTAATTGGTTCATGAAGAAAGCCTCAATATTATTAATGTTGAGGCTAGTATTTCGGAGTTTCGATTCAGTGCGAAATGTTGGTTATGCCCAAATCGAATTTGCAGTTTAAGTTCAATCGATTTGGATACAGATTAATTATTTGATTTTATTCGGGGGCTAAATCAAAGTACGGATACATGACTGGCAAAGGCTTAGTGTGGAAGGAAGCGATTACATTAGCGGGTTTGTACCATGAATCTTAATACTCGGCGGATCTGATTGTTGTTTCCAAAGCGCTTTGCCATACATCGCTAAAGCATACCTTGGTTTATGCTCATACTAATGTGTCTCAAGTACGGCAAGCTATTAAGGGGGCTTTTGAAAATTTATGATAGTTGCCGTTATTCTTAGTAGTCTATAAATTTTAATCTAGTGTGTTTTGAAAGTGAGTCAACGAAAGCCTGTTGATTCACTTTCTGGTAAGCCTTTAGCTCAATATTGTGATGCCGAACAAGCACAAGGTGCTGCAGAGTACTCTAAGGAGTATTACGGTAACGAATTGAGTCCCTACCATTGTAACAAATGCAACTTATGGCATCTGTCGCCAACGAATCGGCAGACATCAAGTTAGAAATGTAGCCGCTGTACGGGAGGCTATGAGGTTGAAAAAGAAGCATGTAGAGCTAAAAAAACTCGTGTGAGAGCCAAATTTATCTATGATGAGCAAGGTATTAGCTTAAGAGTCTATAAGTGTAAATATGGTTAAGGATGGCACCTAACAAAGGATAAATACTAAACGATAACTTACGAACTTAATTTCAGTAAAATGTAATCTCCCCCTAAATTCATCCAACTTGCAGTCGAAATTAATCTCGACCGCAAACTGTAGATTTATACTTACATGTAGAAATTTTATGCTTAAACTTCGTGCAGCGTGCAGTATGATATTTTGTCTTTATTTATCCATTCAAATTTATTGATATCTTTGTTTCTCACTTGAAACAAAAAGTTGTTATCGAAGTAACTATAGGGGAAATTACCAAAAAATAGTCCATCTTCAGAAGGCGAATTACTATAAACAGATGCGTTTGCATGCCAAAAAACTTTGAACCTATTTTCACTTATTACCTCAATATTACCTTTTAGGTTACCCTTAAAGCTACAAACAGAGTCCCCAATTTGGTAGGTGTTTTTAAGGCGGTTCTCCCAAACTTTTTTCTGCGAATCAATAGATTTTTTGAAATTATTTTTTTTGTATTCTTCAGCCTTTTTTTGTTCTTTAGCTTTCTCTTGTTGATTTTTTATCTCTTCATTGATTTCGATTTTTCTTTCAATCCACCCATCTTTGAGTTGATTTTGAAACTTGTCAAGTATTTGATCCTTGCTTAAATATACTAATATATCATCATACTCATATTTAGTTTTAGAAGCAGATTTGTATGGTGTAATAGTAAATCCTAACCAAATGGCATCAGTTACTTCTTTATTGACGATGCAATAATATGATTTGTGTGCCGAATTACGATTAACATTTACAAAGTAACTATCCACAATGTTTGTTAAGCTACCTTCTTTATTATTATAATTATTATTTTTACTAGTGTTAAATATGTTTTTAATGTCATTTTTATTTAGATCTAGTTCTGGGTAGTGAATTAAATTAGCGTTTAATAATCTAAGAAAATGATTTTTTTCATTAGAAGGTTTTATTACAAAAACAGTGCCAGAGCATGAAGCTTCCAAAACATTCAATAAAAGGCGGTCGTCATCAAATAATCTTGAGCTGCGTCTTGTATGGTTTAGTATATTGTTTAGATTTATATATTCCAGTGTTCCAAATTCCCTGCTTATTTTTTTAACCTCAGAGGACCGCTGTGTTGCAATATTTTGGAACACTTCTTCAAAGTTGTTACCTTGTTCAGGAACTCTCCCTAATATCGAAGTGCCCTCTACTAAATTTAAAAATGCGCAGCCGCCTAAGCTTAATGCTAATGTTGTTATCGCTAATGATAAGCTGTTCTTCAAAACTGAATCCTTTATAATTCATTGTAATACTAATGACTGAGTGCTATTTTACGAAAAAGTAACAAAAAATCAACATGAAATGATAGGTTTTTATTACCTTTCTATTTGATGTGTGTGCTAAAAATACGATATGGATTTTCAGTAAAAAAATTGTTTGAGTCACTGTGGTGAGTTTATTATGATTTTTTGGCTAATATATAATTTGAATTTTAGATGTAGTAACTAAATTATTTTAATTTGGTTACTTTTTTAAATTATTTTTTGATTTTGTAGTTTTTTGTTCTTAATAATGGCTAGTAAATAGTGTTTTTTAATCGTTAAGGTTTAAGTTGAAAACTGGGATATATAATTAAAAAAGGATTTTTATGAAAACTTTATTTCTACTTTGTTTGTCTTATCTAATGTCATTTTATTTGTATGCTAATGACGACTTGAAGCGTGGTATTGATGCATTTAAGACGGGCGATTACCAGAATGCAGTTAAGTTTTATGAAAAAGCAGCAAAAGCAGGGGATGCAATAGCGCAGTATAGGCTTGGTTCAGCTTATCATAATGGTAAAGGGGTAACCCAAAACTCACTACAAGCTATCAAATGGTATACAGAAGCTGCAAATCAAGATTTTCCATATGCACAATTTCTTCTTGGTACTGCTTCTGATTTCGGTGATGGAGTTATTGAAGATCCTATCAAAGCCTTTGACTGGTATAAAAAATCTGCCAACCAGGGCGTTGCATATGCACAGTGGGCACTTGCTGGAGCTTATAAGCGTGGAAGGGGAGTTTCTCAAAATTATGAAAAGGCCGTCGAATGGTACAAAAAGGCTGCTGAACAAGGTATTGCTGAAGCACAATTTCATCTTGGCCTAGCGTATGAAAAAGGAGAGGGTGTTACTCAAAGTTACAAGCAAGCAGTATTTTGGAATGAGAAGGCTGCCAAACAAGGTTATTTGGCATCACAATATAACCTTGGTAATTTGTACCGTGATGGAAAAGGAGTTGTGCAAGATTACCGTAAAGCATCTGATTTGTATGAACAATCTGCAATTAAAGGACTTGTAGATGCGCAGTTCGCCCTTGGGATGTCATATGATCTTGGTCAAGGGGTTATTCAAGATTATGGAAAAGCCGCACATTGGTATAAAGAAGCGGCTAACAAAGGAAAAGCAGAAGCAAATTATAATCTTGGCTTGATGTACGATAATGGCAAATTTTTTAAACAAGACTTTAAAGAAGCTTTTGTATGGTATAAGAAAGCTGCGGATAAAGGAGTAGTATTAGCTCAATATAATGTTGGTACTATGTATGCTATGAGCAAAGGCGTAGAGCAAGATTATGAAAAAGCTTATATATGGTTTTCAATTGCCGCGGCGTCTGGTCATGATGGTGCTAAATTTAATAGAGATTTAGCTGAGAGCTTTCTTTCTGAACAGGTTTTGTTAAGTGCGAAGGTAAAGGTATCTCAACTTCAATATCAAATCAATTCTAGTCAAGATACATTCAATTCAATCTAAGTGTGATTACACATCAGTAGGGGGTTATGGCTACACTTTTGTGGTTTATGTAAAGGAATTACATTCTATTTATGCCACTACAAACCCTCTACTTCAATATTCCGTGATAGTTTTAAATTGATATTGGCAGGTTATTTTTTATCTGCGATATCTTTATCAACTTCATCTTTATGCGCAGCTAAAGCTCTGCGTGTGAGGATGATACAGCCAAAAATCAGTAAAACTAGCGGTACGATAAACTCCATCTCATGTCTCCATTGTTTAGATAAATTTAAAAAACACATATTGGCACTTAGTCCAACAGCTTGGTGGGCTGACGGTCTCATCGTATTTTTTGTCATAGACATATAAACCCCATTGAAATTTCAAATGCATCACGACTATGGGTACAAGGTAGATGCCGTTATTGAGTTTGAAATACAGGTAGCCACAAATGATTGAGACGACCAACATGAAAATATAGGGTGTTAGTCTCGCTAATAATTGTTCTGACATATGATTAAAATCCACTATCAAAATCATTGTCGAAACTAGAATCAAAGCTGCTATCAAAACTACTTTCAAAGCTAGAGTCACAGGATGAGGATGAGTCATCAAAACTGAGACTCGTTGTCGTTTCGGTTACGCCGTATGGGTTACCATTAATATCTACTTGTGAGCCTGAAATCATTGGCGTGCCGTCGATATTCGTAATGGGTTGAGCCGAGTTTAATTTAGTCATGAGTTATCCTTTTTCATCGATTTTATTTTTAGTTCTCTATACAAGTTAATGAAAAAATGCTAAAAAGCAAACTTGTTTGACTGCAACGCTCAGCAACAAAAAGTTTGTTAAACCCTGCTTGTTTTCTTTTCTATTACCTTCACTTTTTCGCACAAAAAAATTAATTACTCCTCATTACTCATACGCTTTTATTCGATAGAATTCGCTGTTAAACAGCAAAACTCGGCACGATTTTTTGCGACAAAACGGCTTGTGATAACAAGCTTTCAAAGCGCGTATTTGGGCGTTGACGAAGTCAGCGTTCGAAGGAGCACGCGCATGTACAGCTGGTCTGTACTAACCGTATTTTAGTTTTGCCCTAGCAAAATTTAGGCGTTAATTTGGGACAAATTAATGGCTAAACCTCAAGTCTTTTCGTAAGAAAAGCTAAGCGGCGAATGAGGGGATAAATGTGGCACACATCCCTCTATCGACAGCGGCAGAAATGCGGTTAGTACAGAGCGTAGCTCGGTGCATGCGCGGCTTATGTCTTGAAGTGCTAGAACGGAGTTCGTAAGCCTACTCTGATGACGAGTCATCAGAGTAGGCGGGCGCTTCATGACATATGAGTGAATTGCGAAGCAAGTTGCTCATCAGGCAAAGCCTGGCTCGGTAGCGATGCTCATCGCTATTTCCATCCCGATAGGGATAAATCAGTTTAACGGCATGAATTACGAGACATGTGGTGATAATTTGCAGTGCCTGACACTACTTATTGATATCAATAATTCAAAGAATACGGATATCACTATGCACACACATCAAGCGTTACAGAATGCGATTAACGTAAGCGTTTATGAAGCTGGGGATAAGGCTGAAAAGTTTCAGCCTTATTTGTTTATTCCTATGCGGTATTTCTGCGGTGCTAACAATAATCAAACGGGCAAAGCTCGAAGGGAACTCACTATCAAAATAGTGGCCAGATTTGGGGTGACGTCACCGACGATTATTGCCTGGCTTTACGGTATTTCTCAACGCCAGGCACTAGAGCATTTAAACAAGCTCATGAAGGAGAAATTACTCAATGTGGTTATAACTCATCGGTCTTTGGATAATCGCGTTTATGTACTCGATTATGCTGGGGCTAAGTATGCTGAGGAATTACTGTCAGTGGCAGTGTATTTTCGCTCAGGCGACAACCCATCATTAAGGGTCAATCTAAATACGGTGATGCATGATTTGATGATGCAGTATATCCAGCTACGAGGCGTACATAATAAAAGTAAGAATGGTGAGGACAATGTGTTTTGGCACTCTGTAGTGACTGAGCCGGAGTTTAAAAGGCTGTTTAAGTCTCATGATGTGAGAAACGTGGATGGCATTGTACTGGAAGTGTCTGGCAGCGTAACAGCGATTGAAATGGAGCATTCATTTAAGACCAAGGCGGCAAGGCAAACCATTCTCTTAAAATGGCTATACGGCTTAAATCATGGCTATTACGACAAGATAATGTTGTTCTCGCAATCTTTGAAGATATTTAGTGATATTAAGCGACTGCATAACCAACTATTCGAAGAGATGGTGACTCGAGTAGATAAAAAGACCCGTAAAACTCTTTTAACATCACAAGACGTCACGCTATTACAAAGCAAAATCATATATCGAACCGTATTATGCGGTGAATTAGAAAGCGTTTTTTATCAATAGATTTTAACTGCTACAAAAACGAGAAAGACACCCTAAGGGTGTCTTTCAAGGTAAAGCCTTTCAGGCATTACTAGAGGAGTGAGGTAGATTCAACACATTGGAGGAATCACCAGAGATAATTTTTATCCATAAAAAGAACTCCGTTTCACTGCAGCCGAGGCATCCATGTTTCCCTCCGCAATAATAAGTAAGCCTGAAGCTAGAGAAATTAAGCTAGTTAAGTAGGATAAGAGTAGAAAAACGTCAACTAATCACCTGATGACAAGTAATAGATAATAGAAAAAAGTACGCACAACAGGCCAATAGTGGCCCAAATTAAACCTAGATCAATATGCTCCATGCAACCTCTTAACAATCCTTGTTAATCGTCTCGAAAGTATAGTCTGGAATGTTGATTAAGGTAAATTATGAAAACAGTAACTCGTTTATGCCCAAAAATGAGTTTAAAGTTGGTATATTTTGTAGTGAGCCCCAGAGTTTTCTAGCATTATCTGAACTTATCCAAATTTATTATATTGAGGGAATGCACAAACTCATTTCTGTCCAAAAATAAGCTAGGTAAGCTCTAATGTAGTGGCCAGTTTTAGTTAGCTACTACAGCGATTACGTCGCTGAGTATTGGCAAATATCCATAAGTGCGCTTGGCTTGCTCAATTAGTTTATATTCGCTGGCGGTAGAGAAGCAAAAGGTAATCTCACCTGCTTCTTCGATAAATAAAGTTTTCAGTTCTTCAAAAGTTGTAATTACCAGCCAGTCGATGCCGCTAAATATTCTTGCTCAACTTTGCGGAGTGATCAACCTTAATGTGGTCAATAAAAGTAAGTGTTAGTCATTTTACATCAACAAGTTACGTGTTAAGTTAGATGAAAAATTAATTATAAGCAGGGATTTATTCGAGACGCTGGATAATAAGCTGTTAGTTTTCAAGGTAGCCGATGTACCGATAGGGAGCACATGAACGATTTTAATTTAGAAGAACTGGTTGAAGCTGTAAGTAGTGATTTAAAAAAAATGAAGTTTACTTACTGCGGTCATGAAAGTCAGTTGTGGTTTAATTCACCACAATTAAACAATACTCCAAATTCATTAGTGCTAACAGGTAATTGTTTACCTGCTCATCTATTAGTTAAGAAATATATTTCAAATAATTTTAGCTGGGGAAAAAATGCAATAGTGGTAATCGGTAAAGAAACCCCTCTTTCGGATGTTCAAAAAACAAATAAAGAACAAGGAACAATAAATAGAATATTTCCTATTTTTTATCAAAACTATGAACTATTTAGTTCGTTGTTAGATGACTTTCATGTTTGGGTAGATGTAAACGATGAAAATGCACCTTTATCACGCATTGATATAACAGCTTTTCCTGGTCATCTTGCTTGCATTGAGTTACCAGATAAAAAGTACTATCCTGTAATTACATCTCAAGTTGAAGTCGTGCTTTTTTATCAGCAATATCAGTTTTTTATTGGGAGGAGCTCGTTGACGACAAGCCAGATAATGACGAGTGGCATAAATTTTTTTGACTGGAAAACTGAATTGGATATTGTCAATCAGGAACAGGAAGCAACGGCAAATAAAACTGGATACTCTAAGAAAACTAAGAAGTCGTTTAAAAGGACAATAAACAGTTGGCTTTTGCTCCTTCGTCACTTATTTTAGCCAGCAATTTTATTGCCTCTTAACGAGGCGTTACCGCATCGTAGCTTGCCATACATTCCCTAATTAGCTTCATAACTTTAAGTGCTTTAACTCTAACAAGCTTCTGTCCAAAAGCTTGTTAGATAGCATTAGGGTTAGCCATGAGAAAGCGAACCCCAAAGGGTTCGCTAGTTGGTTATTATTGTGCGTCAGCAGCAATAATGAGATCAGACCAATATTGCTCAGCAGCTTCAAAGTAATAATTTGGATGTATCCCAAAAATACTGATGAATTCGTTGCTGAATAGCCCACAAAAAGCGGCTACATTCTCTATGTATATCAATAACATCATGTATGCATCAATACCTGACAGGTATTGGCTCTCAAGCTCAGCATTCTCTTCAAGCAGCGACTTGCTGATACTGATGCCTTTCATTTGGCCTGCGACATTTCGATGTAAATAAATGTAGTTATTAAAGCTTAGTTGAATCTCATCGTTCTCAAGTTGGTGGTCTGCCAACAGCAATACTGTGCTGTGATCATTCCATGGACTTTTTGATTGACGTTTATAGACTCTAATAAGCTGTGTTTCTGACTTGTTCATACTAATTCCTAGTGTTTATGTCCTCGTCATTAACTAAGAACCCCACTAGGAAATTATCTGTCGTTTATGTACTTGGTAACAAAATCAGTTGCCAGTTTAATGTCCGACTCTTGTAACCCTTGACGACTCAAGTGCTGCTTAATTTGAAAGTTAAGTATTTTCAGCTCTACATCATCCGCGTAGATACTAATGTCATGATACAGCGCTTCTGAGTTCACTATTGCTGTGAGCTTTTCTAGCAGATGAGCTAACTTATTCGTCTTTTGAGTAAACTGCTTATGTTCGTTCATGAATGTTTCTCGTTAATAGATTAATGGACGTTATTAACTAGAAACGAGAGAGGCAAAATGTGCTGGTTATTGATAGGAGTTAGAAGGTTTACTCCTTGCTATGACTAAAATATCAAGCAAGGAGCAAATAATAGTCTGCTTAATGAGATGAGCTATGGAGGGTGTAACAGATTCTGT
>NZ_JBFRKG010000046.1:0-18759 GCF_041469325.1 Shewanella sp. 10N.286.51.B8
TTTTTAGATGAGCCCACCACCGGGCTAGACCCCCAGGCTAGGTTACATTTTTGGCAGTTGGTTAGGGAGATAATAAAACAAGGGAAAACAGTTATTCTCACTACACATTATATGGATGAAGCAGAGCAGCTTTGCGATCAAATTGCCATCATGGATAAAGGACAGTTTATCGCAGAAGGTTCACCTGAAGCGCTACTTAAAGATAATTTTTTTCCGCAAATTGTTGAACTCGATGGCGTTTATTGCGCTCAGGATTTTGACGGTTTACCAGTAAGAGTTAGTCATTGTTCTGGTCAAACAAGGGTAGAGTGTCATAGCTTTAATGATCTACTGCCAGCACTCGCTTCAGGTCACTCTACTAACGGCATGTCTGTGCGTAAGCCGCACCTTGAAGACCTTTTTCTAAAGTTAACTGGTAATGAGCTTCGTATATGAATGCATTATTTGCACTGATCAACGCCCGAAACCTTGAGTTTGTGCGTGACAAGTCTGCGCTAGGCTGGTCACTACTATTTCCAATTATCATTATTCTGGTTCTCGTACTGGTGTTCGATGATGATAACCCGACGCTTTATCAGCTTGGTGCCTATGGTGATAGTCCGCAACTTGAGGCATTGTCGGAGTTAAAACATGTGGATGTTATTTATTACAATGACTTAGAGCAAGCAAAGCATAAAGTCTCTCGACATTTAATTGATGGTTTGATCAGTGGCGATAGTTATTGGGTCAACCCAGACAGTGCTAAAGGTTATATATTAGAGCAGGTTATTTTTAGCAAATCCCCTGAGTTAGAAAAGCAAACAATTGTTGGCAATGCCGTGCGTCATGTTGAGTGGCTACTGCCAGGTATTATCGGAATGAACATGATGTTTTCTGCGCTTTATGGCGTGGGTTATGTGGTGGTGCGGTATCGCAGAACCGGGGTGTTAAAGCGGTTGCAAGTAACCCCGTTAGCGGCGTGGCAGTTTTTGGCATCCCAACTCATTTCAAGACTTGGAGCGACAGTGGTTTCTGCTATCTTAGTCTTTTTGGTTATCGCGCTGATGTTCGATATTCGCTCTCAAGGTAATGTACTGCTTTTGGTGCTCAATACATTACTCGGTAGCGCAGCCATGATCAGTATCGGTTTGCTGGTGGCAAGTCGTACCCGCTCAGACGAGTTGTGTAATGGACTGCTTAATATTCTCTCATGGCCAATGATGTTTTTATCGGGGATTTGGTTTTCTTTAGAAGGCAGTAAACCCTGGGTTCGTTTTTTGGCTGATTGCTTACCGTTAACTCACATGAATGATGCTAATAGGGCGGTTATTATCGACGGCGCTGGATTATTCGATATTGGCAATCATCTGCTATATCTTGTGGCAACGATTTTGATATGTTTAGCGCTAGCTAGTCGCAGTTTCCGCTGGGATTGATTCAATGATAACGAGGTAGCTACTAATAATAGTAGCTACCTATAAAGGAAATGTAATTACCTCCATCTTAGCGCTGCAATCCATTGGGAGGTTCAATACACCTATTTGCCAGTAGATTATCTATACACGCTAAGGTAATTTCACATCAATTAAACTGTTTTTTACCTTAGTTTCACTTTTATCTGCAGTATGTGATCCAGAGGGGAAGCCCTCTTATGCCCACCTTGTTATCAGCCTGCCAAAATATCTTCGGTTATAGCTAACAGTTTTAAGTTTACTGTTAAAAACCCCAGAGAAATTTCTATTTTTTGTGGTTAGTCTCTGTTTCTAATCGATATGTAAATTGAACATATTGAGTAGCAAAACTAAAAATCTAATATAAATTATGGCAGATGATATGAAAAAATTGAAACGTATGAGTGCATTGCTAATTATGCTATCTGGCTTTATTGCCAGTAGCATTAATGCTGAGCCAATCGATATTTTGATGGATAAATTTGAAAGTGGGGCTTATTCGAAAAAGGGGGCTGATGGTTGCTTGATGTGCCATAAGCGCTCTGAAAAAGTCATGGCCATCTTTGATGGCGTTCACGGTCAAGCGATGTCAAGCAATAGCCCAATGGCGGGTTTGCAATGTGAGGCATGTCATGGACCTCAAGGTAAGCATAGGGGCAAAAATGAACCAATGATAGATTTTGGTACAGACTCAGTTTTGACTGCTGATATGCAAAACTCTGTGTGTACTGCTTGTCATAATGACAATGCTCGAAGTGCATGGCATACCTCTGCTCATGCAGATCAAGACGTTGCTTGTGTCAGCTGTCATCAGGTGCATGCTGCCAAAGATCCTATTATGGTAAAAAACACACAAGCTGAAGTGTGTGCGAACTGTCATATCAAAGTAAATGCAGATACCCATAAACGTAGCCATCATCCAATTAATAATGGCTCAATGGTCTGTACTGATTGTCATAACCCGCATGGGTCAATGGGCGAGAGTGATCTTAAAGCCTTTAATGTTAATCAAACCTGTTTTGAGTGCCATGCCGAAAAACGTGGTCCTTTCCTTTGGGAGCACGCTCCGGTAATGGAGAACTGTGCCAACTGTCACAACGCTCATGGCAGCGTTAACAATGATCTTCTTAAATCACGTGTGCCTATGTTGTGTAAGCAATGTCATGCAGGAGATATCCATGCTTCCACTATGCCTGGTGATAATCAAAGCGTCCAAACAGCAGGCCAGGGATGTTTAAATTGTCATAGCCAAATACATGGTTCAAATCATACGTCTGGCAAGGCGCTACAGTTTTAAGGGGATTATCTTATGAAATTTAGATTAAATTTAGTTGCCATAGCGCTTGCCAGTGTTAGTACTGGAGCGATGGCATTTGATTTTGGTGTAACAGCGGCAAATGATGTTAACAATCGTGCTGATAGCTGGAAATGTAAGAACTGCGTTTCTAACAGCAGTGTTATTGGTCAGGTTGGAGTTGATTTAGGGGCATTAGATAGTGACGATGACTACGCCGCGAATAAACTGAAATACACAGACGGTTTAGCCGCTGGAGTGAACTCTGATCTGGTGATTAATAGTCGAGGTTATCGTACCGAAATCAAGGCTGATAATTTAGGTAGTCAGCAAGGTAACGGTAGCATCAAAACTGGCCGCCTCGGTAGTTGGGGTATCAAGGCAAGTTTTGATGAAAAAAATCAATACACAGCAGATAATGCACAAAGCGTTTGGACTAGTAATAATGGCCATTTTGTAGAAAATGATGACCTCGTGACTCAGTCATTATCTTTACAGCGCAAAAAGTATCAATTAGAAGCAAACTATACTCGCGACCGCTACGCGACCTATGTTAAATACGCGACGGAAGATAAAACGGGTAAGCTGCTTAGCAGTATGAGTAATGGTGGCATCATTGCGACTAACTTAGCTGCACCTGTAGATATGCGCACGCAAAATTTATCTGCGGGAGTGAACTTTAATGGCAATAATTGGTTCTCTGAAGTTAACTACAAAGGTAGTTGGTTTGATAATAATAACCATGCTTTGTCAATTGACAATGATGCTTATCCTAGTGTGTCACAGGCGGCAGATAACCAAGCACATTTTGTGAGTGCGTTAGGTAATTACCGTTTTGATAAAACCTATCTCAGTGGCCGCCTTGTTAGCGGAAATATGAAGCAAGACAGTAACTTTATTACCTTAACAGGTATCCCAAACAGTGGGAATCAAGGTAATGTCGAAGTTGATATTCTTGATGCTAACTTTAAAGTGTCTAGCCTAATTGCTAAAGGGCTACGTTTGAATGCTTCTGTGGATTACTCTGATAGAGACAACACCACCGACATCCACGAGTACGAACAGTATAATTACAATTCGATGACCGGAGAATTGGTTGAGAATCGTATCTATGACACGACTCGAACGACTTACAAAGTGAGTGCTAGTTATAATCTTGCAACGGGTCAGCGTATTGAGGCAGGTTTTGACCGTACAGATACTGAACGTTCAAATCAAGATCGAGAAAAAACGGATGACAATATTTTTTGGGCGCAATGGCGTGCAAGTAATTTTGAAAAGTGGGATTTACGCTTAAAAGGCAGTTACTCGGACAAAGGTGGTTCATCGTTCTTATATGACGATGCAGTATCAGGTGACGAGAGTGAGTTAATGCGTAAGTATTATCTTGCAGATAAGAAAAGCTCAAAAGCTGAGGTATTTGTCACTCATACCCCATTGGATAATGTCTCAGTTAGCTTCAACGGCTATTACTCGCTAGATGATTATACTAATACTGATATTGGCCTCATTGAATCAGAAAACTACGGTTATGACTTAAGTGTAAACTGGCAAGTGACTGAAACCTTGAACCTAAATGGTGATGGCGGTTATCAATGGATTGATAATAATCAGGCTGGTGCACGTAATGATTATTCTAATTATTGGCAAGCTAATACCAACGAGCAGTTTGGCTTTATTGGTGTTGGATTTGATTACACAGGTTTAGCTGACTATGGCATAAGTATCGGTGGTAATTATAGCTATGCACTGTCTTTCAGCGACAGCGATATTGACAATAATGATGTATTTGGCGATTTTGAATCAACCAGTCATTATGCTTCGGTTTTTGTAGATTATGCATTGTCTAAAGCCATGACGGTCGGCTTACGTTATGAAATTGAACGTTACAAAGACAGTGACGATACGCAATTACCTGTTAATTACTATCCAGGAACTGGCCCTACTGGTATTAAAACCTTAGGGGAATTGAATCATGATTACACCGCTCATCTCGTGATGGCGACCTTTAGGTATCATTTTTAGTTGGTTTTAAAATACTAGCTAAATAGTCTTAGTTGCTATTACCAGTCTGTTTTTGAGGGTAATAGCAACTTTTTATAGCGGCTAACAGTAAACTAACAGCGCTTTAAGTACGCCTCTGTGACTGTCGTCGTAATCTATTATATTTCGGGGAAACCTTGGTTTGTGACTAGCTGTAACACCGTAAAGCCCTTACCGTCACACTCTTATAAAGATATTTTAGCTACTTATATGTAAACAGCTTAGATACTGACTTTATTATGTTTTCATAGAACCAATACTCGTTATGCTACACGTAAACATCGGTTTAATAATGTCATCTGGGTCGAAATATCAGTTTGCCACTGTGGTAGGCTTTTTTGGTTAATTTCATGGACAAGGAAATCAGGCTTTATACGCTCAATAAGATTGGATAAGTCACACTGACTAAAGGCTTGGTGTGGGTCTAGTTTATTGATGTGTTGTAAAGATAAATCAAACTGTTGCCAGAATGGACTCTTTACTGACAGTGGAGCTCGCCACTGAGGCTTGTGAGCTGGGAGTATATTGCTGTTTAAATGAAGGGTACAAATCTCATGGTGTAAATCCAGCTGCAGCAAGCGTTGCTCAATAAAATCCAGAGCCTGCTGCTCATGGCTAAACTGTGTTTGGGTGGCCATCATATGGCCCGTATCGAAGCAAATGCCGCAGTTTTGATAATCAACACTGTGTCGTAATAGATCATACTCACAGCGGTTATCGAGGCGAAAGCTTTGCTGCCACCACATGTTTTCGAATAATAATTTCCCCTTAAATTTACTCTTGGCTAGTACTTGATTCAATAACAGGCTGCAGGCTTTAACTGTATCTTCATAAGTCCAAGGAAAGTGTTGTGAGATGAGGTTGTCGATATCACAATCCATAGGGTGAAATACCGCATAGGGTGCGCCTAATGCGTGCGCCAAGTCCAGTTGTTGAGTGAGGGTGTTGATGAGGTAGTCGGCATCAGTACCACCATAGAATTGTGCGACAGTGTCCCAATCACCAAAGATGTCCATTAACCGTTTGCTGTCGTTATAAAGTAACGGAGTCAGAATGGGAAAAGATTGCAGATGAAAGCCGCCACTTAAATGAGCTGGAATAGCATCCGCAGAGACAGTGCCATGCGGATATATTTCGAAACCATCAAGGTTCATTTGGCTTAACCAATCTTCAGCTTGTTGCCAGTTATCTAGCAGGTGACCTGGGTTTGGGGTCACTGTGAGGTTCGTCAGTTGCTTCATTATTGCTCCTTGCTGTTATGTGTCGAAAACTCATGTTCTACATAAGATGAGGTGATGTAGGTTTGTCACATATTGATCTGCCAAATAGCCAGAAACCTCCGTTATATTCAGAGGGGAGGTTATTCAAGTTGTCCGTGAAGATGTCATAGCGTTGCGTGACGATAACGTTTATGACGTCCTCAATTTCCCGAGGAAAAGGCGATATGCCAAGATCGAGGTGGTGAGCAGGATGACCACTGGCGAATTCATGAAAAATAGGGTCGATAAAGTCAGGCCCAGTTTTAAACACTCTGACTTTGTTTCCTTGATTACTCCAATATCTGGCCATAGCAGCAACCAATGTAGTTTTACCACTATCACTACTTGGAGCTGTAACAAACAAAGCAGGGCAATGAGCTTGCATCTTATTCATTAGCTCCACCCCTCAATACCGTTAAATAGTGAATCGAGATCGAGCGACTCTTCAAGGCTATCGGCGAGTCGATTGAGGTTTTCCTCACGCAATGCTGACATATCTTGGGCTTTTTGCTGTTGGTAGCCTGCCCAGTTCAGTAGCGCATTACAGGCTTGTGGCTCATCGAATACGCCATGAAGATAAGTGCCTAATACTTGATTTTGTGGACAGACTGCACCATCAGGATAGCGATTATCCTCAGTGCCTAATGTGAAGGGTTGAGTCTCCTGTACATTACTGACTCCTGCATGGATCTCATAGCCTTTCACTGGATGAGTGTTGCCATTAAGCTGGAGTTCGCCATGGATCTGTTTAAGGGTTTTCGTTTTCTCAAGGGTGGTAGTGATGTTAAGGTATCCAAGTCCTTCGCTGCTGCCAGCTTGACCTTCGATACCATGGGGGTCATCAATGCTGTGGCCGAGCATTTGATAGCCGCCGCAAATGCCAATTAACTTGCCGCCAAATCGTAAATGACGGGCGATTTGCTTGTCCCAACCACGATCTCGCAATGCTTTCAAATCACCGCGCACGCTCTTAGAACCGGGCAAGATAATTAAGTCGGCATTTGGTAGTTTATCGCCAGGTTTAACAAAGCAAAGGTCGACACCCGGGTGAAGCCTGAGGGCATCAAAATCCGTATGATTACTTATGCGTGGCAAACCCGGCACGACAACTTTAAAATGGCTATCGTCATCGAGTTGCTGTTGGTTGATAGCATCTTCCGCTTCAAGGTAGAGTCCGTGTAAATATGGGACAACACCGATTACCGGCACGCCAGTTTTCTCCGTCAACCAAGTAAGCCCACTTTCTAATAAGGTGATATCGCCTCTGAAGCGATTGATAATAAAACCCTTAACCAGTAATTTCTCTTCAGCAGAAAGCAGATCAAAAGTCCCATATAAATGAGCAAAGACGCCGCCTCGATCAATATCTGCCACAATAACAACAGGGGTTTGGGCCGCAACGGCAAAGCCCATATTGGCTATGTCTTGCTCACGCAGATTCACTTCAGCAGGACTGCCAGCGCCTTCAACCAGTCTAGCCTGCATACCTTGTCCCAGGGTTTCAAAACTTTCCAGCACTATCTCTAGCAGCTGCGGTTTAAAGTTGTGGTAATTGACGGCATTCATATCTTCAATTGCTTTACCACGAATGATCACCTGTGCACCTGTATCGGTATTGGGTTTTAGCAGTACTGGATTCATGTGTACGCTTAACGGAAGGTTACACGCTTGTGCCTGCACAGCTTGTGCGCGACCTATTTCGCCGCCGTCTGGCGTGACTGCGCTGTTAAGTGCCATATTTTGTGGTTTGAAAGGGGCGACTTTAATTCCTTTACGTGCCAGAACTCGACAAAGCCCTGCAACCATCAAGCTTTTACCAGCGTCGCTGGTAGTGCCTTGCACCATTAATTTGAATCCGCTCATGGGAGTTGTTCCATTAAAAAATTATTTTGGGCTTGTTTTTAAGCGTCAAAAATTGAATTGATAAATAAGCTGAGCACTTCGGGAAATATCGCTATTAAAGTCGCCCGCAATTTGCGTACCTTTTAATTACCAGTCCAGCCCTTGACGCGCTTTTAAGCCTTGATGGAACGCATGTTTTTCAGGTCTTACTTCACTGACCGTATCAGCGTACTCTTTGAGCTCACGATGGGCTGCTCGACCAGTGATAACCACTGACATTTCAGTTGGTCTTTGTTTCAGTGTGGTAATGATGTCGTCCAGTTCAATAAAGCCCCAAGTGATCATGTAAGTGAGTTCGTCTAATAGCACCAAATCTAAGCTAGGATCGGTAATGAATGATTTTGCTGCTTGCCATGCAATTTGTGCTGCTTGCTTATCAACTTCTTTATCTTCACTATTCCAGCTAAATCCTGTATTCATGGTATGAACTGGTACATTGAGTTGTTCAAGTAAGTTACGCTCACCGCATTCAAGATCGCCTTTAACAAACTGCACTGCCGCGACTTTTTGTTGGTGGCCTAGGGCTCTAAATAAGGTGCCAAATCCACCAGTGGTTTTACCTTTACCATTACCTGTTATCACTAATACTTGACCACGCTCTTCTTGGGCTTTTTCGATGGCCTGGTCAACATGCTCTTTGTGTTGTGCTTGTTTTTTAGGGTTATAGCTCATTATTATTCCTGATACTTTATTCTGGTATATTGATAGCGTTTGCTAGCCTGTTATCACAAGTTATGACTCAAATCCTATTTCCCACATTAGGCCACCGATTCGTTTTCAAGAAATGGTCGCTGGTATTCATTTACGGCCAGTTCAAGCGCCTTAATTATCGCAGGTTCGTTTATCCCTAATGTCTCAGCTAAAACCAGCAGGCCACCTAAGCCGCAGCCCTCTACTACTAGCCCTTGCTCATAGCACTGAAGGCAGCTCATATCAGAGCGTGAAAAATTGGTTGTGTGGGTGGTGATGACATCTTTGTCCCCAAGATGGGATAATACTTGTTTGCCATCGCCATTAAGTACCCACCGAGTGGTGTGGATTAGCACTGGGATGGCTAGAGAGTTGGTTTTTCTTGCCGCCAATAGCGGCGCTACGAACATCATGCCACCAGCAAAAGTTGGCATTGGTAGCTGTGTTGGCCACTGTTTAATTAGTTGGCTGACGGCCAGTTGAATTGGATCGTGAAACCGTGGGTTAGCTAATAAGCGCGTTTCATCAAAATTTTCGCCATCAACACGATATTGGCATTCAAGCTCATTGAGTAGTTGCTGCTTTATAGCTAATTTTTTAGGGGCGATAGTGCTTCCCGCGGGAGACAAATCCATACCAGTAAGTAAGCGTAACCACAGGGTAGAAAAGGTGGTGCCGCCAACTCCGCACTCAGACAAAATACTGATGCAGCCTCTTTGGGCTTGATCCACTAACGAGGGAATTAATGTCGTTTCAATTAACTCAGTGCTATCAATATTTCTGCCACCATGGTGTGATTGTACTAGCCAATCTTCTTGCATGGTGTGCGGCTGACTGACATTAAAGTTATAGCTATGAAATTCAATGTTATAACCATTGCTGGCTAATAACTTTAGTAGCCCTCGAGATAATACTGCCGGACTAATACCACCATTACTTAACAGCCCATCATATTTATCAGCCTCTTTGGACTGCAACTTTTTCAGAGGTAATACCGTGTTGGCTTGCCCATTGGCGATAATTTCACTGTCTCTGGTTGGGGTGAAATGCATTAAATCGGAACCTGCCCCAGCATCAGAAAGTTGATGTAAGCTCGGCAATTGAGTTGCTGCGCAGTTCAAAATGTTAAAACAGATAGTTTTCATTTTAGGCTTCCTTTGGCTGAGTGTCAGCGTGGTAGTTATGCAGTCCTGTCAATTGCGGCCATAGCACCTTGTCATCATCAATAAAGGTATTGATTTGTAGTCGAGCTGCGTAGGAAACCATAAGATTGCTAAGGTGGGCATTGCAATATTGATGGCTGTGGCTATGAGAGGATAGAAACGCTTCAGAGAACTTGTCTATCGAATTTGAATGACATAATAGCCAATGCATAATGATGCGAATAACCCCTGAATGAGTCACAATTAATAAGTGTTGGCCTTGATATTGTCGACTGAGTAACTGAATTTGCTTTACTACTCGTTGCATTAATTGAATGCTTGATTCACCTTGAGGAGGCTGGCTTAAAAAGGGGTTTTGCCAAAATTTAGGGTAGTCAATATCAGTAGCCGCCCACAGCTGTTTAAGCGGCAGACCGTCCCATAAACCGAAGTCCATTTCTTGCCAGTCAGCACAGATAGTTATTGGTACGGCGCTTTCGTGAGCGAGTTGCTGGGCAAATGCGCTACAGCGCTCTAATGGTGAACTAATAATTCTATCAAAGCCTAAACCTATACTACTTTGACGTAGTTGTTGCCAGCCAAGGGCGGTTAATGGTGCATTGGTGCGACCCAGTAAGCAGTCGCTGAGTTGCGGCTGACCATGGCGTAATAAAGTGAACTTAGTGTTATTCATAACTGAGTTCTTTTGGCATTTTTAACGTGTTAGCAATTTTGCTTTGGCAGAAAGTCACCTTGTCAGCGATTTCGGCGATGATTTGGTGCATTTCGCCACTGGCATTAACGAACAGTTGGCTCATTTTATCTTCTGGAATCAAGCTTTGGCCACATTCAGTGCTAACCAGAACGCAATGCGATTGCATATTGGCCAGTGTTTTCGCAAGCTCCTCGATAGCTTGTTTTAGGCAATGTTGTGCCAACAGTTGGTTGGTTAACCACAGGGTTAAACAATCAATTATGATGGTTTGCTCTGGCTTGTCGTGTTTAATTAAGCTAGTGACTAAATCTACTGGCACTTCGAGAGTTTGCCAACTGTCAGGGCGCTGTTGTTTATGTAAGCGGATCCGCTCTTGCATAGATGCACTCGGGCGAGAGGTAGCGATATAGAGCACGGGTAATCGAGTTTGGCTGACTTCTAACTCTGCAAGGGACGACTTGCCACTGCGAGCACCACCTAAATAAAAACTAATCATAATGTTGCCGCTCTTTGATGACGTGCTAAGTCGATTTTCTGGCAAATGTTTATCATTCCTTGAAGTACACGGGGGCCTGTACGGTGAATGAGATCACCTTCTAAGGCGATCACTTGTCCATGCTTTACTGCGGGTAGCTCACTCCAAGTTTCCCAGCGGATTAACTCTTGATTACTGTTGCCGTGATAAATAGGTTTAAAGATCATTTCAGGCATTAATGAAACGACTTGTTCCATGTTGACCTGAGGGTAATCTGAGTGGGCATTTTCAAATATGTTTACCCCTCCGCATCCTGCAAAAATCTCATCCATCCATGAACTGGAGGTTGTCGTTAAAGGGTGAGGCCACACCTGATAAAAAATGCTGATGGGATCTTGATGCTGATATTGTTGACGAATCTCGTTTAGCTGCTGACTGAATTGCGCAGCTTGTTGCTGGGCAAGCTGTTGTTGTCCGGTTAGTTGACCTAATTCAATTAACCTTTTCGGTATATCAGCAAGCTCTGTGACACTGGTATCAATAACAGTAAACCCGAGGCTTTTAATGCGGCTAAGCATTCCCGATGACGTGCTTTCACTGTTGACTATGATGGCGTCGGGATTAAGCATCATTAGGGCTTCGTAATTAACAAAGTCGTAGCGACCAATACGTTTTATATCATTTGCAGCAGCAGGGTAGTCGGCATATTCCACTGTGCCAATAATTCTATCGCCTGCGTCAATACTGAACATCATTTCTACCGCATGGGGTGATAGCACAACGAATCTTTGCTGTGCGCTGTGGGCATATGAAGTAGTCAAGCAGACAAGAAATCCCGCGACAATTAAGCTTATGGGTTTAACGAAAATAGACATAATTAAGCCCTTTCCTTAATAACCATAGGTAGGCCTGCAATTGATACTGTGACCTTATCGACACACTCAGCGATTGATTGGTGTAACCAACCTGATTGGTCGACAAATTCTCGACACAATGCCCCCATAGGGACAACACCTTGACCAACTTCATTACCAATAAGTACTATTTCTCCAGAAAGCGCTTTTATGGTATCGATGAGTTGACGCTTCATTACAGGGTATTGATTCGTAGATTGCTCAGCATCGTGTAGTAAAACATTAGATAACCATAGGGTTAAGCAATCAACCATTATGAGGTTGTCCGCTTGGCTGTGGCGCTGTAGGGTGCTAGCTAGTGCTAAATGGGATTCAACCGTTTGCCAATGGGGCGGACGGTTAGCCTGATGATGAGCGATGCGCTTTGCCATCGCACCATCCTTATTTTGCGCTGTAACAATAACAATGACTTCACCTTGCGTATTGCTTTGCCATTGGGAGGCATAGTTTTGCGCCATTTTACTTTTGCCAGAACGGGCTCCACCAATAATTAACTGCTTCATCTAGTACGACCTTTTTGGCGTTTAATAAGAAGAAAAATAAAGAAAGCACTCCCCATCATGGCGGTCATAACGCCAACAGGGAGCTCTTGGCTAGGTAAAATTACCCGCGAAAGAATATCGACAGAGACCATTAAAATGGCGCCCATCATGGCGGTAATAATGAGGCTAGCTGGGTGAGCTGCACCGACTAACATTCTTGAAATGTGAGGCACCATCAAGCCAACAAAGCCTATTCCTCCACAAGTTGCCACCAAAGATGAGGTAATTAATGCGGTTAGCATTAGCATGCCTAACCGTAATGGCAGTACTGCCACCCCTTGGGTGTGGGCGCTTTCATTGCCTGCCATTAATGCATGCAAAGGTCGCTGAAATTGGAAAACAATAATGCTACCAAGCACTACAATGAGGCTGGGGTACAATAAGGTGGACCAAGTAGCATTAGCAAAGCTGCCTAAAGACCAAAACAAAACAGCTTGTATGGCTTGTTGATCGCTAAAATAAAGAATGAGGTTGGCGATAGATGAGAGCAAAAATGAGATTGCAACCCCAGACAATACAAGGGTTTCAACTTGCCCATCACGGGACATGACCATGACGACTGCTACTGCAATTAATGAACCTAAAAAGGCGCAAACAGGCAATGGTAGAAACATTATTCCGCCAGTTAACGCCAAAATAGCGCCTAATGCTGCCCCTGAACTAATACCAAACAGGTATGGGTCGGCAAGTGGATTACGAGTGACACATTGTAATACCGAGCCTGATATGGCTAGTCCTGCGCCGCAGAGCATCGCCATAATTGCCCTTGGCATACGTAACTCAATAATAATACGGTCAGAAATAGCTAAAGAACCTGTTGCAGCCTCTGATATGTCAGCGGCCCGAAGAATCGCGCCTATAACATCATTAAACTCAATATTTGCGGTACCAATAACAATGGCAAATACTGGACTAATGAGCACTAACGGAGTAAGAATAAATAGCAATTTTTTTGCATTAAACAGCCGCATATAAAGCCTCAGAATAATGGTATGTGATCCGAGGGTTCTCATTAGTTGGATGACGATCAATATGGGCATTTACGCCATAGATATGGCGAATATTATCTTCAGACATCACTGCTGAAGGCGGGCCATTTTTGACTAAACGACCTTCTTTGAGAAATAGCATTTGATCGCAAAAGGCGCTGGCTAAATTAAGGTCATGAATTGTGGCGATAACAGTAATATTTAACGATTTAATTAATGTGAGTACTTCGAGTTGGTAACGGATATCAAGGTGATTGGTAGGCTCATCAAGCAATAAAATTTCTGGCTTTTGTAATAGGGCTCTGCCAATCAGTAAGCGTTGTTTTTCTCCACCAGATAAGTGCTCGAAAATATGCTCGCCTTTATCTGACAAGTTAACTTGCTCAAGCACTTCATCAATGATCCGTTGCTCTTTTTTATAGTCAATAGCTTGCCACCATTTATGCTGGCTAACTAAGCCCGTTGCCAGTAATTGGCGGCAGGTGACAGAAAACCCTGATGGAGGGTGTTGCAGCACGACAGCAACTTTTGCTGAAAATTGACGACGAGAGATGTCATTAATATTGACCCCGTCAAGATAGATTTCGCCAGTTGATGGCTTTAGGTATTTATAAATACAGCGCAGTAATGTGGATTTACCAACACCATTAGGGCCTAAAATACCAATAGTCTCTCCTTTATTTACCTTGAAGTTCAGTTGTTGCAATACATTTTTATCAGCGCAACTCCAACTTAAGTTATTAACTGATAGGTGTTCTATTGTGTGGTTATTTACTGTCATTAGTATTCCACTTAGGCGTCAATAGCGCTGACGCCTAAGTCTTAGTTAGGACATAATTAGAAAGCTTGGTAACTCAAGCTCACAAAATATTCCATCCCTGGATTGTTGTAGTTGCTGACGGTCATATAGTCATCATCAAGTATGTTGTTGGTTTTCACACGTAGTTGCCATTTGTCGTTAAACCAATATCCCATGCTGACATCGACCCTATGGTAAGCATCAAGGTGTTGGCCGTAACCTGAATAGCGTTTGCCTTGATAGTGATAGCTTACGAGTAGGTCAAAGTGTTCCCATTGATAGCCCACACTATAATCAAACTCGTGCTCACTACGGCCAACAAGTTCTTCATCATTTTTAGTGTCTTTGGCATCTAAATAGGTGTACGAAATCCGGTGGTCTAATTGCCACAGCGTGGTATTTAACGATAGCTCTAAGCCTTTTATCTTGGCTTCATTGATGTTGGCAGGTTTCCATATGTAACCATCTTCATCAATCGGTGCCCAAGCAATGAGGTTATTAATATCGTTTTGGA
The DNA here is from genome assembly GCF_041469325.1 of Shewanella sp. 10N.286.51.B8. Classification (NCBI taxonomy): domain Bacteria; kingdom Pseudomonadati; phylum Pseudomonadota; class Gammaproteobacteria; order Alteromonadales; family Shewanellaceae; genus Shewanella; species Shewanella sp. 10N.286.51.B8. The sequence continues at coordinate 14,709 of NZ_JBFRKG010000046.1, forward strand.
ATAAACTGATATAACCTTGAATAGCAGAGCCCCTATAATTAAGGGTTAATTCATAGCTTTCAGAGGTTTCGGAGGATAAATCTGGGTTTCCTGTTCCAGGCCAGTATAAGTCATTAAAAGTAGGTGCTTTAAAGCCTGTGCCTGTGCTTGCCGTTAAGCGCCATTGATCAGAAAAGTTATAGGCTGCACTTAAATTATAAGAAGTTTCATTGTCGATATTTTCAACGTCATCATATCGAACAGCCCCTTCAAATAGAACGTTATGCCATTGGTATTGAGCCAGCGCATAAATTCCCCAAACTTCTCGTTCATTGATAGCATAATCCCCATTTACGGACTCGTTATACCAATCCACTCCGCCGATAACCGTCAGTTCATTAGATGCTTTAAATTGGTTTGTCCAATTTATTTGATCGCGAGTTGTTTCGTATTTTTGTCTCGCGACATCCGGGTTATCACCGCGAAAATTGACATTTGAATCTTGAGATTGACCAATATTTAATTTACTCGTGAGTTGCTCGCCCTGATATTGGGTGCCAACATTCCACAAATAATTGTCAAAATCAGCTTGGTCAGTGCCGCCACTGGCGTAAATATCATCGTGTTCGCTATTACCAGTGTCATATTGTAGACTCCAGTTAATATCCCATTGGTCCGAGATATTTTGCAAACCCGCTACAGTTAATCCTATGCGGTCATAGCCATCATCATCAGCTTCTTCTGGAGCGCCATTATGGATATTATATCCATCTGAACGTTCACTGTTTACTGTGATAGTACTTTGACCATCACCATGTGCCACTCCCGCACCTACAGTGCCTCGTAGATAGTTATTACTACCTAACTCGGTACTGGCAAACCATTCACCACCATTAAGTTGGCGAGTAAATATTTGTATTACACCGCCAATAGCATCACTGCCCCAAATAGAAGCTCTAGGGCCTTTTATGACTTCTATCCGCTCAATATTTTGTGGAGAAAGGGAGCCAAAATTGACAGCGTTTAGGGGGGCAGATCCAACCCTTAAACCATCAATAAGCACCAATGAATGCCCTGAGCTGGTGCCTCGTATACTCACTGAAGCCGTTTGTCCAGCCCCACCATTTCGAGTCACACTTAAACCTGGTAATGCTTCTAGAACATCAACTACTGATTTGGGATTAAGCACATCAATTTCTTCACGTTCAATGGTATTAATTACCGTAAGTTGTGAGTCTGGTGTGCTCTCAAAACGTGTTCCAGTGACCACGATTGTTTCATGCACTGGGACTGCAGGTGCTGCAGCATTTACACTGTAAGTTTGAAAAATAGCTAATGTGATAGCTGATAAACGCAGTTTAAAACTCATTATTGTTGCCTTGTTATGCTGAGTTTAAAATAGCGGGAGATGCGCTGCTTGTTAATAATTGAGTAACTAGTAGCGAATAGAAAAAATCCAATCTTTCTATGTCTCAAGAAACCCGCTTGAGTACATCGAACAATTAGGTCGGTCTCCTGGCTCACAGCATCTAGAAATACACCTTCCCGATATAAAGTCAGTGGTAAAAAGTATTTCGCTCTGTTTACAGTTGCAGGTACAGCTGTGGGGTCTCACCACATTCCCAAAATTAACACCCTAATTGTATTGATAGTGATAAAGCTTGTTCGCACAACTCATTGTTGTGAACTGTTACTTTACCCATCGATGATGTGGTGGAATATAATCAATTATTGGTAGTTGGAATGTGAAAATGGTCACAGGTTTATTTATATGGACTAAAGTGTGTGACTTTTAACAGTACTTTTGTGGTGAGACTTTATGGGGCGGTTTTTCTTGCTTTAAATATGAGCTATTTTTACTTGTAATAAGATTTAGGTTGAAAATTAATTTTATAATATGTTTAAATTACTGTTAAAAGTAACATATTAAAAATTAATAAGCATTGCTATTATTTGTTGTGAGAGTTGTTTTACGCATATCGTAATAGAGATGTTTAAAACAATATTCACAACATTTGAATGTAACCATAATTGTTTGGTTTATTCTTATTTTGATATCGTTTTTTCTGCAAGATAAATGTTATTTGAAGTCATATTTTTATATTGTGGCTTTTTTGATATTTTTTAATATATACTTCCACCCAAAGTATATGGTAAAACTGAGTAATAACTTCATCACTCTTACTTGGTAACCCTGCATTATGAGGTTAGAGGCATCTAACCTCATTTTTTTGAGGCTAAATTTTCATCACGGAACCTATGTGTAATTTTATACATTATAGGTTGTTTACGCTTAAGTGTGATTGCTAGAATGCAAATGTTAGCAGTGAGACTTTTAAACTAGATAGGAAAGTTAGCTGCTGAGGAACGTGTTTTTATTTTTTAAATAAAGACTCTCTATGAATTAATCAGCAACTGGCTGAAATAAAAGTATTAAGTTTTATCACTTTTAAACTAAAGGGTTTTCCATCACCTTAATATTTTTTACTTTAACATGTTAAGTGCACTAATCCTGTCTGGTTTTGATTTGCAATCACTAGTTTCAATAAGTATTAATATACTAATATGTCCAAATAACAAAGCAAATATAAGTTAATAACTCTATTACTTGCTGCGTTGCGCCAAGGGTGTCACCTGTATATCCATTTATTTGTTTTTTCATTAACTTGAGTAATAAAACAAAAGCTATCAACCAAGTTGCTAGTAATAATAAAGTTAAGCTGCTTGGCAGTAAAAGCAATCCAGGGAAACCACATGCAGTTAGTATCAATAATGTGTTGTAGTTGATAGTATTTGATTTTTGTGGTGTTTTGTTTTCCCCTATACGTGCATATTCAAGAAAGAATGGCACCATGCCAGAGATAGCTCTGCTAGCACCATGTGCAGTTATTAATGCGAGCATGACTTGCTGCATACTGAGTAGCTGCAGGCTACTCAGTTTTATTGCAAAGGTTGATATTAATGCAAGTACCCCATAGGTGCCAATCTGGCTATCTTTCATTATTGCTAACTTTCTGCTTTTATCCCAACCTCCACCAAAGCCATCAGCGAGATCGGCCAAGCCATCTTCATGAAAGGCACCGGTTGCAAGGATGAGTATTACCAAAGTCACAACGCACGCAAGGGAATGAGGAACTACTAAGCTAAGTGCAAAGTATACAGCTGCGCCAAAAAAACCTATAAAAAGACCAACCAATGAAAACCAACGACTAGCAGCCGCCACAGTCTTTTCATGAAACATCATGTGATTTGTAAAAGGAAAGCGTGTTAGAAAACTAATGGCTGCAAGAACTTCATTAAATATATTGTTTTTTTTTATGTCTAAGTTACTCATAACTTGTTTTTTTCTCTTTAATCTTGTGGGGTTAGTGATAGAGTATTTTAAGATTACTATTTATGGTTTGCATAATGTTACTGAGAACTTGTTAGGGCAAAAGTGGGGGAGAGTAACCACTTTTTCAATATCATTAAATTTTTTTGATTGAATGGATATTTAATATAGTGATTAACTCAAATTAGGTATGAGTAATAGATCACAAGTTTCTTTTTAAGGAAGAAAGACTGTGCTTTTTCACAGCTTTCAACTGCAATGTAATTGAGGTGAACTAATATTGAATACTGTCAACAACATAAAATTTCAATTGGAACTTTTTAACAGCGTCCATTGCTTCCAGCGTAGCAGGTTGAGCTAAGTTCTCCACAGCAGGCACGGCTGAACACATCATTTTATATATAATAGGAAGCCTTGCGTTCAAATCCCTATCTCTCCGCCATATTAAATACGAGAAAAGCCGTTGATTATCAACGGCTTTTTTTTGTTTCTGGCATTTGAGGGGCTTTCTGAGAGGATTGACTCAGACAATGTACCTGCCTTTCACATTAGCAGAGCTCCTAATAACGTGTACTTCACACGTATCTGTTTAGCCAAATCGTTACGCGATAAAGGCTTTCCTTTTGATATTAAAGTTTCTTTGTTGACTCGTGACAGAGCACAAGCGGTTATTCGTAATATCGATGTCGCTGGCACACTGAAAAAAATCATCAATAACATCGACCATCAAACCTGTATTAA
>NZ_JBFRKG010000047.1:0-2015 GCF_041469325.1 Shewanella sp. 10N.286.51.B8
GATAGCGCGCCATCGGCATTATTTTGCATGACTTTAGCACTATTGCTATCACCCAGTTGATTCACCGTCGCGGTCGCATTAAAGCCATTATAATATTGCTGCTCGATTTCAGCGCGATTACCGTTACCTTCGGAGTTTATTACTGCGGATGCAGTTTGTGTTGAATGATGCTGGTCAATTTTAGCGTGGTTTTCATCACCCTTTTGAGTAATGGTTGCTGAAGAATCAGAGGTATTTTGCTGAACAATATCAGCCCTGTTTAATGAACCATCTTGATCGACTATCGAAGTGTTAGCGTACCCATACGATGACACAACAGCTAAATTGTCCATCTTATTTTGAATAATTGAAGCATTATTACCACCATCAACCCCATTTTGATGACTTAGGTTTGCAATAATATTGTTATCTTTTCCAACTTGACTAATAATTATTTCATCAGCCAATCCGTAAGTACGAGCAATTACAGAGTTACTTACACCCACTTGCTCAATATTAGCATTAGAGCGATAAGCACCAGTAAAAGCCCGTGCAACGTTATCATCACCTTGTTGATTTATTACCGCCGTACTTCCATCATACCAGCTTTGTGCTGTTGCTCGATTTCCCGTCCCATCTTGATAAACAGTTGAAATATCCCCTTCTCCATAAGTTAATGCCCTAGCAGTATTTGAAGCACCTAGCTGAGTAATGTCAATGCTACTATTTCCCCCAGAATAGGTGCGAGCAGTTGCTGTATGACTGCTACCCGTCTGCTCGACTGAAATATTGTTACCAGAATCTGAACCCCATAAGCTTGTTGCGGGCTGCAATACTGTCGCGGTATTCATTTCACCAGATTGGTCAACTGAAACCTTGTTATCTGCATTATGTTGCTCAACGTCGGCAAAATTCCCCTTACCAGCAGTTGAGCCACTTTGTGTAACAATCACTGAGCTATTTTCTCCATATAAACGTAACTTGACTCTATTATCTACATCACTTTGACTTACCGTTGATGTACTGTTTTCACCATATATGAACGCACTCACATCATTATCTTTATCACTTTGAGTCACTGTTCCGGTATTGTAATTTCCTCGCACAAAAAGGTCTGCAGTATTTTCCATACCGGATTGATCCAATATTGCTGAATTCTCGTTGCCAGAAGCGACAATATATGACCTGTTATAGATATCTTTTTGAGTAGCGAATACAAGGCTATTATTTCCAATAGCTTCAAAGCTGATAAAATGTTGACTGCCTACTTGGCTTATGTTCACAACTGCACCTGTTCTTTCATCAGTAGCATCTATCCAGCCTCCTTCAGCTGCATTAAACTCTCCATTTTGGCTAATTTGAACATGGCTAGATTTACCGGGTCCAGAAGTAGCATACACATAATTTTCTTGGCCGACTTGCTCAACATCAATGGTACTTTCGCCATAACTTTGTGCAGTTGCAAAGTTATCATTACCTTGCTGAGTCATGCTGACAACTCCGCCGCTATCCCAAGTGTCAACAACGCCTCTATTACCATTACCATGTTGCATAATAATGGCTTTGCTATTAATAATTACGGCAGACAAATCTTTATAAGAAATGGTAATGGCGCTATTATTATCACCGATTTGCTCAACATCAACCGAGTTACCCTCTGTTGAATAATATTGATATGATTCAGTCATATTTGAATTACCGACTTGAACAATATCAACCGATTCATTAATGCCGTCTTGTTGCACCATTGCCGTATTACCCATACCGACCACAGAACCGCTCTGATTGATTGATACAGCATTGTCCATGTTAGCTTGGGTAACATTGGCTATATTGCTAGCATCATCTTGAATGATTAATGCCGTGTTATTAATCCCAGTTTGTTCGATATCGGTGTGGTTTTCTGTGCCCGTTTGAGTGATGACAGCATCTGAAGATAAACCGATTTGGCTAATAAAGGCGTTATGGCGCTCACCGGTTTGGGTTATCACTGCGACGGTATCTTCAGTGACAGAATCACTTAAATCACCCGTTTG
>NZ_JBFRKG010000048.1:0-89692 GCF_041469325.1 Shewanella sp. 10N.286.51.B8
GTGGATTTTGCTTCAGAAACTGCGCAGTTAACTAAGCAACAGATTCTGTCACAAACGTCTTCAGCGATGTTGTCACAAGCTAACCAGTTACCGCAAACGGCATTGTCTCTTTTATAATGACATCGAAGCGTTAATTAACTTCGCGCTAAGAACGCACTAGCATTACGCTAAGGTTAGATTTAAAGGGAGACTCGGCAACGATTCTCCCTTTGTGCTTTTTAGTAAAGTGAATTATGGGTCACTTGTTTGGGTGGCTGTTTATGTATGGCAATTATCGCATTGGTAACTAAGTTAAATCGATTGTGGTTTTTCTACTTGTTGCCTTTTATCGCCACCATCTTAGTTGGCGCATTAATTGCTTAAATTATTGAGTTTGTCGAGGTGCATCATGGATGTCAATATCACCAATGTGGCCAATGCTGCAATGCGTAAAGATAGTTTAGCTACCCTTGCAGAAAAAAATGCCGCCCAAGCATCAACCGCACTGGCTGAAGAGGGAATTCAAAAAGCCGGCGATGTGGCGCGCACCACAGATAAAGTCAATGAAACGGCTAAAACCGATGCTGAGCAGTTGCAGCATGCGGTTGATGATATTAATCAGCAATTATCGCTAATGCAAAAAGGCTTAGCCTTTAATATTGACGAAGAGTCAGGGGAGGCGGTGGTTAAAGTTATTGACGTTAAAACTGGTGATTTAATTCGTCAAATTCCCAATGAAGAAGCATTAAAAATGGCGAGCAAGCTCACAGACATTGCCAGTATTTTTATGGAAACTGCAGTGTAGTCATTGTTTTAAAACAATAATCATAAAAGTTATGATTATTCCAAATTAGATAGCAGATATTGCATTAAAGAGGTCGCTATGGGGTTAACATCGGTAGGTATTGGTTCAGGCATGGATATCGCAGGTATTGTTACTGCGCTAGTTAATGCTGAAAGCGCCGGTAAAATTGCGAGTTTTGATACCTCTGAAGGCAAGCTAAATGCGCAGATATCCGGTATTGGGTTACTAAAAAGCTCACTGTCAGAATTCCAAGATAAGCTAGAGCTGCTGACAGATTCTGCAACCTTTGACAGCCATAAAGTGTCCCAATCCAATAGTGATTATTTTAAAACTACGGTAGATGAAAGTGCAGTACCGGGTAAATATCAAGTCATTGTCGAGCAATTAGCCCAGAGTCAAAAAGTTGGCTCTGCTGCCGTGGCAGATGCTGATAGCCCCATAGGTGAAGGTTCGTTAAGTATTGGTGTTGGCAGTGACAGCTTTGATATTGAGGTTGGCGCTGAAGACAGCTTAACTGACATCATGGAAAAGATTAACGCCGCTGAAGATAATGATGGGGTCACCGCCACCATTATTAATGGCGATAATGGCCCGCAGCTTATTCTAGGTGCTAAAAATACTGGCACTGACAATTTAATTACCGTTACCGCAACTGACACCGATGGTGGCACTGGATTAGTCGATGCCTTTACCATGACAGAGCTCACCCCAGCCCTTGATGCGATATTAACGGTTGATGGCGTCAAGGTGACTTCAAGCTCAAATGATGTCAGTGACATTATTACCGGGGTTAGTTTGGAACTGACGGATGCTGATATTGGCAAAACCACCACCATTACGGTGGATGAAGATACCGATAAAGCCTCATCAGCAATTGAGGGGTTTGTTGAGAGTTATAACGCCTTAATGACCACGATTCAGGACTTGTCTCGCTATGATGCAGCCACTGAAAATGCCGCTATTTTACAAGGCGACCCACTGCCGCGAAGCTTACAAAGTCAGCTCAGAAATATCATTTCCAGTAGTTTTGAAACCAGCTCTGGCAGTGGCTCACAAATGCTGATGAATATTGGTATTACTACGACCCGTGAAGGTTTGTTAGAAATTGATGATGATAAATTATCAGAGGCCATCGAAGCTGATAAAGGCGGCATTAAAGAGATGTTTATTACTGAGGATACTGGCCTAGCGTCACGACTGGATACCTTTGTAGATAGCTACCTTGAACCCGGTGGCATTATTGATGGCCGTAATGACACCATTGATAATCAGTTATCACGCCTTGAAGACAGTCGAGAAGCATTAGATTTAAAAATGAGCGCCTACAGTGACCGTTTATATAAGCAATTTAATGCCATGGATTTAGTGGTGGCAAGCCTTAACTCCCAGTCGAGCTCTTTATTTAATGCCTTAGATTCTATGCCTGGTGTGGTGAAGAAGACTTAATACAAATTCAATAGGGCTACTTTGGCGATGCTTTGACGATGTAACTCGCTTTTGAGCCCTAAATACTGCTTAACATTATTTCCCCTACGTTGGAGTACTCAGTGAATCCCATCCTTAGTGAACTTGAACAACTCAATTCAGCAGCGTTTTCTCTTATTGCTCAAATTGAGCAAGCTAAACCGGAAGATGAACAAGTTGATGAGTTGGTATCACAATTGCAGGTACTTATTCAACGGCGTCAAATTGTCATTCAAGCGTTAGTTAACGATGATAGCGTTACTGATAGAGCAATACTTGAAAGTCAGTTTGATTACACTCAATCTTTATTTATAAAGGCTACGAGAGTGTTAGAGCATCGCAAGCTATTACTTCAGGCTGGCAATGCGGCTAAGCGCCAAATAAACGTATATAAATCTATAGATGCAAATAGGTAGGTAATTATGAGAGGTTCACTGCAGACATATCGCAAGGTATCAATCGAAAGTGGCATGGCAGTGGCGTCGCCACACCGAATTATACAAATGTTATTAGCAGGTGCACTTGAAAGACTTGCTCAAGCAAAATATGCCATTGATCAAGGTGATATCGCCAGCCGTGGTGAGTTATTGGGTAAGGCTATTGGCATTGTGTCTGGGCTTAATGGCAGTTTAAATATGGAAGCCGATGGTGATGTCGCCGGAAATTTAACTCAGTTATATGACTTTATGTTGCGCAGATTATCAGATGCCAACATCAATAATGATGCTGAAGCCATTGATGAAGTAGCGGGGTTGTTACGAACCATTAAAGAAGGTTGGGATGCTATCCCAGAAGAAATGCACCAAGTAACCTCTGAAGCTAGTTAAGTGTTGATTAACAAAAGGCGCTTTTAGCGCCTTTTGTCGGTTTTCAATGCCGTAAAGCCGGTCACAGTTTGTTGGCATTTGTGTGTAAAGTAGTCTGTTGGTTTCATAAATCAATGAGATGCTGTAATTTTGTGGTTTGTCACTTGATTCTCACTGGCTGATAATACAATATTCATTTTATAAAAACGTTTAGACTATATTGCGCAGATGTCCGTGTTTACACTATGTGTAACCAAAGCGTATAGGTAGGATGTTGTATTAATGTATTTGTGGTAAGTTTGTCACCAAATATTTATCCATATTGCATATAATAATCACAATCAAGTCGCACTTCCGTTTTATCTCGTATAGCGTGATAATGGCTGTGAAATAATAATAACTCGAGCTTTGGCCTTCTTAATGATGCAAATAGAACAACGAATATTAATTGTTGCTGACCCTTCTGAGCGTGTCTCTCGTCTTTGTTGTATTTTTGATTTTTTAGGTGAAAAGTATCATCTAATTACTAAAGACGATCTTGCCTCATTAACCGCAGACTGTCGTTATCGGGCGTTAGTGCTTGATACCCAATCAGTCACGGCTGAGTTTATTAAAAGCGTGAAGTCATCAATGCCTTGGCAGCCAGTGCTATTATCAGGTGAAAGTAACCTTAATGGTGGCAACGTATTAGGCACCATTGCTGAGCCAATAAGCTACCCGCAATTGACCGAATTACTGCATTTTTGTCAAGTCTATGGCCAAGCTAAACAGCCGCAAACACCCACCAGCGCTAACCAAACTAAACTGTTCAGAAGTTTAGTGGGCCGCAGTGAAGGTATTGCCAATGTCAGACACCTTATTAGCCAAGTGGCCAGCTCTGACGCAACCGTGCTGGTACTGGGTCAGTCTGGCACCGGTAAAGAAGTGGTAGCCCGTAATATTCATTACATGTCTGATCGCCGCGATGGACCATTTATCCCGGTCAACTGTGGTGCTATTCCGCCTGAGTTATTAGAAAGTGAACTATTTGGCCATGAAAAGGGCTCATTTACTGGGGCGATTTCAACCCGTAAAGGCCGCTTTGAATTAGCTGAAAATGGCACGCTGTTTCTTGATGAAATAGGCGATATGCCACTGCAAATGCAGGTAAAGTTACTGCGGGTATTGCAAGAAAAAGTATTCGAACGTGTCGGTGGTTCTAAAACCATCAATACCGATGTACGCATTGTTGCGGCCACTCACCGTGACTTAGAAACCATGATCAGCGAAAATGAATTTCGAGAAGATTTATATTATCGTTTGAATGTGTTTCCAATAGAAATGCCTTCATTAAGTGAGCGCAGTGATGATGTGCCATTATTATTGCAAGAGCTTGTGAGCCGTGTTTTTAACGAAGGCCGCGGTAAAATCCGCTTTACCCAGCGCGCAATCGAATCATTAAAGGCCCATAATTGGTCTGGTAATGTCCGCGAACTGTCGAATTTAGTCGAGCGTTTAACGATTTTATTCCCTGGTGGCTTGGTTGATGTGAATGACTTACCAAGAAAATATCGTTATATCGATGTGCCAGAATATTGTGTTGAAGTCAGTGAAGAGCAGCAAGAGCGTGATGCATTAGCATCTATCTTCAGTGATGAGGAACCCATAGAGCTACCTGATACCCGCTTTCCAAGTGAATTACCGCCTGAAGGGGTAAACCTTAAGGATTTATTGGCAGAGCTTGAAATTGACATGATCCGCCAAGCGTTAGAGCAACAAGATAACGTGGTTGCCAGAGCCGCTGAAATGTTAGGCATACGCCGAACCACCTTGGTTGAAAAAATGCGTAAGTACGGTATGGGTAAAGATTAATCAAGCTCTTACCGACAGTAACTTACAGCTAAATAACAAATAGACAAAACGAGTAAAAAGCATGCATTAGGGCATGCTTTTTGCTTTTGCGCCGTTAAAAACTTTAAACTGGCATACCAAATGCATTGGTAGTACAAAGTTATTATTTTGACGGAGTGACCATGTATTCAGCGCAATCACTAGTAGAACAGCCGCAGTATTGTGATAGCTACAAACTAGCCGAGCCTGCAGCAATTGTCAGCGAGGCGCCAGCAGCGCCAATTACACTGCGTCAATCAGTGAACCTCGATCTGCAAGCTGAAACATCACGTCCGCAAAAGGCAGCTAATATGTCTAATCAAATGGCGCATATTCTTCAAGCTATGCCTTCAGGTGTAGTGATTATCAATGGTGACGGTATTGTGACCTTAGCCAACCCAGTCGCAACTGACTTATTAGGCCGGCCGCTGCAAGGGGCCAAGTGGTTTGACATTATTAACCGCGCTTTTTCACCCCAAGATGATGACGGTTATGAAGTGTCACTAAAAGATGGCCGCCGAGTAAAGCTGGCGATTACTCCGCTGTCGCCAGAGCCTGGGCAGTTAATTGTGTTAACTGACTTAACTGAAACCCGCTTATTACAGAAAAACCTCTCTCATTTACAGCGCTTATCAGCACTGGGCAAAATGGTGGCAACCTTGGCGCATCAGGTCAGAACGCCGTTATCGGCCGCAATGTTATATGCATCAAACCTTGCTAGCCCTAAATTAAATGATACGGCTAAAAAGCGTTTTCAAGGCAAGTTAGTCGATAGGCTTAATGAGCTAGAGCGTCAAGTTAATGACATGCTACTGATGGCAAGAAACAAACAAGATGGCGCCGCAGAGTCGACATCTACTGCAGATATTATTGAGCCTGTGCTGGCAAATTGTGAGCCCATTGTTGAAAACAAACAGTGTAAATTACACTTTATTGATCAAACCGATAAACACATTATGGCTAACACGAATGCCTTAAGCTCGGCGATTAACAATCTGGTGATGAACAGCCTAGAGGCCAATGCCACAGAAATTCAGATTGTGACTGGCGAAGATGAACACGGCATTAATATCGATGTGATTGATAACGGTAAGGGTTTATCAAAAGAGATGCAGCAACAAGTATTGGAGCCTTTTTTTACCACTAAAAGCCAAGGGACAGGCCTAGGCTTAGCGGTAGTGCAAACCGTGGTGAGAAATCATGGCGGCAGATTACAGGTGACATCGCAGCCGCACAAAGGCAGCTTAATTCGACTATCATTTCCTATGGCTAAAGACACGGAACAAGCCAAAAAAATAGTGGAGGGATCCCATGAGTGAAGCCAAGTTACTGTTAGTTGAAGATGATGCTGCGCTGCGTGAAGCCTTACTTGATACCTTGATGTTAGCCCAATATGACTGCGTTGATGTGGGCTCTGCAGAAGAGGCCATTATTGCCATGAAAACCACGACGTTTGATATGGTTATCAGTGATGTGCAAATGGAAGGTATTGGCGGGCTAGGGCTATTAAACTATTTACAGCAAAACCATAGTAAAGTCCCCATTTTATTAATGACCGCTTTTGCCACCATTGACAGTGCGGTTAGCGCCATAAAACTTGGTGCGGCGGATTATCTGGCTAAACCTTTTGCGCCTGAAGTGTTGTTAAATCAGGTATCTCGCTACTTACCCCTTAAACAAAATTTAGGTCAACCTGTGGTCGCCGATGACAAAAGCTTGGCGCTACTGAATATTGCCCAGCGGGTGGCAAGCTCTGATGCTTCAGTGATGATCATGGGGCCAAGTGGATCGGGCAAAGAAGTGCTAGCACGTTATATTCATCAAAACAGCCCTCGAGCAGAAAAACCTTTTATCGCCATTAATTGCGCAGCAATACCTGAAAATATGCTTGAAGCCACCTTATTTGGCTATGAAAAAGGCGCTTTTACAGGCGCTTATCAGGCATGCCCTGGAAAATTTGAACAGGCTCAAGGCGGCACCATATTGCTTGATGAAATTTCTGAAATGGAGCTAGGGCTGCAAGCCAAATTGTTGCGAGTACTGCAAGAGCGTGAAGTTGAGCGTTTAGGTGGCCGTAAAACCATAGCTCTTGATGTGAGGGTACTTGCCACTTCAAACCGTGATTTAAAGTCCATGGCAACATCGGGCGCATTTAGAGAAGATTTATATTACCGCATTAATGTATTTCCACTAACCTGGCCGGCATTAAACCAACGACCGGCTGATATTTTACCCTTAGCAAGGCACTTGCTGGTAAAGCATGCTAAGGCATTTAATGTCTCACCAGTGCCAGAGTTAGATGAGATAGCTTGTCGTCGTTTATTGGCTTATCGCTGGCCAGGTAATGTCCGTGAGCTGGATAATGTTATTCAGCGCACCTTGATACTGAATAATGGCGAGGAGATAACTGGCGCGGATATTATTCTTGAAGCTGAAGATGTTACTTTGAGCCCCAATGAGCAACCCGTGGCCGCTGCTGAAACGGATGGGCTTGGGGGCGAACTGCAGGCTCAAGAGCATGTGATTATTTTGGAAACCTTAAATCTATGTAATGGTAGCCGTAAAGACGTAGCTGAGAAGCTGGGAATTAGCGCCAGAACATTGCGCTATAAAATGGCTAAAATGCGTGACTTGGGTATTCAAGTCCCTGCTTAAATATCGACGTTTAGTTCATCTTTATACTTAACTCTAAATTCTAAAATATTAGCTTAACCGCTTTGATGTTACTAAAGCGGTTCTATTTTGTGTGTTTTTCACCCTTTCAAGTTGTTTTTAAGCTCTTTTCATGGGCTTAAGTGTATTTAAGCTATTGTTGGCATCCTACTTGCTAATTCTATTGTAACTGTTTTTAAGTCGTCAAATATCCGACGAATGGAGTTTACAATGCAGATTAGTTCAAATCCTTTTTTACAAGAAATGCAATCCTTAAAGGGTGAGATTTCGCCTAATCTTGGCTTACCTATTCAAGCGGATATGATTCAAAAAGTCGGTAATACTTCTGGTGCTGACTTTGGCCAATTGTTATCTCAAGCGGTTGGTGGCGTGGCTGATTTACAATCAAACTCAGCTAATTTAGCCACCCGATTAGAGATGGGCGATAGCACTGTGACCTTATCTGATACCGTGATTGCCCGTGAAAAAGCCGGGGTTGCATTTGAAGCAACGGTGCAAGTGAGAAACAAACTTGTAGAAGCGTATAAAGAAATTATGAGTATGCCTGTTTAGGCTTTTGTTAATAGTATTGTTGTTGATATTCTGGTATTGAAGTAGGTAAATATTGTGAGCACAGATCTAGTATTAGATTCAGATAAAGTCGATAGCACAGGGATTCAGCAGGAAAATAAACCTGGCTTGAAAAGCTCGTTTGGTAGTGCTGACTTTATGCGTCAAATCACTATGATATTGGCTTTAGCTGTATGTCTTGTGCTGGCAGTATTTATGATTATTTGGGCGCAAGAGCCTGAATATAGGCCGTTAGGGCAAATGGAAACTGCTGAAATGATCCAAGTATTGGACGTTTTAGATAAGAATAAAATTGCCTATAAAATCTCCGGCGATGTAGTCAGTATTCCTGAAAACAAATATCAAAATGTCAAACTGCTGCTGGGCCGTGCAGGCGTTGAAGCCAGTAGTCAACCAACCGATTATTTAAGCCAAGACAGCGGTTTTGGTGTTAGTCAGCGCATGGAGCAAGCCCGCCTTAAACAAAGCCAAGAAGTTAATTTAGCCAGAGTGATAGAAGAGCTAAAAAGTATTAGCCGCGCCAAAGTGATATTAGCTATTCCCAAAGAAAATGTGTTTGCCCGTAATAAATCTAAACCTAGCGCTACCGTAGTTGTGAGCGTTCGTCGTGGTAGCCTTGGCCAAGAAGAAATTGACTCTATCGTTGATATTGTCGCCTCAGCAGTACAAGGCTTAGAGCCAAGCCGGGTGACAGTGACCGATTCAAATGGCCGCCTGCTAAATTCAGGTAGCCAAGATGGCGCCTCCTCAAGAGCCCGCCGCGAGCTTGAATTAGTGCAACATCAAGAAGCAGAATATCGTAACAAAATCGATTCGATATTAATGCCTATTCTAGGCCCTGAAAACTTCACTTCTCAAGTGGATGTCAACATGGACTTCACCGCGATTGAGCAAACCGCGAAACGATTTTCGCCTGATTTACCCGCTGTACGCAGTGAAATGACCATAGAGCGTAATTCAAGCGGTCAATCAATGGGTGGCATTCCTGGGGCATTAACCAATCAGCCTCCTATGGATTCAGATATTCCACAAGAAGCAGGCGCAGAGCAAACTACAGCGGTTAATGGCAATAGCCATCGAGAAGCAACCCGTAATTTTGAACTTGATACCACCATCAGCCATACCCGCCAGCAAGTGGGTGTGGTGCGCAGAGTCAGTGTGTCGGTGGCCATTGATTATAAACCGGGACCAGCTGATGAAAGTGGCATAGTGACCCGCATTCCGCGCACCGAACAAGAGCTAACCAATATTCGTCGCTTACTTGAAGGGGCGATGGGCTTTACCAGTCAACGTGGTGATAGCTTAGAAGTGGTCACAGTACCGTTTATGAACCAGCTTATTGAAGAGCTGCCCGCCGCTGAAATGTGGGAGCAGCCTTGGTTTTGGCGCGCGGTGAGATTGGTGTTAGGGGCGTTTTTAGTCTTAGTGCTGATTTTGTTTGTGATTCGCCCTATGTTAAATCGTTTGTTTAATAACGACGAAGTCGAGATGCCCGAAGAGCCGCGCTTAGGTCATGAATTGGCTGAGATTGAAGATCAGTATGCCGCCGATACCTTGGGTATGCTCAATAGCCAACAAGCAGATTATAGCTATGCCGATGATGGCTCGATTCAAATACCAAACCTGCATAAAGATGATGATATGATTAAGTCGATTAGGGCATTAGTGGCTAATGAACCTGAACTTTCTACCCAAGTAATTAAGAGTTGGTTACAAGAAGATGGCAAATAATACCCTGGCAGCACCCGTAGGCGAACAGCCTACTCTTGAAGAGCTGAGTGGCATTGATAAAACTGCTATTTTGTTACTGAGCTTAAGTGAAGCAGATGCCGCCTCAATCTTAAAGCACTTAGAGCCAAAACAAGTGCAAAAAGTCGGTATGGCCATGGCCGCCATGCAAGACTTTGGTCAAGAGAAAGTCATTGGGGTGCATAAGCTGTTTTTGGAAGAGATTCAGAAGTTTTCTTCCATTGGTTTTAACAGTGAAGAGTTTGTCCGCAAAGCATTAACTGCGGCCCTAGGTGAAGACAAAGCCGGTAATTTGATTGAACAAATTATTATGGGCAGTGGCGCTAAAGGCTTAGATTCGCTTAAGTGGATGGATGCACGCCAAGTGGCGACCATTATTCAAAACGAGCATCCACAAATCCAAACTATTGTTTTATCTTATTTAGAGCCTGATCAAGCGGCTGAAATCTTCAGTCAGTTCCCTGAAAATACCCGTTTAGATTTAATGATGCGCATTGCTAACTTAGAAGAAGTTCAACCAGCAGCTTTGCAAGAATTAAACGACATCATGGAAAAACAATTTGCCGGACAAGGCGGCGCACAAGCTGCGAAAATGGGCGGCTTGAAAGCGGCGGCCAATATCATGAACTTCCTTGATACGGGTGTTGAAGGCCAGATCATGGAAACCATGCGTGAATCTGATGAAGAAATGGCGCAGCAAATTCAAGATCTGATGTTTGTGTTTGAAAACTTAATTGATGTAGATGATCGCGGTATTCAAGCTTTGCTGCGTGAAGTTCAACAAGATGTGCTAATGAAAGCATTAAAAGGTGCTGATGATCAGTTATCTGACAAAATTATTGGTAATATGTCTAAGCGAGCAGGTGAGCTATTACGTGATGATCTTGAAGCCATGGGGCCGATAAGGATCAGTGAAGTGGAAATGGCTCAAAAAGAGATCCTTGCGATTGCGCGTCGATTAAGTGACAGCGGCGAAATTATGCTCGGTGGCGGCGGTGGTGATGAGTTCCTATAGTCCGATTTAAGCCGATTTTATAACGAGGTACAACCAGACCAATCATGACTAAAGCTAATAACAATAATAACCTAACAGAAGTTGATGAAGATTTTAGCCATTGGCAATTACCGGATGTTTCCCAACAAAAAACGGACACTGGCTCAAATTTATTTGGCCAACTAGGACGTCAAAATTCCCAGCCTGTTGCTGAAGACAAGCCCCTTTTACCGCCTACCATGGCTGAAATAGAGCAAATTCGAGTTGAAGCTGAACAAGAAGGTTTTGAGCAAGGCCAGCTTGATGGGCTAGCGAAAGGCACGGAGCAAGGTCGGCTTGAAGGTTTAGAGCAAGGTCACGCTGAAGGCTTTAGCCAAGGAGAACAACAAGGTTATGAAGTGGGTTTAGCCAAAGCTAATGAGATGCTTGAGCGTTTATCTGGCTTAGTTGAGCAATTTGAGCAACCCTTATTAGTGCTTGATGCTGAAATTGAAGCTGAGCTATTACAGCTATCCATTAATCTGACCAAATCCATCGTCGGTAATGAATTACAAACTCATCCTGAACATATTTTATCTGTACTGCGTCAAGGGGTAGATTCGTTACCGATTAAAAAACAACAAGTCACTCTGAGGTTTAGCCCAGATGATGCTGCACTTGTTAATCAATTATACAGTGAAGCGCAATTAGCTAAGAATCGTTGGGAAATTGAAGCTGATCCATCTCTTAAAAACGGTGACTGCATCATTCACAGCGAGCGCTCCAGTGTCGACTTACGAGTTGAAGCGCGTATGAGTCAAGCTCTTAGTGGCTTGCAGCAACAGGTCGCAGCGATTCAGGCCAATGTGCAAACGATTAAGTCAGATTCAAGTCACTACACCACTAGCATTGCCGAGGATGCTAGCGAATGTAGCCTTAAGGTGGTGGGAGCAAAGCGGGATCAACTCACTGATGACAATGTTTCTTCTGTCGTACATGAAGAGGGTTTACACCTTGTTGATGAGGTAGATGATGCTAAATCGCCAACATCAGTTACTAAATAAATTTAAACTCCATAGTAATAAAGTCACCCCCATTCGGCCTGTGGCCAGTGGTCAGCTGGTTAGGGTTGTTGGCTTAACCCTCGAAGCTACCGGCTGTAGAGCCCCTGTTGGCAGTTTATGCTCTATCGAAACCATGGCCGGTGAGCTAGTGGCTGAAGTCGTTGGATTTGATGATGAATTACTTTATCTCATGCCCGTAGATGAATTAAGAGGGGTGTTACCGGGAGCAAGAGTGCAGCCTTTAGGTGAGCAGTCAGGGTTAAATGTCGGCTTAAGTTTACTTGGTAGAGTTTTAGACGGTAGTGGTTTACCCCTTGATGGCCTTGGACCATTAAATACTGAGCAACATGCCTCGCGTCATGCGCCGCCCATTAACCCTTTATCGCGCCGCGCGATTACCGAACCATTAGATGTGGGGGTTAGAGCCATTAATGCCATGTTGACCGTAGGTAAAGGCCAGCGGATGGGCCTGTTTGCCGGCTCTGGTGTGGGTAAAAGTGTGCTGTTAGGCATGATGACTCGCGGCACCACTGCTGACATTATTGTGGTGGGGCTGGTGGGTGAACGTGGCCGTGAAGTAAAAGAGTTTATTGAAGAGATTTTAGGCCCAGAAGGCCGAGCCAGATCTGTGGTGGTCGCAGCACCTGCTGATACTTCACCATTGATGCGATTACGCGCCTGTGAAACCTCAACACGTATTGCGGAGTATTTTAGAGACCTTGGCTATAACGTATTGTTATTGATGGACAGTTTAACCCGTTACGCCCAAGCCCAGCGTGAAGTAGCCTTGGCAGTGGGTGAGCCTCCGGCGACCAAAGGTTATCCGCCATCGGTGTTTGCTAAATTACCCCGCTTGGTCGAACGGGCAGGTAACGGCGGCCCAGGTCAAGGTTCGATTACCGCCTTTTATACCGTGCTTACCGAAGGTGATGATCAACAAGATCCCATTGCCGATGCGTCACGGGCGATTTTAGATGGTCATATTGTGTTATCAAGAACGCTGGCAGATTCTGGCCATTACCCCGCGATTGATATTGAGCAGTCCATTAGCCGCGTCGCACCTATGGTGATTAGCACTGAGCATTTAGAGTCCATGCGTCTGGTTAAACAGATGTATTCACTTTATCAGCAAAACAGAGACTTAATTTCAATTGGGGCTTATTCACAAGGCAGCGATCCACGCATTGATAACGCTATTCGGTTACAACCAGCGATGAATGCATTTTTACGCCAAGGATTTAAAGATGTTGTTTCCTTTGATAACAGTCAAACCATGGTTGGGCAGATTGCTGCTCAGTGTAAATAATGCGCCGGGCTGATCCATTAATCACAGTGCTTAAACTCAATAAAGAAGCAGAAGAACAGGCGGCTTTACAGCTTAAATCTGCACAATTAGAACTACAAAAATGTGAGGGGCAATTAGAGGCGTTAAATAATTATCGCCTCGAGTACATGAAGCAAATGAATGAAAATCAAGGCAAAACGCTAAGTGCCAGTGAATATCATTCTTTTCATGAATTTATTAAGCAAATTGACCAAGCACTAGTGCAGCAAGTTAATACCGTTAAAGAAGCACAAAATCAGACCCAACATCGACAAGTTAATTGGCAGCAAAAGCAACAAAAGCGTAAAGCGGTTGAATTGTTGTTAGCTAAAAATGATCAAAAAGCTCAGCAAATAGCCAATAAACAAGAGCAAAAAGCCTCAGATGAATTTGCGATGCAGCAGTTTATTCGTAAAACCCCGCGTTAAATTCCCTTATCCGTTTTTAGCCTAATTAATTTTTATTCTGGCACTCTTATTGCTTGGTTCGTTATTAATAATAAAAGCGTCAGCAATGTGACTTTCATAATTTTATAGCACCAAGTAAGTTTTCGGTGTTATTAACTCGGAGTTTGTTATGCAGCAAGTGAGTAATATTTTACTTGGAAATAGCAATAAAATGGCGAATTCCCCAACGGGAGAGACGCCGCAAGGTACTGATAGCTCATCTTTTTTGTCGGCGCTTAATCAAGTTTCTCAAACTGATGAGATGCAGGGTAACACTGAGCAAGCTTCTGAAAATAACACAGATATCAATCTGGTGGATGACAATGCCTCACAAGAGCATATTGCTGCAGAAACCGATATTGCTTTAATCTTTGCTCAAATTGACTTAGCAGAAAATTTTGAAACCAATAGCCAACCAACAGGTGGCAACATATTGCCGCTGGCTATTGAGGCCGATTCAGCTGAACTGTCACAAGAGGCTTTAGGTAACTTAGCTGAAGCGATTTCAATGCCCCAAATAGATGCTATGGCAGCAGATACCGACAGTTCAACTACAGAATTTTTAAGTGACTATTCAGCTGAGCAACTACAAAATTTATCTGAATTTAGTGCAATGTCTGCAGCTGAGTTGTCAGCATTATCAGTCAAGGAGTTAAATCAGCTGATCACTGACTTTAACCAGCAAACTCCCATCCAAGGTGGAGCCTTACTCCCTTTGATTGAGTTAGCAACAACCAGCGCCATAGATAATGCTGAAAAACCAGCCCTTGCACTTAGCAGTGGCTTTAGTTCAATTCATAAAAACATAATGGATAACAATAGCGCTGCTGTTGATGTAAACAAAAACCTAGTTGATGTAAACAAAGGCTTAGTTGATGCAAACAAAACTTTAGGCGCTCCTGACAGTATTGAAGGCAAAATAACCTCAAAGGAATCTGGGGTTAACCTGAGTAAAGCTGAGTTCTCGGTATCCATGGATAAGTCTGCTATTCCTTCCTCTGCCAATAGTCCTAGTAGTAATGCCCTAGCAAATAATGCCATTGCCCTTAGCGCTGGTGAGTTTACTCTTGATGCAGAATCTGTGGATCTCAAGGCGATACAAAATCAAAGTAGCTTAACGTCAGTGCATAAAAGTGATGTGCCGCAATTTCAATTATCGTTACGCCAAGGATCTGAATCGGTAGGGCAAATGCAGGAGATGATCCAAAAGTTCGCCCCTGTGATGAAGCAACAACTCATGACGATGGTAGGACAGGGCATTCAACATGCGGAAATTCGATTAGATCCGGCAGAGCTTGGCCCTATGGTGGTCAGAGTTCAAGTTAATGGCGATCAAACCCAAGTGCAATTTCAAGTGGCGCAGACACAAACCCGAGACCTATTGGAGCAAGCTATTCCGCGGCTACGGGAAATGCTAGCAGAAGAAGGGCTGCAATTGGCTGACAGTCATGTTTCTCAAGACGGCGAACAGCAGAAAAACGCTGATTATGATGAGTCGAGTGCTAGTAATGACAGGCTTTTGGATGAAATTTCAGCACAAGAACTTGAGATAGTCACAAAACATGCCATGAGTGGCAGTTCAGCTATAGATTATTACGCTTAAGTCGGTAACCTATGGGTTAATGATCGCAAAATCAAAAACTAAGCTGAAACTTAGTTAACACAATAATAACAACAGCGTGATGGAATCATTTATGCCAGAAGAAGCTTCTTTAGAATTAACTACCCAGAACCCACCAAAAAGTATCAATAAAATGATTATTTTTTTGGTGGTTGGCATGTTGCTGCTGGCAGGCATTGCTGTGACAGTGCTGTTTTTTATTGGCGACAATGCGAAAGCGACTGCAAACTCACCTGCAACTGACATAAGTACTGCAACTGTAGTAACTGATGCTGCTACTGGTAAGGCAAATTATGTGGGTATGCCAAGACCATTTTTATTCAATCTAGCGGGTGCTAATCGTTCACGTTTAGTTGAAATAAAAGTGCAGTTAATGGTGCGAGGCGATGACGGCGTTACTGCAAAAATGCACATTCCTTTAATTGAACATGCGCTTTTAAACACATTTAGCGCAGCAGATGTACAAAAGCTAAGTACCCAAGCGGGTAAAGATGAATTACGCCAATTAGCCCTATTAAATGTTCAAAATACATTGCAACCCATAACCGGCCAAAAAGTCGTTGAAAGAGTACTTTTTACTGGTTTTGTAATGCAATAACGCCATGAAAAATCCAAGGTGATGATGTGAGTGATTTATTAAGCCAAGACGAAATTGATGCGCTACTCCATGGCGTCGACGATGTTGATGAAGATGATATTTATGATACTGATGAAACCAGAGCATATGATTTCTCCTCTCAAGATCGCATTGTTCGTGGGCGAATGCCAACCCTTGAAATTGTAAATGAACGTTTTGCTCGTCACTTACGCATCAGCATGTTTAACATGATGCGCCGTGCTGCTGAAGTGTCTATTAACGGCGTGCAAATGCTTAAGTTTGGTGAGTACGTTCATACCCTATTCGTACCAACCAGCCTGAATATGGTGCGCTTTAGTCCGTTAAAAGGCACGGCGCTTATCACCATGGAAGCAAGGTTAGTCTTCATTTTGGTGGATAACTTTTTTGGTGGTGATGGCCGCTTTCATGCAAAAATTGAAGGGCGTGAGTTTACTCCCACAGAGCGTCGTATCGTCCAGCTGCTATTGAAAATCATTTTTGAAGATTATAAAGATGCCTGGGCACCAGTAATGGATGTTGAGTTTGAGTATTTAGACTCAGAGGTCAACCCTGCCATGGCCAATATTGTTAGCCCAACAGAAGTGGTGGTCATTAACTCTTTTCATATTGAAGTGGATGGCGGCGGCGGTGATTTTCATATCACCATGCCATATTCGATGATCGAGCCTATTCGTGAGCTGCTTGATGCCGGTGTTCAAAGTGATAAACAAGATACTGATATGCGTTGGGGACAAGCATTGCGTGATGAGATCATGGATGTGCAAGTAGGGATTGATGCCAACATCATTGAGCATGAAGTGACATTAAGAGATGTGATGGGCTTTAAAGCTGGGGATATTATTCCTATTGAGCTGCCTGAGCATGTGATGATGCGAGTTGAGGACTTACCGACTTACCGCTGTAAGCTAGGTCAATCCCGCGAAAATCTGGCATTAAAAATTAGCGAAGTTATTCCAAGGCCTGAAACGGCGAAATCAGAATTACAGCTAATTACTCGTAAAGGCAAAGCCCGCGATCTTACTGTGCTATAGACAGGCTTATTTCAAAAAAAGTTTTATTTTAACAATCTTTTTTAAAAAGTTTTTTAAACAAGATGCTGAAATTAATAATAATTTATAGATTTAATAATTATTGTCCGTGAATGTTTAACGGATAACATGTCAGAATTTTAAGGTGAAATAAATGAGTGATACCGATGATTGGGCTGCAGCAATGGCAGAGCAGGCACTTGAAGAAGCAAAAGAAGCTGAACAAGTCGCCCTTGATGAACTGGTAGATGAAGCCGCGCCAATCTCGCATGATCAAGCTGAAAAGCTCGATGCCATTATGGATATACCGGTAACGATTTCGATGGAAGTCGGTCGCAGTTTTATTAGTATTCGTAACTTGCTGCAACTGAACCAAGGTTCGGTGGTCGAGCTAGATCGGGTGGCGGGTGAGCCCCTTGATGTGATGGTAAATGGCACGCTTATCGCTCATGGCGAAGTGGTTGTGGTGAATGACAAATTTGGTATTCGTCTGACAGATGTGATTAGCCAAACAGAACGCATTAAGAAGTTAAAGTAATCGAACAAGCATTAAGGATTTAACCCTGTGTTGAATGTGTTCTTCTCGCTAGCGTTAGCTAGCTCTGCGCTTACTGACACGGCAACAACCGCAGTTGCCACAACCGTGTCTAAAGCCCCAGAAACATCAAATGTGGCTGCGCTTTCAAGCATGGTGGGCGGGCTTATTCTCGTTATCGCCATCATCTTTTTACTGGCATTTATTGTCAAAAAATTAAACTTAGTGCAGTCAAATCAAGGGGTGATAAAAACCATTGCCATGACGCCACTTGGTCAAAAAGAAAAGCTGGTTCTGGTTGAGCTTGAAGGTCAGCAATATCTGTTAGGGGTGACCTCACAGCAAGTTAACCTTATTGATAAGCTAGACACAAACGTTGAAATAGAAAGCACTAGTTTTGCCACTCGTCTCAAGCAAGCCAAAGCGCAAGCAACAGTCAAGGCCAAGGATCTGCAATAATGAAAAGATGGATAATGCTGGCTTTGTTGGCTGGATTAATGTTCACGCCAGTTAGTTTTGCAGAAGATGGCTTACTAAAAGCAGTGACAGTGACTGCAGGGGCTGACGGCAGTACCGAATATTCAGTCACTATGCAGATTTTACTGCTAATGACGGCCATGAGCTTTATTCCAGCAATGGTAATAATGCTGACCTCATTTACCCGCATCATCGTGGTGCTATCAATTTTGCGCCAAGCATTAGGTTTGCAGCAAACCCCATCAAATCAGGTGCTCATTGGCATTACCATGTTCATGACCTTTTTTATCATGGCGCCAGTATTTGATAAAATTCATGCTGAAGCGGTAAAACCTTACATGAATGAAACTCTGACAATGCAGCAAGCCTTTGAAGTGGGTAAAGAGCCCTTAAGGCAGTTTATGTTGGCGCAAGTCAGAACCACAGATTTAGAAACCTTTGTCGAAATTTCAGGTTATACCGATATCACTTCCCCTGAGCTGGCTCCGATGAGCGTTTTGATACCAGCGTTTATCACCAGTGAGCTTAAAACCGCGTTTCAAATTGGCTTTATGTTATTTGTGCCATTTTTGGTATTGGATTTGGTGGTCGCCAGTATTTTGATGGCAATGGGTATGATGATGTTATCGCCGATGATTGTGTCCTTGCCCTTTAAAATCATGCTGTTTGTGTTGGTTGATGGTTGGGGCTTAGTACTGGGCACCTTGGCCAGTAGTTTCGGCACTTAGGGTTTAGGGAGCAGGGCTAATGTCACCAGAGTCATTGATTGATATTTTTCGTGAGGCGCTGTCCGTTATCGTGCTCATTGTCTCGGCTATTATCTTACCGGGTTTATTTGTCGGTTTGATTGTGGCGGTGTTTCAGGCTGCCACCTCCATTAATGAACAAACCTTAAGTTTCTTACCGCGTCTATTAATGACCCTGTTTTCACTGATGTTTTTAGGCCATTGGCTGGTGCAAACCATGATGGATTTTTTCTATAATATGGTGGATATGATCCCGCAGGTTATAGGTTAGGTCATTGGATATTCTGTTCGAGGAAATTAGCCAAACCATTGCCGCCTATATTTGGCCGCTGTTTCGTATTTCTTCAATGCTAATGGTAATGACGGTCTTTGGCGCCAATACGACTCCGTCGCGGATCCGCTTATTATTGGCGATGGCCATCACCATTGCCGTTGCGCCGGTACTGCCAAAAACAGCATATGTGGAGCTATTTTCATTAACTGCAGTATTTGTTTCAGCTCAGCAGATTTTAGTGGGCACAGCTATTGGTTTTGTGACCATTTTAGTGATGCAAACTTTTGTATTAACAGGGCAAATTATTGGTATGCAAACCAGTTTAGGCTTCGCTTCCATGGTGGACCCAGGCTCCGGTGAGCAAACCCCGGTAGTGGGTAACTTCTTTTTATTGCTGGCGACCTTGATTTTTTTAAGTGTAGATGGTCATTTATTGATGTTTAAAATGCTGGTGGCCAGCTTTGAAACCATTCCGGTTTCAACCGAAGGCTTTAGCATTGCCAATTATAAAAAACTTACCGAGTTTGGCAGTTATATGTTTGGCGCGGCGTTAACCATGTCAATATCAGCGATTGTGGCATTATTGCTTATTAACCTCTCGTTTGGAGTAATGACCCGGGCTTCACCGCAGTTGAATATTTTTGCCATCGGTTTTCCAGTGACTATGGTCAGTGGCTTATTTATTCTCTGGCTGACCCTAGGCCCTATCATGTCTCATTTTGATCAGGTGTGGCTGCAAGCCCAGCTGCTGATGTGTGATATTTTACAACTGACCTGTCACATTGACGGTTCCATAAGCCAGTAGGGACAAGATGGCAGAAGATACCGGTCAAGAACGCACCGAGGACCCCACCGCCAAGCGACTGGAACAGTCCCGTGAAAAAGGTCAGGTCGCCCGCTCTAAAGAGTTAGGAACCGCAGCAGTATTATTAGCATCTGCTGTGGGGTTTGCGTTTGTTGGCCAAGATCTGGCGCGCAGCTTACACAGCGTGATGACGCAAATGCTCACCATGGAGCGGGATCAGATCTATGACACCAACTCTATGTTCCTAGTTTGGGGGGTTATTGGCGCTGAGCTTGCTTGGCCATTATTCAGTTTCATTGCTTTTCTCGCCTTTATTGCCTTTCTTGGCAATATTGTCTTAGGCGGTATTACTTTTTCGGTTAAAGCTTTTATGCCTAAGGGCAGTAAAATGAACCCTGCTAAAGGCTTTAAAAGAATGTTTGGCACCCAGGCCTTAGTTGAACTAACTAAAGGTATTGCTAAATTTTTGGTGGTGGCAATATCGGCGTATTTTTTATTGTCGTTTTATTTTTACGATATTTTGACCTTATCTATGGGTCATTTACCGGGAAATATTTACCATGCGCTGGATCTATTGGTATGGATGTTTATTTTATTGTGTTCATCAATGCTATTGATTGTGGTGATTGATGTGCCATTTCAAATATGGAACCACAATAAACAGCTTAAAATGACCAAACAAGAAGTTAAAGACGAGTATAAAGACTCTGAAGGTAAGCCTGAAGTAAAAGGCCGTATTAGGCAATTGCAGCATGAGATGGCCAATAAACGCATGATGTCTGAAGTGCCCAATGCCGATGTGATTGTGGTTAACCCAGAGCATTACGCTGTGGCAGTAAAATATGATGCCAGTCGTTCATCTGCGCCATTTTTAGTGGCAAAAGGGGTTGATGATGTGGCCTTTAAAATTCGCGAAATAGCCCGAGAGCACGAAGTGCCAATTGTATCAGCGCCGCCGCTAGCCAGAGCCATATATCATACAACTAAAATTGACCAACAGGTACCGGAAGGACTATTTACCGCCATTGCACAAATCTTAGCTTACGTATTTCAGTTAAAACAATACCAAAAGGGTCGCGGTAAACGTCCAAAACCTATTCCGCTCAATCAACCTATTCCGGATGATTTAAAACATTAGCTGCGGTGTTTTTAGGCATTCAAACCGCAACAGCTGCTATTAACTAATAGCTTGGCTTAGTAATTGCATTTCGCTGATGTCAGCGTCAAAAATATTACGAAAGGGTTTACGGTTAATGGATGTAAAGACAGCGCTAGGTCAAGCAAAGCAAATACGATTTAGCACATTCAAAGGTATTGGTACCCCTTTATTGGTGCTGGCTGCATTAGGTATGGTGGTATTGCCGATGCCGCCATTTCTGCTTGATATTCTATTCTCCTTTAACATTTCCCTCGCTTTAATCGTGTTACTTGTCGCTATTTATAGTGATCGCCCACTAGATTTTGCCGCATTTCCGACTGTTTTACTGGTGGCCACCTTATTACGCTTAGCATTGAATGTGGCCTCAACACGAATAGTGTTACTTGAGGGGCATAACGGTGGTGACTCCGCGGGTAAAGTGATTGAAGCCTTTGGTTCGGTGGTGATTGGCGGTAACTATGCTGTGGGTTTAGTGGTGTTTTTAATCCTGATCATCATCAACTTTGCCGTAGTAACCAAAGGTGCGGGGCGTATTTCAGAAGTGAGCGCACGTTTTACCTTGGACGCCATGCCGGGTAAACAGATGGCCATTGATGCCGATTTAAATGCCGGTACATTAACTCAAGATCAGGCACGTATTCGCCGTGCTGAAGTGACGAAAGAAGCTGACTTTTATGGCGCGATGGACGGTGCGTCAAAATTTGTGAAAGGGGATGCTATTGCTGGGATTATGATTCTGGTGATTAATATCCTTGGCGGTTTTGTCATCGGCATGGTGCAGCACGGCTTGGATTTTTCAAGCGCGGTGGAGATTTATACCTTACTGACCATTGGTGATGGTTTGGTGGCGCAAATACCCGGATTGCTTTTATCTATCGCCGCCGCCTTGATGGTGACGCGCCAAAATGAGTCTGGCGATATGGGCGGGATGATGATCAGCCAAATGTTCCATAGTCCTAAGTCTATGGCCATTGCATCAGCCGTGCTTTTTGTTATGGGTGTTGTACCTGGTATGCCACATTTCGCGTTTTTAACGTTTGCATTTATTACCGCAGGCGCAGCTTACTTTATTTATAAACGCAATAACGACAATAAAACCCTTGCGCTAGAAAAAGCAGTTAAAGGCCCAAGCGATGTCAAAGAGGCTGAGCCCAAAGAGCTAAGCTGGGAAGATGTACATCATGTAGACACCATTGGCCTTGAAGTGGGCTATCGACTTATTCCGCTGGTAGATAAAGGTCAAGGCGGCGAGTTACTCAGTCGAATTAAAGGGGTACGTAAAAAATTATCGCAGGAATTGGGCTTTTTGGTACCGGCAGTGCATATTCGTGACAACTTAGATTTATCCCCCAACTGCTATCAAATATCCTTAATGGGCGTGGTAGTTGGCGAAGCAGAAGTAAGACATGATTGCGAGTTAGCGATTAATCCAGGTCAGGTTTACGGCAAGCTTGATGGCATAGAGACCAAAGATCCAGCTTTTGGTTTAGAAGCCGTTTGGATAGCTCCAGCACAACGTGAACATGCGCAAACATTAGGTTATACCGTGGTTGATACCGCGACTGTTGTTGCTACTCATATAAGCCAGTTACTGACCAATAATGCGGCTAAATTATTGGGCTATGAAGAAGTGCAGCAGTTAATGGATATGCTATCGAAAAACTCGCCGAAGTTAGTGGATGGCTTTATACCAGACGTTATGCCGCTAGGTTCAGTGGTAAAAGTGATGCAAAACCTTCTTAATGAAGGAGTTTCTATCCGAGACTTGCGCACAATCGTGCAAACACTGTTAGAATACGGCAGCAAAAGTAATGATACTGAAGTGTTAACCGCTGCAGTACGTATTGCCTTGAAACGAATGATAGTGCAAGAGATCTCTGGGCCCGAATTGGAAATCCCTGTCATAACATTGGCGCCAGAGTTGGAACAGATGTTGCACAAGTCTATGCAGGCAACCGGCGGTGAAGGGCCCAATATTGAGCCAGGCCTTGCAGAACGTATGCAGAAGTCATTATTAGATGCTTCTCAGAAGCAAGAAATGGTCGGTCAACCAGCCATTTTATTGACATCAGGCATGCTTAGGTCAACTTTGTCGCGGTTTGTGAAATACACCATTCCTAATTTACGGGTTATTTCTTACCAAGAAATACCCGATGAAAAGCAAATACGCATAGTATCTGCAGTTGGGCAATAGCAATGACTTTCAGTTTGAAAGAGGTACGTAGTGAAAATTAAACGATTTTTTGCCAAGGATATGCGCTCAGCATTAGCTCAAGTCAAAGAGACTTTGGGCTCTGACGCGGTGATCATGTCGAATAAGAAAGTAACTGGTGGCATCGAAATTGTTGCAGCAGTTGACTACGATGAGCCTAAAGTTGATGTTGCAGTAAAATCGCCCGTTGCAGCCTTTATGAATGTGACTGAAGACCGTGTGTCAATTGGTGCTAATAAACCTGCTATTAAAGCACACACTAAAGTCAGCCCACCGCCAGTAGCTGATTCATTACAGGCGTTATTAGAAAAGCAGCATAGCCGCCTGCAGCAACAAATTTCCCAGCAACATGAAGAGCCGGAATTACCAGATTGGGCTAAACAGTTAGAAGCAAGCAAACCTGCAGCTAAAGAACCAAGACAGCATCAGCAACACATTGAGCCGTCTAGATCTCCAAATAAAGGTCATTCAGCTGAAATGGAAGCAATGCGCGAAGAGATGGCGTCACTGCGTGGTTTGCTAACTCATCAAGTTTCTTCATTAATGAAAGAACAGAAAAAACGCACCGATCCTGTGGGCGCGATGCTTGAAAGTAAATTAATTGCCGCAGAGTTCTCGCCTGCTGTCGCTGCCAAGTTATCCAGCCTAAGTCAGCAGTTTTCTCCCGCCGATTTAGTCAGAGCCTTACCCCAAAGTTTGGCCAACCTGCTCGATAACCAAGGTGACGATATTGTGCGCACTGGTGGCGTAGTCGCATTTGTCGGTCCAACTGGTGTCGGCAAAACCACTTCATTGGCTAAAATTGCTGCCAGATTTGCCGCTCATCATGGCCCAGAACAAGTTGCGTTAATTACCACAGATCATTATCGTATTGGAGCCTTTGAGCAATTGGCAACTTATGGCAAAATAATGGGCTGTCCAGTTAAACAAGCACATGATTTAACTGAATTAGAACAAATTCTTTATCAGTTTAAGAATCGTAAGTTAGTATTGATTGACACTGCGGGTATGGGGCAACGAGATTTACGCCTTTATCAGCAGTTAGATGATTTGATGGCAAACACCAGAATACCCATTCGTAGTTATTTGGTGATGTCGGCAACCTCTCAACGAAGAGTGTTACTCGATGCCGTAGAACATTTTAAAAGAATCCCGTTATCTGGGTGTATACTGACAAAATTAGATGAGTCAGTATCTATTGCTGGCGCATTAAGTGTATTAATCCAAAATGGGTTGCCACTAAGTTATGTTACTGATGGGCAACGTGTTCCAGAAGATATGCAGGTTGCCGATACGCTTTCATTAGCAAGACAAGCGTTAGCAGCACTTAACGAAACAAAACCTCAAACGTCACCTGACACTGCGTGGTCAAATGACATGGCCTATGCATTCGAGTAAAGATATGACCCGAGATCAAGCAAGTGGTTTACGTATGATGAATCAACCAAATAACGATAAAGTAAAAGTAATTGCAGTCAGCGGTGGTAAAGGCGGCGTGGGTAAAACCAGTGTGTCGATTAATACCGCGGTAGCACTTGCTGAGAAAGGCAAACGGGTTTTAGTACTCGATGCCGATTTAGGACTCGCCAACGTTGATGTGATGTTAGGTATTCGAGCTGAGAAAAACTTATCTCACGTATTATCTGGCGAAGCAGAATTAGACGACATTATTGTTCGAGGCCCGAAAGGCATTGGTATTGTACCTGCCACATCAGGCACTCAAGCGATGGTGGAATTGACCCAAGCGCAACATGTTGGATTAATTCGTGCCTTTAGCGATATGAAAACCCAGTTTGATATTTTAATCGTTGATACCGCAGCGGGTATCTCTGATATGGTGCTGAGTTTTTCCCGTGCCTCACAAGATGTATTGATTGTAGTTTGTGATGAACCGACATCAATAACCGATGCCTATGCCCTGATCAAAATATTAAGTCGTGAGCACGGTGTGTTCCGCTTCAAAATTGTGGCAAATATGGTGCGCAGTTTGCGAGAAGGCATGGAGTTATTCGCCAAGTTAAGTAAAGTAACCGATAGATTTTTAGATGTGGCTTTAGAGCTTGTTGCGACAGTGCCATTTGATGAAAATTTACGTAAATCAGTACGTAAGCAGAAGTTGGTTGTGGAAGCATTTCCAAAATCACCAGCAGCCATTGCTTACCACGGTTTAGCCAATAAAATCATGAGCTGGCCTGTGCCACAGCAGCCTGGTGGTCATCTAGAGTTCTTTGTTGAACGTCTTGTTCAGCGCAAAGAAGTAAAAGAGGATACACCGAGTGAATAAAGCCGCCGCGTATACTCAGTTTGATAATAAAACCTCAATTGTTGAACAGTATGCACCGCTGGTAAAAAGAATTGCACATCATATGTTGGCAAGGCTGCCTGCATCGGTACAACTTGATGACTTATTGCAAGCTGGGATGATGGGACTGCTGGAAGCATCATCAAAGTTTGATGGCTCTAAAGGCGCCAAATTTGAAACCTTTGCTGGGATCCGAATTCGTGGTTCGATGATCGACGAGATTCGCCGTGGTGATTGGGTGCCGCGCTCGGTACATCGTAACCAACGCCGTGTTGCACAAGTTATCGATGAACTGGGTCAAGAATTAGGTCGTGATGCCAGAGATACTGAAATCGCAGAAAAATTGGAAATATCTCTTGAGGAGTATCACCATATTTTAAACGATGTTTCAGTAGGAAAAGTTATTGGGATTGAAGACTTAGGTGTTTCAGAAGATGTGATTGTGTCTGATGAATTAACTGAGGATGAAAGTTTTGATTCTTTAGCCGAAGTGCAGTTTAAATCGGCATTAGCACAAGCAATTACCACATTACCCGAAAGAGATGCGCTAGTTTTGTCGCTATATTATGACGAAGCGTTAAATTTAAAAGAAATCGGTGCCGTTCTTGAGGTCAGCGAGTCGCGTGTTAGCCAGATTTTAAGTCAGGCAATGCTGCGTCTCAAAGGCAAACTCAAGCATTGGACACAGGTATAATTACTAATAAGAGCAACGAATTAAGCTCACCGGAGGAAACCTTGGACAAGAATATGAAGATACTGATTGTTGATGATTTTTCAACAATGAGACGTATCATAAAGAACTTGTTGCGAGACTTGGGATTTAATAATACTCAAGAAGCAGATGATGGCAATACCGCACTACCGATGTTACAAAAAAGCGATTTTGACTTTGTCGTAACCGATTGGAATATGCCGGGTATGCAAGGGATTGATTTGTTAAAAGCCATTAGAGCTGACGATTCATTAAAACACTTGCCAGTATTAATGGTAACAGCAGAAGCAAAACGTGAACAAATTATTGCCGCAGCGCAAGCTGGCGTTAATGGCTATGTGGTTAAACCTTTTACCGCAGCAACGTTAAAAGAAAAACTCGATAAAATCTTTGAACGTTTAGCCTAAGCAAAGGATAAGTTATGCAGGCAGCAATATCAGGGCTCATAGATCTTGAGCAAGCCCAGCAACTTGTTAAATTGCTTGAAGATGGACAACAAGAGCAAGCTGATGCGGTCATTCGTGACCTGTCAGTGCCAATACAACGTGAACTGTTTGATGAAGTTGGCAAGCTGACCCGTCAGTTACACAGTTCACTAAATGACTTTCAATTGGATACCCGTCTGGTTGAACTTGCTAACCATGAAATACCCGATGCAAAAGAAAGACTCAACTTTGTCATTGATATGACAGAGCAAGCTGCAAATAAAACCATGGATGCAGTTGAAGAATGTTTACCTTTGGCCGATACAATAATAAATAACATTCAATCGGTCACGCCAATGTGGGACAAATTGATGCGTAGGGACATTTCCTTAGTGGAATTTAAGTCCTTGTGTCATGACGTTCAACATATCATGTCCCATAGCGAACATGATTCAAATCGACTAAGAGAACTGCTCAATCAAATATTGATGGCGCAAGATTTTCAAGATTTGACTGGCCAAATGATCCGCCGAGTTATTGACTTAGTCATCGAAGTTGAAAGCAGTTTAGTGTCTATGCTGACAATCTTTGGCGAAAATGCAGCCGACTCGGATCGAGTCATTGATGATAATAAAATTGAAGCAGAAGGCCCTATCTTAAATGCTGACACCCGCGAAGACGTGGTGACTGGCCAAGATGAAGTGGATGATCTGCTATCAAGTCTGGGTTTCTAATTAGGAGTCAAATTTAATGTCTTTTGATGTTGATGAAGAGATACTCCAGGACTTTTTGATTGAAGCTGGTGAAATTTTAGAGCTTCTACAAGAGCAACTCGTCGCTCTTGAAAATAATCCTGATGATGCTGATTTACTGAATGCGATTTTTAGAGGTTTTCATACTGTAAAAGGTGGCGCAGGCTTTTTGAGCTTAGGCCCTATGGTCGATGTGTGCCACGAAGCTGAAAATACCTTTGACTTACTGCGAACGGGTAAGCGTCAAGTAAATGCCGAATTGATGGACATCATTTTGCAAGCTGTTGATGCGATTAATTCGATGTTTGCACAGACCCAGCAAGGTCAGCCACAAGATGATGCCGACGCCGACTTATTAGCTCGTTTAAAGCTGTTAAGTTCTGGAGCGCCATTAGCCTCAGAGCTTGCCAGCACGCCCGAAGACGCGTTAATTGCTGAAGAGGCTTTAATTGAAGAGACATTAATTGAAGAGACTTTAGCTCAAGAGACGTTAATTGCAGAGACTTTAGCTGAAGTTGAGCCGATTGCTGCAGACTCTGAAGCATCAGTGGGCTCTATTGATGATATCGACGAGAGTGAATTTGAAGCCTTACTCGATGCACTTCATGGCGCAGGAAACAGTCCTACCTCTAATTCAACAAAAGACCTTATTGATGATACCTCGAGTGCTTCAGTCGCTAATGGTGACACTGCTGTTGCCAGTGATGAAATCAGTGATGATGAGTTTGAAGCCTTACTGGATGAATTGCACGGCGCTGGTAGTTTTAAAGCCGCGAGTACCCCAATTGCAGAAGTAAAACCTGCGGTAATAGAACAAGATCCAATTGTTGATGGCGATGATATTACCGACGATGAGTTCGAAAAGTTATTAGACGAATTACATGGTAAAGGTGCCGCTCCTCAGGCTGTTAGCCTAGTGCCTTCAGCAGTTACTCCCGCAACTCCTGCAACTCCCGTTTCAATGCCCGCAGATATTGCGCCATCAAAAGCCGTCTCAAACACAGCTGCGCCAGCACAGCCAAGTGCGACAGACACAAAACCAGTGCCAGCCACTAAAGCTGCCGCGCCAGTAAAAAAAGCAGAACCTGCTAAAACCCAAGGTGCCATGCCACAGGGTGAAACCACCGTAAGGGTTGATACTTCGCGCCTTGACCAAATTATGAATATGGTTGGTGAGCTGGTGCTGGTACGAAACCGCTTAGTGAGTTTAGGTATTTCTCGCGATGATGAAGAAATGTCGAAAGCACTTGCCAATTTAGATCTGGTTACTGCCGACCTACAAGGCGCGGTAATGAAGACCCGCATGCAGCCAATTAAGAAAGTATTTGGCCGCTTCCCAAGAGTGGTTCGCGATTTAGCCAGAACACTGAATAAAGAAATTGATTTAATCATGGTAGGTGAAGATACCGATCTTGATAAAAATCTAGTTGAAGCACTGGCAGATCCATTAGTCCATTTAGTACGTAACTCGGTTGATCATGGCATTGAAATGCCTATTACTCGCGAAGCGAATGGCAAACCAAGAACCGGTACGATAACTCTTTCTGCAAGCCAAGAAGGCGACCATATTCTTCTTAAAATTGAAGATGATGGCGCAGGGATGGATGCCGATAAGCTAAAAGAAATCGCCATTAGCCGCGGGGTTCTAGACGAAGAATCAGCCGCAAGAATGACTGATAATGAAGCTTATAACTTAATTTTTGCCCCAGGTTTTTCAACCAAAGTTGAAATTTCAGATATTTCAGGCCGCGGCGTTGGAATGGACGTGGTGAAAACCCGCATCAGCCAATTAAACGGCACAGTGCATATTGATTCGGTAAAAGGCCAAGGCACCATTTTAGAAATTAAAGTGCCACTGACATTAGCGATTATGCCCACATTAATGGTGGATGTTGCTAAGCAGGTGTTTGCCTTACCGCTTTCAAGCGTTAATGAAATTTTCCACCTCGATTTAACTAAAACTAATGTTGTCGATGGTCAGCTCACCGTCATAGTGCGCGATAAAGCCGTGCCACTGTTTTATTTAGAGCAATGGTTACATCGCAACAAGACCACGCTTACTCATGGCGATAAAAAGC
The DNA here is from genome assembly GCF_041469325.1 of Shewanella sp. 10N.286.51.B8. Taxonomy (NCBI): domain Bacteria; kingdom Pseudomonadati; phylum Pseudomonadota; class Gammaproteobacteria; order Alteromonadales; family Shewanellaceae; genus Shewanella; species Shewanella sp. 10N.286.51.B8. The sequence continues at coordinate 29,468 of NZ_JBFRKG010000048.1, forward strand.
AAGGCCATGTAGTGATTGTGCAACTTGGAACCATGCAAATTGGTTTTGTGGTTGATGCATTAATCGGTCAAGAAGAAGTTGTGATTAAGCCTTTAGGCAGTATGCTGCAAGGTACGCCGGGTATGGCAGGGGCAACAATTACCTCCGATGGAGGTATTGCATTGATCCTTGATGTACCGGGTTTATTAAAATATTACGCCAAAAGTAAAAGATAAAATTCCAATTGATAAGGAATGAAATGGCTACCAAAGTTTTAGTTGTTGATGATTCAAGTTTCTTTAGACGTCGAGTCAGCGAAATAGTGAATCAAGATGACGACCTCGAAGTGGTGGGTGTTGCAGTCAATGGCCAAGAAGCCATCGACATGGCTGAGAAATTAAAGCCACAAGTCATCACCATGGATATCGAGATGCCAGTGATGGACGGCATTACTGCTGTGCGTAAAATAATGGCAACTAACCCAACACCGATACTGATGTTTTCGTCTTTAACCCATGATGGCGCTAAAGCGACGCTTGATGCGCTTGATGCCGGCGCATTGGATTTTTTACCGAAACGCTTTGAAGATATAGCCTCTAAAAAAGAAGAGGCCATTAAGCTACTGCAACTAAGGGTTAAAACCTTAGGCAGAAGACGATTATATAAGCCATTACCAAGAACGGTTACAGCTCGAAATGCAGCAGATGCAGCTAACCCTGCAAGCTTGAGAACCACATTAGCATCGAAACCGGCCTTAAATAATCGCTCGCAAGCGAATAATTCACAGGCCAGTAGCGCCCAAAACGTGTGTTCTGCCAGCGCCATTAGAGCGAGCGGTAAAAAATATAAAGCCTTGCTGATAGGCACTTCAACGGGTGGGCCTGTTGCACTGCAAAAAGTCTTAACGGCATTTCCTGCAAATTACCCACACCCAATATTACTTATTCAGCACATGCCGGCTGCGTTTACGCCTGCTTTTGCCAGTCGCTTAAATAGCTTATGTCAGATTACGGTAAAAGAAGCGCAAAATGGGGATGTACTGCAACCCGGTTGTGCTTATTTAGCCCCAGGTGGCATGCAATTGATGGTGGAGCGAAGTGGTTCATTTGGACGTTTAAAAGTTATCGCCGGTAATGCCGAGATGAACTACAAACCCAGTGTGGATATTACCTTTGCATCAGCCTCAAAAGTGTTTGGCGGTGATGTATTAGCGGTTGTACTTACCGGTATGGGCGCAGATGGCAGAGAAGGCGCCAGAATGCTGAAAGCCGCTGGAGCAACGATTTGGGCACAAGATGAAGCTAGTTGTGTGGTGTATGGTATGCCGCAAGCGGTTACCGTAGCAGGTTTATCAACTCATTCCATTGCTATCGACAGTATGGCGGAGTCCATTATCAAAGAGACGGCCCGTGGCTAAGGTCAACAAGGCAATGAACACCCAACAAATGTCAGTGGTGTTTTTATTGATTATCGCGGTTATTACGCTGGCAGGATTATATTTTGAGGCGGCAAAAACTAACCGCGAATTGTCTCAACAAGTTGCGCAACTAAAAGCATCGCAAGTGTTGTTAATGGTGCCTGATGAGCAGGCAGCGGACATTGCTGCTTGGCTTGGAAAACATCCAGAACCCACCAAAGCATTAGTGCAAAAGGCGGCGAATGGTGAAGCGGTAACATTAAGCCTAGGGCCTGGAACGACAGCTGAAAATAACCAGCACTTTCAGCCACAGGAACAGCAGAATATACAAACGCTTGAAAACGCTCAAGGGGTAAAAGTAATCCCCTTACCCCATGGTGGGATCAGGATAACCACCCGTGAATCAGACTCACTTTAGAGCAGATTGTAATCTAGTGTAGTCAGTTAATAATCAATTGAATAATAACAATAATAAAGCTGTGAGGCGTCATTTGAAAGTTTGGACAATTGCAAATCAAAAAGGCGGCGTAGGTAAAACAACTACGGTTGCCAGCCTTGCTGGCGCGTTAATTAAGCGTGGTCAAAGGGTATTGATGATTGATACAGACCCTCATGCATCGCTAGGTTATTATTTAGGGATTGATTCTGAGCAAATCCCCAGTTCACTTTACGATATTTTTTTGGCGCATAAGCCGTTATCTTTAGCGGATGTTGAAAAGCATATTGTGCCGACCTCAATTGATGGTTTAGATCTTATTCCTGCCTCAATGGCGCTAGCCACATTAGATAGAGCTTTGGGACATCAAGAAGGGATGGGACTGGTTTTACGTAACCTATTAGCCTTGCTAGATGACAAATATGATATTGCTATCATTGATTGCCCGCCTATTTTAGGGGTGTTAATGGTTAATGCTCTGGCGGCAAGTGAACATATAATCATTCCAGTTCAAACTGAGTTTTTGGCCATAAAAGGCTTAGAGCGAATGGTGAAAACCATGGCGCTAATGGGGCGTTCAAAGAAAACAGATTACAGCTTTACCATTTTAGCAACCATGTATGATCGGCGCACTAAAGCGTCACCTGTAGCGTTACAATCCTTGCAGCTAAGCTATCCAGAAACTTTATGGCCAGATGTTATTCCTGTGGATACTAAATTTAGAGATGCCAGTTTAGCCCATGTGCCACTATCCCATCATATGCCCAGCAGCCGTGGGATGAAAGCCTATAATCGCTTACTGGATTTTTTAATGTCTAGGGAGTTAACTCATGTCAAAATCGGTTGATGAAACTGTTTTTGATTTCTTCTCAGTATTATTACAAGAGCCTTCTGATAAGGCTTTAGATGCTGCTACAAGCTGCAATAAACAGACTTCAATCAGCAGACTACAAGTCGCTCAACACACAGACTCTACTAGCAGTACAGAGGTTGCAGAAATTTATGAAGGCTCCCTGCACAATAGTGAAGATAAATATTTACATGCCACAACTAAGTTGGCGGCTCCAAGTCTTCGCTTGCAAACGGTCGCGACGCTGGGTGAATCTTTAAGTTCGTCATTTGCTGAGCCGCAAGTGGATAAAAATGCCTTATCTAAATTATTGGCGGTAGTCTCAGCACCAGTATCAACAACTTCAGAACAATGTGTTGAATCTCCACTTGAGGTAAAGCAAGTACTTAAAGGTACGGTGCAACAGGCAAAGCTGCCAATAGCTCAACCTGCAGCACAGGCCGCGAAATTATCCGTAGTGGATAATAAAGATTCTCAAATCTCAGCCGATATAGATAATCATAAGCGAGCTTATGTTGAAACCGCGGTTATCGACGTCAGTCAGTCGCCCGCTAAAGCTGAATTAGCATCGATTCCGCCAAGTATCACCACAGATTTACAAGATGTTTTAGATGATGAATTTCAGGTGTTATTTTTCAATGTGGCAGGCTTGACGCTTGCGGTGCCATTGGTGAGTTTGGGCGGTATCGTAAAAATTGAACATATTAATCACCTGATTGGGCGCCCCAAATGGTTTTTAGGGGTACAAACTCGTCGAGATCAAAAGGTGAATATTGTAGATAGTTGCCGCTGGGTGATGCCAGAAAAGTACACCACCGAAATGGCGCAATCTATTGATTATCAGTATATCGTCATGCTTGAAAACAGTGACTGGGGACTGGCATGTGAATCCTTAGTTAACGCGGTAAAAATTAATAAATCTCATGTCAATTGGCGTGAAAAAGCGGGTAAGCGTCCATGGCTTGCCGGCGTAGTAAAAGAACAAATGTGTGGCATTTTAAATGTGCAAGCGCTCATTGAAATGCTAGATGCAGGATTAGGTTGTCAAGATTCGATTGTCTGAGGTTATTTATGACAGATTCAAGAAATGTAGCAGCGGTTGCTGCAGGTAAAGAAGATGTAGTTTTACAGTGGGTTACTTTTAAGTTAGATAATGAAACTTATGGTATCAACGTCATGCAAGTTCAAGAAGTATTACGTTATACCGAAATTGCCCCCGTTCCCGGTGCGCCTATGTATGTGCTTGGTATCATTAATTTACGTGGCAATGTCGTCACTGTGATAGATACTCGTTCACGCTTTGGCCTTGATGCTGCAGAAGTTGATGACTCATCGCGAATAGTCATCATTGAAGCAGAAAAGCAAGTGATTGGTATTTTGGTTGATAGCGTTGCCGAAGTGGTTTACCTACGCCGCTCTGAAATCGATAATGCCCCGAATGTCGGCACTGAAGAAAGTGCTAAATTCATTCAGGGAGTCAGTAACCGAGATAATGAGTTATTGATTTTAGTCGACCTTGATAAGTTACTATCTGACGATGAGTGGGCAGAAATAACTCAGTTATAAGCGTTTTTTGCGTTTCAACTAAAGCCAGCATTATTATTTGCTGGCTTTTGTGTTTTAATGACAAAAATCAGTCTTATCAGGAAGTATGAATGTCGCAAGAATTGCTTATCACTATTGTTATTTATGTTGTCACTTGTGCCGCAATAGCGATGTTTTTTTCAAAAAGAGCCAGCAAGCTGCAAAGCAAAGTAGATGCATTAACTGTGTTGGTAAAAGAAAATGATCGCCAGCGAGAAACCGTTAAACGAGAGCTGCAGGAATTACGCAGTGGCACTATCGGTGTTGGTAAGCGTGTTTTAGAGTTAGAGCAAAAATTAACTAAACAATCACAGCGCCTAGAAGAGGCAAGTCAGCAAGACCCACAATCTAAATTATACTCTAGAGCATTAAAAATGGTGGGGTTAGGTGCTGGAGTGGAAGAGCTGATTAATGAGTGTGAACTACCTAAAGCAGAAGCGGAATTAATTATCCGTTTACATAAAAAGTAGCTCGTCATTTTGCGAAAGCGCTAAGCTTGTTCAATGATTTTTTGATGTAAGTTATCCCATTGCTCTGGAAATTTACCATCTAACATATACACAAATGCAATGAGCTCGGCGATTAAGGTGTAGAGCTCTTGGGGCACTTGTTCACCGAGTGCTAATAACTGTAAAAATTCACTTAAATTCTCATCTTGATGGATATAGACGCCAGCATCTTTTGCTAGTGCTATTATCTCTTCAGCGACTAAATCTTTGCCTGTGGCGGTGACCGTTGGCGCGCTAATGCCATCAAAGCTTAGCGCGACCGCTTTCTTAATTTTAGTCATTATTTGCTCCTAATTTCACGTCTTAAAGTGCATCTTAAGCATTGGTTTTTACTAGATAATGATCGCCTGGTAATAAGGTTGCGGGTACATTATCAATTACCGTGGTGAACTCTCGCGCGACAAAGCCTGCCTGATTTATTTTTATGCTTAATAGCGCTTGAAAATCACTCACTTTATCTAACAGGCTTTGATTTTCACTGGTAAATTTAACATCAAGAAAATCTCCTATCTTATGGGCATTAACCAATAAAGCCCCCTGAGCCAGATTAAATTTTAATTGCAACCGCCAACTTGTTATCGCGCTGTTATCATTAGAAGAGCCCCGTTCAAACTTGCCCTCTAATTGCTCTTTTCGTGGGCCAATGGAGTAAGGCAGCGCTATATACCAAGCGAGATGCTGATTAGCGTCGCTACTCGCTTGTTGGTATCCGCCAAAGCTAGAGGCTAGTTTGCCTAAGGACTCGACGCTGCGGGCTTTATCTAAGGCACTTAAAAGCAATTGGCTTTGGTCAGTGTTGTTGAGTACTTTTTGCTGCAGTTTATCAAGGTAGTGCTGCAATGACGGGCTCAGCTGGGTGTGAGCGCCTTGGCGTTTAAAGCCAATGAGCAACTGAAATAGTGCGCTAATTGCCCCAGCTGTTAATGCTGTATTGGGTAGCTGCTGCGTATTGGCCAGATTTAAGTTGGTTAAGCTCAGTAGCTCTTGTTTTAATAAGCTTTGATCTGCAAGTTGGGTTAATGGCCGTGGATTTAAGCTCGGCAGTAATGCTAATAAAGCACTGACAAGGGTATTAGTTGCATTATTGCTGCAAGCATTTTTAAGTGGCATTGCGCCAGTTTTATGTAAATTTTGTTTCAGTACTTCAACGGGGCTTTTGTTTACTTGAGCCACAGTTGAGCTTGCAGCGTGTTGATGCGAGTTTACCTGTTGCTGAGGTGGTTTTACATTGGTCACCGTGGTTTCAAAACTGGCTCTTAAAGGTAGTTGCTCAAGCTTTTTTAATAGCTGACTCAGTAATTGGGCCGGTTCATCTTTTCTTACCACAATATGTTCTGAGATCGCCTTTAACTTATTGTGATTGTTGTCATTGTGGCTATTGGTGTCAATCGCAAACAAATCAGCAGTCGCAACATGCAATATTGGGGTTAATGTTAACAGCGGTTTCCCAGCCACTTGGTTGATATGAGCAAGGTGTTGGCCTTGAGGCAATTTTGCTGATGCTGACACTGAAATCTCAGCTCCGGTATTAAAGCGCAAGTGATTATGTTTTATTTCAACCACAGGTAGCGGGTAACCTTGTGCTCTGGCGGCCAAGGCCAATAATTGCGGTGATGAAATATTATTGCTTTGTGCCAGTTTTAGCAGCTCAATAGGCAGCTTAGTTTGTATCGCAGGTGCGACTAGCACTAACTGCTTATTGGTGAGACTGCTCGTTGTGGCCTGTTTATGAGATGCGGTACCAGTGAGCTTAGTTAATTGCTTTATCGTGTCATTGTTTAACATTAACTGCCCACCAGAACGCAGGATTTGCTGTATTTGATGGCAGGCTGAAAATTGAAATGTTTTATTCGCGACGGCAAAGGTAACCGCGGCATGGTTTTTGGTATCTTGAGATAACTGGGGTATAGATGATGAGCAGGCTGTAGACGCTTGGTTTGTAGCTGATAATAGCGGTGTCGATGATGATTGTGTTGTCGATGATGACCGTATTGAAGATGGCAGCGTAACAGGCACTAAGCTTGCTGGTTTAGCGATATTCGCGCTGGTTAAATTGTGGCGCATTTTTGAGGCTTCAGTTGTCGCCAGTCTTGCTGTGATTAAGCCTTGTGTCATATTTTTTATCGTCACTCAAGTTGTTTATTGCTATTTACGTAACAATTTACGAAACCATTACCTAACTATCACCTTTAAATATGTTCTATTACAATTTAAGCGTTGATCTCCTACACTCCTTGAGTATCCTTAGCCGTAATTGTTGACTATAGGTGTTGTAGTTGTAGTATTTTTGACTATCAACAGTGATAAATTCGCGCAATTAATACTGTAAATGAAATCTTAAAAGTTTATTTGGCTAACTTAAATAGCGTTACACAGAATAGGTTATACAGACTGTATCGACTTGATAGTCCTTTGCTTTAATCTTCAATGTAAATCTTTGCTAGAGTTAATCTGTAAGCTTTACTGGTAAGTGAATACAAGTTGAATTTGTAATCTAGCGCGACTGAAATAGAGCCTTAACTCAGAGTATTTCAGTATTGAATTGTCCCGAAAGAGAGATGTATGAAGTATAAATTGTTGTTGCTTTCTTTATTGATGGCTTGCAGTGTCTTTTCATTAAAAGCCGAACCTATTCAGCAGGCAAACAAGCCTGATGTCGAAGTCATCTATGATGATCCTCGCGATCCCATAGAGGGATTTAACCGTGCCATGTGGGATTTTAATTACCACTATCTTGATCGTCATTTTTTCCGCCCTATAGCCCATGGATATAATGATTATTTGCCAACACCAGTAAAGTCTGGGGTTAATAATTTTGTGCGTAACTTTGAAGAACCAAGTTCGTTAGTGAATAACGCATTACAAGGTAAGTGGGGCTGGGCAGCCAATGCTGGTGGCCGATTTACCGTTAATACCACTCTAGGACTTTTTGGGGTGATTGATGTGGCAGACATGATGGGCATGACCCGCAAACAAGATGCCTTCAATGAAGTGTTAGGTTATTACGGTGTGCCAAACGGCCCTTATTTTATGGCGCCTTTTTTTGGTCCTTATGTGACAAGGGAACTCGCCTCAGATTGGGTTGATAGTCTATACTTTCCTTTGTCAGAGTTCTTGTTATGGCAGTCAGTCCTTAAGTGGGGCTTGAAAAACCTCGACTCACGAGCATCAGCCATCGATCAAGAACGTCTATTAGATAATGCACTTGATCCATACACATTTGTCAAAGAAGCCTATTTTCAATATATGGATTACAAAGTTTATGATGGCAACGTGCCAGTCAATCAAGATGATGATGAATTACTAGAAGAATATTTATTAGAGCTTGAGTGATATTGCTGAACGATGAGGCTTCTTCGACAGCAGTGCTATCGGGGTAGTTTTATGGCATTAACCAATGTCGCCGTGTTATTAGTTGAAGATGATGCAGTTTTTAGGCAGTTAGTCGCTGACTTTTTAACTCAGCAAGGCGCTGTGGTTTTTGAAGCAGAAAATGGTGAAGAGGGCGTCAAAGCCTTTCAAGCACAGCCTGTTGATATCGTCATTGCTGATTTAAGCATGCCACGCTTAGGGGGCCTTGGTATGCTTAAACAGATAATCGAGTTAAACCCTTCAGTCCCTTCAATTGTCATATCAGGTAATAATGTGATGGCTGATGTCGTGGAAGCTTTGCGCTATGGCGCCAGCGATTACTTAGTCAAACCCGTTTCTGATCTTTTTATCATCCAGCAAGCCATTGAACAAGCTATAGCGCCGCAGGCTCAGTCCGATAAGCTTGATTTTAATGACAGCCATGCAGTTATCAACTCTGCCGCTAGGATGAGCGAAGATTTATCATATCAAGAATTAGCTGATAACTTTAGCCTACTGGAAAGCAGTGCTGAAGCAGCTAAGAGTGTGCAGCAGCAATTGTTTCCTACCTCAAATATTGGTTACCCTAACGCCGATGTTCACTATAGCTTGTGTAAAAATAGTGATGTAAGTGCTTATTTTATCGATTCCACTATGGTGGGAGATAAGCATTTAATGATGTACATGGCGCATTTTTATCCTGAAGATAATCGCGCCGCATTCGGCTGTGTATTAATGCGAAGCTTTGTTAACCAAAAATTAAAACAATACCGTAATGGCGTCAGTAATACCTTAATCGAGCCTTACAATATGCTGAGCTACTTGAATGAGCGTATGGTGACTTCAGGCCTGAACTTGTATGTGGATATGGTGTATGTGTGTGTTGAGCTTGAACACTTCAGAGTTGCGATTGGCCAAGCTGGTAGCGGACTGCGTTGCTATTTACGTAATAATAACGGTTTAGCACCATTGGCGATTTCACCTTCACGACAACTAGGCTCAGATGAGTGGAATAAGCCTAGTATGCAGTTTAGGAGTTTACTGCCAGAAGAAAAGATCTGTATTGTCAGCAGTGATGCAAATCATCGAGCTCGATTACTGAATAACCAATTTAATGGCTTGTTCTATGATGAAGCGCTAGCCGCTGGCGGCTTTATGGAGTTAGCTCTTAAGCTGTAATAGATTAAATGCAAGCTGCCCACGTCATAAACACAGTATTGGATAAATAAAGCTGAAATAAAAAACCTCGCAAATGGCGAGGTTTTTTAATTCATGATGCACTAAAGCTAAGTATTAATGCTTTATTGCTTCATGTTCAGCCGTCACTGCAATTTCTTCAGTTAACGCTTGCTCTTCAGTTTCGTTGTGACCTTCAGCGCCGTGCATCCAATCAACTAGCTTGTCAGCCATGAAGTATAAGATAACCGCTGAGATACCTGCTGTGATCGCAATACCAGCAAAAATAGACATTGCATTGGCAAGTTGATCTTCCACATCACCGCCGTGACCAATTAATGAACCTACTAAGCCACCAATTTTGTTAGCCGCTGCGATAAATAGGAACCAAGCACCCATCATTAATGATGCGATACGCAGTGGAGCCAATTTAGTGACCATTGATAAGCCAATTGGTGACAAACATAATTCACCCATGGTGTGGAAGAAGTATGCACCGACTAACCACCACATGCTTGACTTAGCGTTTGCGTCGCCGCCCATTTCAAGTACAGCACCGATCATGAATAGGAAACCAATACCCAGTAATACTAAACCTAATGCAAATTTAACTGGTGAGTTAGGTTCGTTTTTACCTAAGCGGATCCAAATAGACGCAATAACAGGGGCAAAAACAACGATAAAGATAGCATTAAGTGATTGGAAATAAGTCGTTGGAACTTCCCAGCCACCAATCATACGATCGGTAAAGTTGTTAGTGAATAAGTTCATTAATCCGCCAGCTTGCTCAAAGCCTGCCCAGAAAATAACCGTGAATAAACCCATTACCATGATCACTTTAATGCGATCACGTTCAACTTTAGTTAAAGGCTCTTTACGTGTTTCACCTTTAGCTTCATTTTTTTGCTTTTCAAGTTTAGCGGCAGGAACCGTACCGATATCTCCAAGTAGCTTTTGCGCGAATAGGAATTGGATGATTAATGACGCAACCATACCAATACCCGCACAGAAGAAACCTGCTTGCCAGTTGTTAACAAATACTTCTTTGCCGTCAATAACAATGCTATGGCCAAATTGGGTGTATGCCCATGCCACAATGAAACCTGATAATGCCGCACCAACGTTAATACCCATATAGAAGATAGTAAATGCACCATCACGACGGTGATCGCCTTCTTCATATAAGTCACCAACCATAGTTGAGATGTTTGGCTTAAATAGACCGTTACCAATAATCAAGGTGCCTAGGCCAATGTAAAACATGGTTGTTTCTAGACCTGGCATCCAGCTATGTGGTGCTGCTAGGGTAAATTGACCTGCAGCCATTAAGAAGCCGCCAATATAAATCGCTTTACGTTGGCCTAAAATATTATCCGCTAACCATCCGCCAATGAGCGGGGTTAAGTACACTAAACCGGTAAATGTTCCATAAAGAGAAAGTGCGTCTGCTTGAGTCCAACCAAGACCACTACCACCATTAGACTCAACTTTATCGACCAGATAGAGCACCAAAATGGCACGCATCGCGTAATAACTGAATCTTTCCCATAGTTCTGTTGTAAACAGCAGGAAAAGCCCCTTGGGATGACCAAGCATGGTCCCCTGTGGTTTTGCATTGCTCATTAAGTCTTCCACCTTAAGCTTGTGATTTGCCTGCGGGACCACTGTCGCCACAGAAATTGTTGTTTGCAATTGTGATTATGTTCAACGTATTGATATTTTCAGAATAACATTCTGTCGCGTTTCAACTTAGTTGCTATAAATTTAACCACTTTGTTGTTTATTTATTATAGTAAATGTTGTCATTTTAAAGTTTTAAGGATTAAAACCTTAAAAAGCTACCCTTATATACATCTTATAAGCCGTAAAAGTCAATGGCCATGGGCGATCAGCGTTTGTAAATGTAGACGTTGAATCAGTTTTTAACCGCTTGCAAAGATACCTTTGTTGTTTTTTTGGTGCTAGTTGGCAAGCTTTTAGCTGGCAAATGCTATTAAAGTCACCATAACAACGGATAACAGAATTTGTGACGATTATTTAGTATGAGGTCGGTTAGCGGGCTGACAAATAGAATCTATACTTGTTTTAATTGTGTAAACGCTTTGCAAATTTTTAACAAGTATATAAAATGTAACTCATTGGATTTTAGTGTCAAAAAAACAATATTTAGTTTTATTGCATATTAAGTGTCTGGCCATTGAGTGTAATTAACTGACTTTGATGGCGGAGGCAGGATCTTGTATCGACAACTTGTTTGTTTATGCAGCTTAGTTTTTAGCAGTTCAGTGCTTGCTTGGGTTGATAGTGATCTTGATGGCGTACCAGATAAAAAAGATGCCTGTCCCAATACACAGATTAATACAGCTGTACTTGCCAACGGTTGCCAGCAAAGCTTGGGCTTAGTGAGCGTCAGCCCGATATATTTTAATTTTGGCCAGTCTCGGGTGTTAAGGTCGCAATTACCCAGTATTGAGCGGGCGCACCAGCTCATTAAGGACAATAAGCTTGTCAGTATTTCTTTACTAGGTCACACCGACAACATTGGTAGTGAGCAATTAAACGCCAGTTTGTCAGTAAAAAGAGCCCAATCAGTTAAAGATATTTTGGTCGAGCAGTTTGCGATTGATGCCGATGTAATAGAAGTTAGTGGTATGGGGAGTTTGGCTCCCATATCAACAAATCGTACCGCGCTAGGTAGGCAAAAAAATAGACGCGTTGAATTCAAGTTTGAATAATTATTATTAATAAAGGGAGTAAACCATGGAAAGCATCGAGAGTTTGATGGCACAAGCGCCTGAATTTTTAATCACTTATGGATTAAAAGTTGTGATGGCCATTTTGATATTTATCGTAGGTAAATATCTATCTAACGTAGCTAAGAAATTAACTACAAAACTATTACTGGGCCGTAAAATTGATGAAACCGTAGCATCATTTGTCGGTAATTTGGTTTGGGGCGTGGTATTTGTATTTACGATTATCGCAACCTTAGGTCAAATTGGCGTACAAACAGCATCACTAGTCGCTGTATTGGGTGCTGCAGGTTTAGCTGTAGGTTTAGCGCTGCAAGGTTCATTGTCAAATTTTGCCGCAGGTGTGTTGATGGTTATCTTCCGCCCTTGTCGTGTAGGTGATTTTGTTGAAGCCGCTGGTGTAGCGGGAGTGATTGAAGAAATAACTATTTTCTCAACTAAACTTCGTACTGGCGATAACAAGACCATTATTGCTCCAAACTCAGCGATGATGGATGGCACTATTATTAATTACTCAACTAAAGAAACACGTCGAGTTGATTTAGTTATCGGTGTGGGTTACACCTCAGATATCGCAGCAACCAAGAAAGTTATCTCTTCTGTATTAGACAATAATCAATATGTTCTTAAAGATCCTGCATACACTGTTGCACTAGGTGAACTAGCAGATTGTTCTATTAACTTCGTGGTTCGTCCATGGGTTAACACTGCCGATTACTGGCCAGCTCATTTTGAGTTACTAGAACAGATTAAGAATGCGCTAGATGCTGCAGCTATTGAAATTCCATTCCCACAAATGGATTTACATTTAAAAGAAATGCCAGCTAAATAGCCTATCTAGTGCATTTTGTTCACAAAGCCAGCTATTATGCTGGCTTTTTTATGGCCATTTTATCGCAATGATTTCGTGAGGTTAAAAATGTACAATAATATTCTATCTTCAGTCGCAGTGGTTATTGCACTTACCTTGCCTAATGTCAGTGTTGGCAGTGAAGTGACGACAATTACTATGGGCGGTAAGCCGATGGAGTTAGTAGGCCAGCAATTAAGCGTTAATACTCAAGCGCCTGACTTTACCCTTGTTAATGAGATATTCGAGCCCATAAGCCTGGCTGACTTTAAAGGAAAAACCGTATTAATTAGTGCTGTGCCTAGCTTAGATACTGGGGTCTGTGCGTTGCAGACTAAGCGATTTAATAAATCAGTCAGTCAATACAACGACAATGTGGTGATGTTAACTATTAGCACCGATTTACCTTTTGCTCAAAAGCGTTTTTGTCAGGCAGAGCAAGTGGATAAAATAACAGTGCTATCAGATGCTGTATGGCGAGATTTTGGTCATAAATATGGTTTACTGATCAAAGACCGCGGTTTACTTGCGAGAGCTATTTTGATTATTGATACGAACGGAACACTCAAATATAAAGAACTTGTAGCTGAGGTGGCTAATCATCCAGATTACGACGCCGCATTATCGGCATTAAATAAAATTTCTGCCGACTAGCACAAGCTTAAGCACGAATAACTGGGGTAGAATAAGCTAATTTTACAGTACTAGAAACAGTACTCGCGCCAGTTTATTGAGAGTGGATATGATTGATTTTCGCAGTGATACGGTAACAAAACCCACAGATGCCATGCGTAAAGCCATGGCGAATGCCGAGGTTGGCGATGATGTTTATGGTGATGATCCCACGGTAAACCATTTACAAGATATGGCTGCTGACTTATATGGCTTTGATAGTGCTTTGTTTGTTAGTTCTGGTACTCAAGCTAATTTATTGGCCTTAATGGCACATTGTGAGCGAGGTGATGAGTACCTTTGTGGTCAACAGGCTCATAATTATAAATTTGAAGGTGGCGGGGCAGCAGTACTGGGCAGTATTCAACCGCAACCGTTAAACAATCAGCCAGACGGTTCAATTTTACTTGCAGATATTGAAGCTGCTATTAAGCCTAATGATATTCATTTTGCGCATACTCGTTTATTGAGCCTTGAAAATACCATTGGTGGTAAGGTGTTACCGCAGAAATACCTTGCGGATGCCCAAGCATTAGCCTTTAATCATAATTTAAAAATCCACTTAGATGGCGCGCGCGTAGCGAATGCTGCAGTGGCACAAAATATACCCATTAGTGAGATTACTCAGTATTTTGATTCGGTTTCAATTTGCTTATCAAAGGGCTTAGCTGCGCCAATAGGTTCAATATTGCTTGGTGATGAGCGCTTAATACAAAAAGCTATACGCTGGCGTAAAATGCTCGGTGGCGGTATGAGGCAAGCGGGTATTATTGCAGCAGCAGCCCAATTGGCTATTACCGAGCAAGTGGATAGGTTGGCAGAAGATCATGATAATGCCGCGCTTTTAGCACAGTTGTTATCTGAAATGCCTGAGTTTTCAGTGGATATCAATTTAGTTCAAACTAATATGGTGTTTGCATCTTTAGATAAGGCATATGATGTCAAGCATCTCGCTTTACTATTGGCGCAAAAGGGCATCATTATCAGTCCGTCATCGTCATTACGCTTGGTGACCCACAAAGATATTAGCCGGCAGGATATTGTGACTTTTATCACTACCTTGAAGCAAATAATTGTCCAGCTGAATAATAAATAATCCAGATAAAACTGTCTTAGCTCAAATGTGGCACCCATAAATGAGCGCTCAATCAGTTATTGATTGTCTTTAAAAGCACTTCTGCCAAGAGGTGCTTTTTTTTGGTGCAAGCAAGTACTGAGGTTGTAATATTATGGCGCAGTTAAGAGACCATATTTAAATCATGGTTTTATCATTTTTAATTATTTCAACAGCTTGAAGAGTTGGCTTTAAAGTTGCTACCTATAAAGTGGTATAGTAATTCAAGGAGCAATATTATGGAATATTTAGGCCGTCATATTGTAAAACCAGTAAATTTAAATGCAGAACAAAGTCTATGTTGTGGCCAGCTACTGATGTGGCTTAATCAAGAAGCGTCGATATTTGCCCGCTGTCAAATGCACAGTAAGCAGCTAATGGCTAAGTTAGTGTCAGAAATTAATTTTATGAGTCCCGCTAAAATGGGTGATGTGATTGAGTTTGGTATGGAAGCCATTAGCTTAGGGCAAAGTTCTATTACATTAAGATGTAAAGTGAGAAATAGCCTTAGCAATGCACCGATCGCTTATATCGATAAAATTGTGTTTGTGAACATTAATGAAAGAGGTTTACCGATCCCTCATGGTATTAGAGCGAATGCCGCCTAAGGGGATGGTTTAATCATTGCGAGTACCGGTAAAGGTAAGTGTTTAGCAAACTAGCCCCAATAGAGTCGTTCACTGGCGTTAACCTTGCCAGCTTTAATTGATCTAAAGCTGGCAAGGTTAATGTTTTATCTTTATCAGTTAGCGCTTAAGCGCCTAATTCCACTTTAGTGTAATTTAAGATGCGGATGAATAATGCGGCTGATCCCTTTTGCCAGCATCATTAAGGTGCCTTTCACCACACCGTGCAGCTCAATTAAGTGACGACGATAAAGTGAGGTGTAAACAAAACGGGCAATTTTACCCTCAACCAAAACCCCGCCACCCATAAATGACATTAGGTTACCGACAGTGTGGAACTTCGACAGGTTCACCAGCGAACCTAAATCTTTGTAAACGTATTCATTTTTAGGATCTTTGCCAGCAAGCATCAACATAATGTTATCAGCTGTCATTAATGCCATTTGTCTTGCTGACTGGCCTCGTGGAGGTACCCAGCTGCCATCAGCTTGTGGGCAAGCTGCACAATCGCCAATAGAGAAGATTGAGGGGTCTAGGGTGGTTTGCATATTTTGCTTCACCATCACTTGGTTAATATGATTACTTTCAAGACCACCAATATTATTTAAAAAGTTTGGTGCTTTAACACCTGTTGACCATATAACCATATCTGCAGGGATCAAGGTGTTATCTGTTGTCGATAAGCCTTCTGGTGTCACTTGTGTAATGCGGGTGTTTGTCATGACCTTCACTCCCAATTGCTTGAGTTCACGGGTCACTGAGTCAGAAATTTCTACTTTGCCGACTTTAGGTAAAATGCGCTCATCAGCTTCAATGAGGGAAACTTCCAGCAAACTGGTATCAATTTTATAGCCAAAGCCACTGAGTTGCTCTACCGCATGGTGCATTTCAGCCGACATTTCCACACCAGTCGCACCTGCACCTACCACAGCAATTTTAATTTTATCATCCAGTTGATGATGACTGGCATAGCGCATAAATTTATTTAATAACAGCTTACGAATTTGCATCGCTTGTTCAGTGTTATCTAAAAACAGGCTGTGCTCTTTGACGCCAGGAATATTAAAGTCATTGGCTACGCTGCCAATGGCAATCACTAAATAGTCATAAGGAATATGACGAGCGGGTAAGAGTTCATCCCCGTTTTCATCATTAATTGGCGCTAAAATAATATGTTTATCATCACGATTAATATCAATCATTGCACCTTGTTGAAAATGGTAACCATGTGCTGAGGCGTGGCCACGGTAGCTAATTGCATCAATGCCAATATCTAAGGCGCCAGTAGCCACTTCATGAAGCAGTGGTTTCCACACATGGCTTTCGGCACAATCCACGAGTGTGACTTTTGCTTTGGCTTTTCTACCAACTTTATGACCCAATTTAGTGGCGATTTCCATGCCACCTGCGCCGCCGCCAACGATGACGATATTCGGAACTGCTTGCATCTAAGATGCTCCTTTAGTGAAGTTAAAATAATTCGGTTATATTTTTATCGGTATGGCTTTAACGACAAGGAACAGAATCGACAAAATCTTATAAAAATTATGCGCTTTAGCGTTGCAAACTCACTTGTCATGTAAAGGTAGTCAGAGTAAAGCGAGTTAATTTATAAGATTAAAAAAGAACGCAGCATATCGAAGCGTTAAAAGGCAGTCGTAAAGCGTGTTAAAAATTATGAGAAGCAGTTTATATAGTAAACAAAGCTAGGATGTCTTAATAAGAGTGTGGAACTGTGAACTGATGGTTAACTAGTTTGGAGTAGTGTTAACTGTATCACGTATTGGCTTTGGTAATATTTGAGATTGTCACCGAAAAACATAACAGCGTTTTTCGGTGATTCAGTAATCCTTGGAAACGTTACTGAGCTTTAGCAAGACGCTTGTTATAGTCTTCGACTAAATGGGCAATGATTTTCTCTGGATCTGCATCTTGGCAGCAATCATCGAGGAAGATCTTAAAGGTGACCATAGCGTGGGCATCATTTAACAGGCGATTGCTTTGCATTGAGTAATAAGTGTTGTCGGTGTCCGACTTTCTAACGACAAACTTTCCGCTTTCAAATGATTTTGAACCGGGTGCATTGTGCCATTTGGTGATGCGGTTTAGTGCAATTTCTGAGGATTGGTTGATTTCTATGTGGTTTAACCAGCTAGCTGTTTTATCTTTTTCTTTATAGTGAGGACATCTTACTGTGTAGTTATACACATGAGTGATTGCAGTCATAGCTTACCTACTTATTTAAGAATGTAACTTCATCATAGACCCCTATTTTAAGGCAGGTCAATGGTTATTTTGAGAAGTTAGACGCGGTTAACAGTTATGTGTGTAAGTGTATTATTTATTAAATAAAAGTATCAGTTTGTAGTTAGAATACTTAAGTGTGACTATTATTTTTAGCGCTGTGGCTGGCGCTATTTCAATAGCTTAATGGCAATTTTATTGGCCTTAAGCTGTGTTTTAGTCAGGTTGTTCTCTAGTAGAGAATGCCAGCCATTGACAGGTTTTATTCGCGGATCAGCTTGAGCCGCGAATATATGAAACTTACGGTTGTAACCTATAGTGCGTTAGTGAATATTTCACAAATCTCACCATGGGTCGCTTGTTTTGGGTTAGTGAGGCCACAGGCATCTTTTAACGCATTATCAGCCAATGTAGGGATGTCTTCTGGGTTAACTCCAAGTTCAGTTAAATTCGCTGGGATATTGACTGCAACAGACAAGGTTTTAATGGCTTCGATTGCAGCCGCTGCGCCTTGAGTATCATCTAATTGCGCCACATCTACACCCATTGCTTTAGCAATGTCTTTTAATTTACCTGGCACCACTTGCGCATTGTAAGCTTGTACATGCGGCAGTAATAGTGCATT
This sequence comes from Shewanella sp. 10N.286.51.B8, assembly GCF_041469325.1. NCBI lineage: Bacteria > Pseudomonadati > Pseudomonadota > Gammaproteobacteria > Alteromonadales > Shewanellaceae > Shewanella > Shewanella sp. 10N.286.51.B8. The sequence goes on from NZ_JBFRKG010000048.1 coordinate 47,654, forward strand.
ACACACACCGTGTGGTAAATCATAAAAGCCGCCAAGTTGATGGGCCATCGCATGAACATAACCTAAGCTAGCATTATTAAATGCCATTCCCGCTAAGAATTGCGCGTAAGCCATTTGCTCACGAGCATTGATATCATCACCTTGTTCAACCGCATTAACCAAGTTAGCTTTAATCAGCTCGATGGCTTTAATTGCACAAGCATCGGTAATTGGGTTCGCAGCTGTTGATACATAAGCTTCCACCGCATGAGTTAATGCATCCATACCGGTTGCGGCTGTTAACGCCGCAGGTTTTTCAACCATGAGTTCAGGGTCATTTACTGACAAAATAGGGGTGGTGTTTTTATCGACAATCGCCATTTTAATATGACGTGACTCATCAGTAATAATACAGAAACGGGTCATCTCACTGGCTGTGCCAGCCGTAGTGTTAATTGCGACTAGCGGCATTTGTGGTCTTGTTGAAACATCTAAGCCTTCGTAGTCTTTGATGCTACCACCATTGGTCGCCACTAAAGCGATACCTTTAGCGCAATCATGTGGCGAGCCGCCACCTAACGAAATAACAAAATCACACTCGTTGGCATTAAGCATTGCTAAGCCTGCTTCAACATTTCCCATGGTTGGGTTAGGTTGTACGCCATCAAAGATAAATACTGCAATGCCATTGTCCATAAGCTTAGCCGCTACTTTATCAACTAAACCAATTTTTACTAACGGTGCATCAGTAACAATAAGTGCGCGCTTAAAGCCCAGTGTTTTGATGTCATTGATTGCTTCATTAACACTGTCTTGACCGAGAATATTTACGCTAGGAATGAAAAATTTAGTCGCCATGGGAAACCTCTTTAATGATTAAAATAATTAATACAGAATTCTTTAATGTCATTAAATTACCAATCATATTGACTATAATTTGTGACTTATTTCATACATTTAAACTTGTTCATGTTGTTTCTGTGGTTTTAATCGTAATTAGCGGAGCTAGCTCTGATTTTGCTAGTGAAGTGTAATCTTGATTGTACTTTTGGTTTTATTTGCGCTGTAAACCAATAAAAAGCCCGCAACGATAATTGTTGCGGGCGTTAATAATAAAGCGCTATACATTAGTCACATACAAATTTTTTGCTAGGTTATCATTGTGGGCAGCTGGTTTCTTCAACGCTGTTGATGACGATATCTGTTACAGGTACGCTATTACTATTAATCGATACCATGTTAATTTGATCGACCACTTCAGCCATACCGTCATACACTTGACCAAAAACCGCATAACCACGTTGGCCACTGGAATAATCTAATTGAGGATTATCGAGGGCGTTGATATAAAACTGTGATGTGGCTGAATCTGCCACTGTGGTGCGCGCCATCGCTATGGTGCCACGTGCGTTAGTTAGGCCGACATTGTCTTCTAATGTGATAGCTTCAAAGCCAGGCTTGCTCACTAATCCTGTGGTAAAGCCACCGCCTTGTGAAACAAATTGATAGACAACGCGGTGAAATAGTGTGCCATCATAAAACTGCTCATCGACATAGCGTTTAAAATTCGCTCCAGTAATGGGTGTATTAGTGGTATCGATGGCTAAGCTGATGTCGCCCATTGTTGTCGACATAACATAGCAAATATCGGCAACTAGCTCAGTAGGTTCGACAGGTGGTGTAGTCTCAGGAGTTTCTGGAACTTGAGAGTCAGAGTCTGAGCCACCACAAGCGCTAAGGGTTAATGCAAATAATAACGGGTATAGCAGTTTCATCACAGGCCTATTAGTTGTTTTATTATTGTGAGACCTATGTTGCTAAAATGTGCCAATTAAATCAATAAATAAAACCATAAGATACAAAGTGTTACCTAAAGGCCGAAATAACATATCTTAGCGTGTTATAAAACAGAGCTAACTTATATGTACTTGGCTGATTTTACAGGTTAATGCATTGCATTAAGCCTAAGTGCCTTTATTTAGCTGTGGTTTTTATTTCGCTAATATTAACCTAAGTCGCTACAATAGCGCCTTTAACAGTAGTTTTCAGAGAACAATATGACTTTTGATTCATTAGGCTTGTCACAACCGATTTTGGATGCGGTTAACACATGTGGTTATAGCGATATGACCCCCGTACAACAAATTGTGATCCCATTAGCTATTGAAGGTAAGGATATATTAGCCAGCGCACAAACTGGTACCGGTAAAACTGCTGCATTTGCTTTACCTTTATTAACTCGTCTTGAGCTTGAAATAGCCGAACAAGAGAGCAAAACAGCTTGGCAACGTTTACGGGTACTGATCATGACCCCAACTCGCGAGCTGGCGATTCAAATCGAACAAAATCTGGTTAACTATGCCCAGTTTTTACCCTTTGAGAGCCTCGCGGTTTATGGCGGTTCGAATATCAACCCGCAACGAAAAGCCCTCGCTAAAGGTGTCGACATTTTGGTAGCAACTCCTGGGCGATTATTCGATATTATTGGTCAGCATGACCTTGATTTATCCTTTGTGACCCATTTAGTTATCGATGAAGCCGATCGCATGTTGGACTTAGGTTTTGTTAAAGATATCGAAAAAGTGAAGCGGATGATCAATCGTCAACATCAAACCATGATGTTTTCAGCGACCTATTCTAATGATGTCAAAAGCTTAGCGGCAAAAATGCTCAAAAATGCCGAGTATGTGCATATATCGAATCAAAAACCTGCTGAAACGGTAACCCAATCGGTATATCAAGTAGATAAACGCCGTAAAGCAGAGTTACTGTCAGAGCTGATTGGCCGTAATAACTGGCAACAGGTGATGGTATTTACCAGCCTAAAAGAAACGGCTGAGCACTTACTTAAAGAGTTTAAGTTAGATGGTATTAAAGCTGCCGTATTTCATGGTGACAAAACTCAAGGCGCTCGCAACCGTGCTTTAGAAGAGTTTAAGACGGGTAAGCTGCGCGTCATGATAGCGACCGATCTCGCCGCAAGGGGTCTAGATATTGAAGCTTTACCATTAGTGATTAATTTTGAATTACCCCCAGAGCCTGAAGATTATGTTCACCGTATTGGCCGTACGGGCCGCGCAGGCTTAACCGGTCAGGCCATTTCATTGGTCGCACAAAATGAAATGGAGCTGTTAGAAGACATTGAAGCACTCATTAGCACCTCAATACCTGTGGTAGTGTTACCCGGTTATGAACTTGGCGCGCCATTACCGGCTCGATATAGAGAAGTCGATGCTGAAAAACCTAAAAAGCTGTTTAAACATAAACGCCAAGGTGGCAACCGAAATCGCGGCGGCGCAGCTAAAAGTGGCCCTGCTGGTAAAGGTAGTCGTGCTGATGGGAACGCTAAGCCGACTAGACAAGGCAAGTACGCTAAAAAATAATAATCACAATGCTTATTATTTACATGGGTTTAATTTAGTTATTTAGTGGAATTTATCAGGTGATCCGTAAACGCATTAATACTAACCTCATTACCGGCTTTTTAGGGGCAGGTAAAACCAGCTTAATTGTGTCGTTACTGGCAATCAAACCCAAGGGTGAAATTTGGGCTGTGCTAGTTAATGAGTTTGGCGAAGTGGGTATTGATGCGAGCCTGATAACTGGCTGCAACTCATCCGAACAAGTGGTCATAAAAGAAGTTGCTGGTGGCTGCTTATGTTGCGCTGCAGGCGTACCGATGCAAGTGGCGATTAATCAAATTATTCAAAAAGCTAAGCCAGATAGATTGTTAATTGAACCAACTGGACTTGGCCATCCTGCTGAAATACTCAAGGTACTGACCAATGAGTTTAATCAGCAAGTATTGCAGTTAAATCAAACCTTATGTGTGGTTGATGCGCGCAAGCTCAAAGACACTCGCTACACTGAAAATAGTAACTTTAATCAGCAAATAGACATTGCAGAAGTGATTTACGCCAGCAAGGCCGATTTATATCAGCAAGATGATTTTGCCTCTTTGTCAGCTTACTTAGCTAATGATAAAAAACTGTGTATTGCCTCTAACACAGCTGATGTGCTTAATCATGTTTATTGGGCGTTGATAAAGCCGCGAGCCATTAGTCTCAGCAGTTCAAGCACTCAAGCATCTTATTTAGCCAAGTCAGTGACCAAGCCTAGCCAATCACTGTTTGACTCAAATGCTGCTGTGGTTGATGATGAGTTCAATGGCCAAGGTTTTATAACCAAGTTAAATCAAGCGCAAGGAGCGCATAGTATTGGCTGGATTTTTAGCGCCGAGCATTGTTTTGACTTTGATAAGTTAGTTGCCTGGTGTGACGGCTTACTTAATGAGGTGCTACGCATAAAAGCGGTAATGATCACAGAAGAAGGCATTGGCGCTTTTAATGCTGTCGATGGCAGGCTGTCGATTAACGAGCTTGATGAAGCCATGGACTCAAGATTAGAGATAATTAGCTTAAACCCGTTATCAGAGGCATTATTAACAGAGCAAATCCTCAATTGCTTGAGTGACATGGCTTAGACGGGCTAGATCACAGTGGTTGTTGTTAAATTTTTTCCTAAAACAACTGCTACTAAAGTAACAACAGTTACTAAAGCATCAGTTATTTTCAACCACTGCAGCTAACATTAGCCCTTAAAACAGTTTGCTGCCCCAGCCCAATTTAGCGCGCAAAACATCAAAGTAATTGTGGCCTTTAGGGTGGATCATTCTTAAATGATTATTGCTACGGCGAATAAAAATTTCATCCCCAGGCAACACAGCTAAATCAACGTGACCATCACAGCTGACTTCTAAGTTCTCGCCGTTATCCGGTGATACCACTAATTTTATGGTGCTACATGCATCCACCACAATAGGGCGAGACGATAGTGTATGAGGGAACATAGGCACTAAAATTAATGCTTGCAGGTTAGGGGTTAAAATTGAGCCGCCAGCAGACAAGGCATAAGCTGTTGAGCCCGTTGGGGTTGATACAATCATGCCATCGGCGCGTTGGCTATACATGAATTGCTCATCAATATAGACCTCAAACTGGATCATGTGCGCCACTTTACCCGGATGCAATACCGCTTCGTTAACCGCAGAGTTACTGGCTTTTAAAATCCCATGACGATGCACTTCAGCCTCTAGCAAAAAGCGGTTCTCTGTATCGTATTCGCCTTCAAGTACCTTAGAAAGTGATTCTTCAAAGTTATCGGGTGGTAAATCCGTTAAAAAACCAAGGTTGCCACGGTTAACCCCAATAACCCCAATGTCAAAGCGAGACAATACCCGCGCGGCGCCGAGCATATTACCGTCACCACCGACGACAATAGCGAGATCGCAGCGCTCACCTAATTCAGTTAAATCAACAGATTCCACTTCAACTTTTAACTCAGAAGCCACTCGCTCTTCGGCTAATATGTCGAAGCCTTGCATGGAAAGCCAATGATGCAAACGCTTTAAAGTGCGATTGGTACCTTGATGATGTGGCTTGCCAATGAGGCCGATTGTTTGAAACTTTTTAGTCATATTAGTATTTGATTTGCACAAAGGCTTGAAACGAAGAAAATGATCCCCATAATATGCCCATAGTAATCAGAAACAAAGCATTTTTAGCTGGAGTGAAAATGAGCAACGAGTCAAACAAAGTAGATCAAGAGATCATTGATGCAGAAGTCGTCAATGAAACGGAAACTGAAGTCGCAGCAGAAGAGGCCACCGAAGTTGATGCGTTAACTCAAGCTAACCTTAAAATTGAAGCATTAGAGCAACAACTTGCTGAAACTCAAGCAGCCTTAGCTGAGCGTAAAGATGTTGAAATTCGCGCCGCTGCTGAAACGGCAAACATCCGCGCTCGTGCAGCAAAAGATGTTGAAAAAGCCCGTGCCTTCGCATTAGAAAAGTTCGTGAATGAGCTTTTGCCTGTATTAGATAATATGGAACGTGCACTTGCTGGTGTTGATGCTGAAGATGAAGCAACTAAAGCGATTGCTGAAGGTGTTGAATTGACCATGAAAGGGTTAATGGCAGCAGTTGAGAAAAATGGCGTAGTGCTTGTTAATCCATTAGGTGAAGCATTTAATCCAAATCATCATCAAGCTATCGGTATGCAGCCAAGTGCAGAATACCCTAAAGATACCGTGATGCTAGTTATGCAAAAAGGTTACATCTTAAAAGACCGTGTACTTCGCCCTGCGATGGTTATGGTGTCTCAAGGTGGCGCAAGTGTTGATACACAAGCGTAATGCATAACAATTGAAAACTGACTTCTTGGTTTGCCAATCAATAAGCAAAGCATTGGCAAAACAATAGTTAGTAATCAAGCGTTAGTAATAAAGAGTTAATAAAAAGGACTGCCAATGCAGTCCTTTTTTGTGATTTTTAGTAGCGCCAATCAAATTGGCTTAACTCCCTGAGGCGGTTAACTTAAATAGTCTTGGATTTGGGCTAAAACACCCGCACCATCTAATTTAAGCTCTTGGATGATTTCATCCGGTCCACCATGCTTGATAAATTCATCAGGTAAGCCAATTTGCAGCACAGGCTTTAAGATTTTCATTTGATGCAGCGCTTCAATGACGCCGCTACCCGCACCGCCCATAATGGCATTTTCTTCAACGGTGACAATCACGTCATGACTATGAGCAAGCTCAGCGAGCAGGGTTAAATCTAATGGCTTAACAAAGCGCATATCGGCAACGGTGGCATCGAGCGTCTCAGCGGCTTCAAGCGCTGCAGCAAGAGTAGTACCAAAGTTAACAATGGCTACACGTTGCGTCTGCTGTTGGCTTTGACGTTTAACCAAGCCTTTACCAATCGCAATAGGAGTCATTTCTTCAGTTGGTTCAATACCTGTCGCACAACCACGAGGGTAGCGAACCGCCGTTGGGCCATCTTTATAGCGATAACCGGTATAGAGCATTTGGCGACATTCATCTTCATCAGATGGTGCCATAACGACCATATTGGGAACACAACGCAGGAAGCTTAAATCAAAAGCACCTTGGTGAGTTGGGCCATCAGCGCCAACAATACCACCGCGATCGATAGCAAATAACACAGGTAGGCGCTGTAGAGCTACATCGTGAATTAACTGATCGTAACCACGCTGCAAGAAAGTTGAATAGATAGCGACAACAGCTGAGTAGCCTTCACACGCAAAACCAGCACCTAAGGTGACCGCGTGTTGCTCAGCAATCGCGGCATCAAAATACTGGTTTGGAAAACGCTGTGAAAACTCAACCATGCCCGAGCCTTCACGCATGGCTGGTGTAATGGCGAGTAACTTGTCATCTTTTTCAGCAACATCACATAACCACTTACCGAAAATTTGCGAAAATGTCGGTGAACTTGGTTTTGTTTTCGGCTTTCTAAATTGAGTATGGTCGAATTTAGGCACTGCATGCCAACCGATAGGATCTTTTTCAGCAGGCTCATATCCACGACCTTTTTTAGTCATGATATGCAGGATTTGCGGGCCCTTTAAATCGCGCATATTACGCAGTGTTTCAACTAATGAATCAACATCATGACCATCAATCGGGCCAATATAGTTAAAACCTAGTTCTTCAAATAAGGTTCCAGGTACGACCATACCTTTAAGGTGTTCTTCAGTACGCTTTGCCATTTCTTTAATGACAGGCATACCTTTGAGCACTTTTTTGCTGCTTTCACGAATGGTGGTGTAGAAGCGGCCTGACATTAGTTGGGCTAAATGGTTATTCAGTGCGCCGACATTTTCTGAGATAGACATTTCATTGTCATTTAACACCACTAACATGTCATTGTGCAGATCGCCTGCATGGTTCATGGCCTCAAACACCATACCGCCGGTCATCGCACCATCACCGATAACGGCCACGACTTTACGATTTTTCTGCTCTTTTTGGGCAGCCACAGCCATGGCTAATGCTGCACTAACAGAGGTACCAGAATGCCCGACACTAAAGGTGTCGTACTCACTTTCTTCACGCCATGGGAAAGGGTGTAAACCGTTCTTTTGACGAATGGTATGCATTCTGTCACGACGACCAGTGAGAATTTTATGGGGGTAAGCTTGGTGGCCTACATCCCATACTACGCGGTCAAAAGGCGTATTATAGACATAATGAAGTGCTACTGTTAATTCAACAGTACCAAGGCCTGAAGCAAAATGGCCACTTGAGTTACTGACTGATTTAAGCAAAAACTGTCTTAATTCATCGGATAACTGTGGCAGCATGCCTTGCGGCAGCTTTTTCAAATCGTCAGGGGTATTAGCTTGAGCTAATACCGGAAATTGAGAATTATCGAAACTCATATGGCGGTAAACTGTCTCTTTATATTCTTCGCGCAATGATATAGCGGGCGAAGTCTGCAATTAACTGGCTATTGTAGGTCAATTTTGCCAGCGCTGATAGTGCATCGTTAATTAGTTGCTCGGCGCATTCATTTGCACCCTTAAGCCCTAATAATTTAGGAAATGTGCTTTTATTGGACTCTTGATCACTGCCTTGGGGTTTACCTAATTCTTCAGTGCTGGCAATGATGTCTAAAATGTCATCTTGTACTTGAAAGGCTAAGCCAATATTGGCGGCAAAGTCTCTGATAATTTGTTGGTCTAGGCTTGATGCTGATGCCGCGATTAAGGCAAGTTCTGCAGCGCAGCTAATTAAGGCACCGGTTTTTTTATTATGTAACAGGGTTAGCTGCTCAAGGTCTATACGCTTATTGGTGGCGCCTAGATCAATAGCTTGTCCGCCGCACATACCACTATAACCCGATGCTTTAGCTAAAGCGGTTACCATAGCAAGTTGCTGAGAGGCGCTAATGCTCTCATTAGGCTCGCAAATAAGTTCAAAGGCTAAGGTTTGCAGGGCATCGCCTGCAAGGATAGCGCTAGCTTCATCAAAAGCAATATGCACCGTTGGCTGGCCGCGGCGCAGGGCATCATCGTCCATGGCAGGTAAATCATCATGGATTAATGAGTAGGCATGAATACATTCGATAGCGGCTGCGGCGTTATCAAGCTGCTTTAAATCAGCACCTAACATTTCACCAATGCTATAAACCATAAAAGGTCGAATGCGTTTGCCGCCCAATAAGGCGCCGTGGGTCATTGCGGCTTTTAATATAGGGGCAGCGTCATCAAGCTGGGCAAGTTTAGTTGCTAAAACTTGGTTCACGCGTTGTTGGTATTGTTCAATTGACTGGGCTAACACACTTATTCGCCTTCAACGGTAAATGGGCTGAGGTTGGTATCGTCTTCATTTAATAAGATGGAAACTTTTTGTTGAGCCTGTTCTAGCTTAGATTGGCTCTGGCGCACTAGCTTAATGCCGCGCTCAAATTGTTTAAGGGCATTATCTAAAGTGACTTCACCTTGCTCAAGATCTGCAACAATGTTTTCAAGCTCCGATAAGGATTCTTCAAAACTTAGATTCTCAGGTTTTTTTGCCACAATTCTTATTCCTTCTATTATGCGGGGACAAGGTATATCAGGCCGCGCTAAGGGTCAAATTCAGTCGTTGTTTATTTGCTCAATAGCACGCTTTGTGACTGAATATTTATATAATTCATAAAATATTCCTAAACTTGGGCTAAGTTTGACCGATATAGATAATGAATACCAGTGTCAAGCGGTCGCTTTAAGCGAAGTTTGAAATCCATGGTAGTAATAATGGTAGTCGTAATAGCATTTTTTGATGCTTTTTTGATAAACCAGCCAATTAATCGATGAAAGTGTCACTGTATGAGTTTTTTTTGTTCGTTTGAACATTTGTCCCAATAGCTCAGAGTGTTACATTGGTATTCATAGAAGTAAGGCAGCATTATTAAGACTGCGCTCAAGGAGAAATTGTGGATTTAGCAACCCTAATAGGTTTAATAGGCGCCTTCGCTTTTATTATTGGTTCTATGGTGAACAGTGGTGGGATTTCGATTTTTATTGATGCGCCATCGGTGATGATTGTGCTTATTGGTTCTCTTTTCGTTGTGATGATGAAATATAATCTTAAGCAATTTTTAGGTGCGGTAAAAATTGGCGCTAAAGCTTTCATGTTTAAAATTGATAAGCCTGAGGAGTTAATTGACCAATCAGTGAATATGGCTGATGCAGCCCGTAAAGGGGGCTTTTTAGCATTAGAAGAAGCGCAGATCGGTAACAGTTTTATGCAAAAAGCGGTCGACATGTTAGTGGATGGCCATGATGGTGATGTGGTGCGTGAAGCCTTAGAAAAAGATATTGCCCTGACCGAGGAAAGGCATAAAACCGGCATTGGCATTTTTAAATCCTTAGGTGATGTGGCCCCAGCCATGGGCATGATTGGTACCTTGATTGGTTTAGTGGCCATGCTATCGAATATGGATGACCCTAAATCAATTGGCCCGGCAATGGCGGTGGCATTATTAACCACGCTTTATGGCGCGATTATCGCCAATATGGTGGCGCTCCCGATTGCTGATAAATTGCAATTACGTATGAGTGAAGAGTTACTTAACCGCAATTTGATTATGGATGCGGTCTTGGCGATTCAAGATGGTCAGAACCCACGTGTTATCGAAGGTTTCCTGAAAAATTATCTAGGTGAAAAACAACGTCAAATCGATACCACGGACGGAGAGTAGCTCATGGCTAAAAAAGCCAAGTGTGATTGTCCACCACCCGGCGCGCCGTTATGGCTAGCCACCTTTGCTGATCTTATGTCGTTATTGATGTGCTTTTTTGTTTTGCTGCTGGCGTTCTCTGAAATGGACGTGATGAAGTTTAAGCAAATTGCCGGTTCGATGAAGTATGCCTTCGGGGTGCAAAATAAAGTTGAAGTTAAAGATATTCCTAAAGGCACCTCGGTGATTGCGTTAGAGTTTCGGCCGGGAAAACCGGACCCTACCCCTATTGAAATTATCAATCAGCAAACCAATGAGATGACAGAGCAAACCATTGAGTATCAAGCAGGCGACGATGCCAGTGCGGGCGGCGTGCAAAAACAGCAAGGGGATAATCGCGGCGGTAATGCTCAAGCGACGGCCCAGCAACAAGCACAGGCTCAGCAAGCCCAAGCGAAGTCTGAGCAAGAAAATATTAACGACCAAGTGAAAAAAATGGCCGAAAAACTCAATGAGGAAATTGTTGATGGCGCCATCGAAATTGAATCGTTAGGGCAACAGATTATTATCCGGATCCGCGAAAAAGGCTCTTTTGCATCGGGTTCAGGCTTTTTACAGCCAAGATTTAAACCTGTTATTCGCTCAATTGGTGACTTATTAAAAGATGTTCCCGGCATTATTACAGTATCAGGTCATACCGATGGCATGCACATTAGCAATGAGCTTTACAGTTCTAATTGGGACTTATCCAGTAAACGCGCAGTCTCAGTAGCCCATGAACTGGCCAAAGTGACAGGCTTTGATGACAGCAGAATGCGGGTGGTGGGTATGGCATCTAATGCGCCATTAGTGGCTAACGACTCTGATAAAAACCGTAGCCGTAATCGCCGAGTTGAAATTGCTATTGAACAAGGCAAGGCGAAAGAGTCTGCTGAGATAGAAGTACTAGCGCCACAATCACAGCAGCCATAGAAACGCGCTCTTTATATAAGATGAGATTAGCCGCTTAGTCCTTAAGCGGCTTTTTATCGGCTTTAAATAGCGCTGTATAGCCAGTACAACGCCGTTTCACTGACGCTGTGTTGCAGTATTGCTTAGACTGCTAATTTTATTTAGATTTAATGACAGCCTTAGCACCTAAGCTCAAAGATTGTGTGTAATAAAATTTATTGTGTTTGGTATATAGACAGTTTTTGCTATAATCCCGCCTTTGTTGGCTGGTTAATTTCCAGCCATTATTATTTTTGACTTTTATGAGTTGATTTTGCGCTGAATATCAACGCAATCCGTAGTCGTAAAAGTGAACATCCAAATCAGTTGCCGCGGAAATCCAATGAAGTTTATTGTAAAGCTATACCCAGAAATCATGATGAAAAGTAAAACTGTTCGTATGCGTTTTACTAAAATTCTTGAGACCAACATTCGAAATGTACTTAAAAAAGTTGATGACGAAGTTAAAGTACAACGTCAATGGGATCGCATTATGATCCACGTCAACAGCGATGAACAAACGCGCATTAACGCCATTGCTGAGCGTTTAGAATGTATTCCTGGTATTGCTCATGTTGTTCAAGTTGATGAATACAGTTTTGAGTCAATGGATGATATCTACCAGCAAGTACTGCCAGTTTATAAAGAGCAATTGGCAGGTAAAACCTTCTGTGTTCGCGTTAAACGTACTGGTAAGCATGACTTTAATTCAATTGAAGTTGAGCGTTACGTTGGTGGCGGTTTAAACCAGCACACAGATGCTGTGGGTGTGAAATTAAAAAATCCAGATATGACGGTTAATTTAGAAATTGACCATGAAAAACTGTATATGGTTGTGCGCCGTATTCCCGGTTTAGGTGGTTTCCCAATGGCGACCCAAGAAGATGTATTATCGCTTATCTCAGGTGGATTTGATTCAGGTGTATCAAGCTATCAATTCATCAAAAAAGGTGCCCGCACTCACTATTGTTTCTTTAACTTAGGTGGCGCGCAGCATGAGATTGGTGTTAAGCAAGTGGCTTATCATTTGTGGCAGAAATATGGCGAGTCACACAAAGTGCGCTTTATGACTGTACCATTTGAGCCAGTGGTTGCTGAGATTCTAGAAAAAATTGATAACGGTCAAATGGGCGTTATTCTTAAGCGTATGATGATGCGCGCCGCCACTAAAATGGCTGAAAAGTACAACATCCAAGCTTTGGTTACAGGTGAGAGTTTAGGTCAAGTTTCAAGCCAAACTCTGACCAACTTAAACGTAATTGACCGCTGTACGGATTTATTGATTTTACGTCCATTAATCACCATGGATAAGCAAGACATTATCAATGAAAGTCGCCAAATTGGTACTGAAGATTTCGCTAAAGCGATTCCTGAATATTGTGGTGTGATTTCGCAAAAGCCAACCGTTAAGGCTGTACTGGCAAAAATTGAAGCAGAAGAGCTTAAATTCAGTGAAGACTTAATTGACCGTATTGTAGAAGATGCCGTGGTTATCGATATTAAGCAAATTGCTGAAAAAGTTGAAACCACAGTAAGTGAAACTGAAACCGTTGATGCAATTGAAGCTGACAGTGTTGTGATTGATATCAGAGCACAAGATGAAGAAGAGCAAAACCCACTAAGCATTGATGGCACTGAAATCTTAAAAATTCCTTTCTTTAAATTAGCAACGCAATTTGCTGATTTAGATAAAAGTAAAACCTATTTACTCTACTGTGATCGCGGCGTAATGAGTAAATTACAAGCGTTATACCTGACTGAGCAAGGTCACAGCAACGTTAAAGTATACCGTCCTTAATGGCGTAAAAGGAGTATCGCTAGTCGATGCTCCTACTTAAGCTTTGCAGGCTGTGATGTGTATTTCATATTGAAACTGCGACAGTCATTTTAGCCCATAAAAAAACCGCATTACCATTTAAATGGTCAATGCGGTTTTTTTGTTACTGTTTTTACAGTAAATTAATCAGCAGTGCGCGTTTCAGCGGTAGTGATTGGCTGTTGAACTTCTTTGTCTGCAACTAAAGTGCTGTTAACATCAACCTGAACATTACTTTGCATTTCTGACATGCTTTGTTGAAGCTCTGCGTTTATTGAAGCTTGAAGGTCGCTGATATCAATGCCTTCTTCATTTGCGCTAGCTGTAAAAGCAAAACAAGAAAGTAAAGCTACTGTAGCTAATGATTTTAAATTGAACATAAAGGTCGCCTCCGGGCTGACTTAACACTGGCGGACACACCCTTACACTGCGTAGAAGTTGTCCAACTCATCATAAATCTGATGGTCATAATTTAACCGAACACAGTGTTCTTTACAAACGACAAAATGTAACGCTATTCATTAGAAAAACTAATTAAAAAACGAGAGATGGATCACTATGTCGCGAAGATTGCCACCTTTGAACGCGGTAAAAGCATTTGAAGCAGCAGCAAGGCACTTGAGCTTTACCCGTGCCGCTGAAGAGTTGTTTGTTACTCAGGCTGCTGTTAGTCATCAAATTAAAGCATTAGAAGATTTTCTAGGCCTAAAGCTGTTTCGCCGCAAAAATCGTTCGCTTTTATTGACCGAAGAAGGTCAAAGTTATTTCCTCGATATTAAAGATATTTTTATCCAATTAGGTGAATCAACCGACCGATTATTAGCCCGAAGCGCCATTGGTTCGTTAACGGTAAGTATGTCACCAAGTTTTGCAATTCAATGGCTTGTGCCGCGTTTGGCTAAGTTTAGTGAGCAAAATCCCGATATTGATGTACGCATTAAAGCTGTTGACAGCGAAACGGGCTCATTGACTGATGATGTAGATGTGGCCATCTATTATGGCCAAGGTAATTGGCCTGGCTTAAGAGCGGATAAATTGCGTAATGAAGTGCTCATTCCGGTGTGTTCACCGCTGTTACTTAATGGACCTAAACCATTAGAGAAACCCAGCGACTTAAAAAATCATACCTTACTACACGATTCTAGCCGTCATGATTGGCAGGCATGGTTTAGGCAATGTGGAATTAGTGAAATTAATGTTAATTCTGGCCCCATCTTTAGTCATTCATCGTTAGTACTGCAAGCTGCCGCTCATGGCCAAGGTATTGCGCTGGGTTACAGCGTACTCGCAAGGCCGGATATAAAAGCAGGCCGCTTGGTGTGTCCGTTCTCAGAGGTGCTAGTCAGCAAAGATGCTTATTACTTAGTGTGTCAGCAAAATCATTCTGAATTAGGTAAAGTCGCTGCCTTTAGAGAGTGGATGGTAGATATGTTTGCTGAAGAGTCTCGCAGTGAATTACTGTCAGGCTAGGGCTAACTTACCCAAGCTTAACCACATAGCGTAGTAATTAATGCTGTTGTCACTAACAATCGAAGAAACTAATGATATGACCCCCCTAGGGCCAGCTGAAACAAACGATAGTTTAGAAATTGAATCAATCTTACAGGGCGACCCCAGTAAAACATTAGTGGTATTAGCCCATGGCGCTGGGGCTAATATGCACCATGAGTTTATGGTCGATATCGCCAATGGCTTGGTTGCTAAAGGTTATCAAGTATTGCGCTTTAACTTCTTATATATGCAAGCCAATATGCAAGATGGCAAAAGAAGGCCGCCAGATAGAGCGCCTAAACTGTTAATGCATTTTACTAGGCTACTTAATTCCATTGAACAAACCATTGAAGACAATGATCTTGTGGTCGAAAACATTGTGTTAATGGGGAAATCAATGGGTGGCAGAATGGCGGCGACATTGTTAACCGATGACGAACTTATCATTAATGATGAGCAGGTTGAGATCTCTGCTTCAGTTAACGCCTTAATTAAAGGCTGCATTTGCTTAGGTTATCCCTTTGTTCCATTAAAAGGCGGAGAGCCGAGACTTGAGCCGTTAAATAATGGCTTAAAACCATTAATGGTGGTGCAAGGTGAGCGGGATAAATTTGGCGGTATAAGCGAAATACCCCAGTGGGATATAAATAAACAAGTCAAAGTCAGCTGGATAACCGATGGCGATCATAGTTTTAAGCCACGTAAGTCGTCAGGAACCACATTAGAGGCTAATCTGAAGCACTGCTTAACCATATGTGATCAGTTTATTACTGATATTGTGGATTAATTTTCTATAAAGCGAGATATCAATGAGACAAGGTTTATTACTGTTAGCGGCAATCAGTGGTTTTTTAGCGGTTGCTTTAGGGGCTTTTGGTGCCCATGGGTTAAAAAGTATTGCCCCGCCTGAGTTGGTTGCGATTTTTAAACTCGGTGTCGATTATCACTTTTATCACACCTTTGCCATTATTGCCGTAGCGTTAAGTGGTCACTGGATAAGTTCAAAACTGCTGGATTGGGCAGGTTATTTATTCTTCGTGGGTATTTTATTATTTTCAGGTTCATTGTATTTATATGCCTTTACTGGCGCCAAATGGATTGGGCCAATTACCCCTATGGGCGGCGGTTGTATGCTGATTGGCTGGACATTGTTTGCCATTGGGATAGCAAAACATACTAAGCAGAAATAACTTAGCGTCACCTTTGGCAAATATTTCAAAGCAGCAGCTTGTTTATCAAATCTGCTGCTTTGTTGCTTTTATCGGTTTGCCTTTTCTATTTAACACAGCGGCATAATTTTTGAGTATAATGCCCCCATTATTTTGTCCTTCGACCATACTGTGAAGCAGTTATGGTTATAGAAGCTTAAGGCTTATCATGAAAAACCTCTTTATATTTTGCCGCGCAGGCTATGAGAAAGATTGTGCTGCAGAAATTCAACAGCGTGCAGCTGAATTAAATATTGGTGGCTTTGTTAAAACCAATACCAATGATGCTTATGTGATTTACCAATGTTTTGAAGAAAACGGCGGTGAGCAACTGGCAAAGCAAATTGAGTTAAATTCATTAGTGTTTGCAAGACAAATGTTTGCTGCTGGTGAGTTGATAAAAGATTTGCCTGAAAAAGACAGAGTATCACCGATTGTGGCTGCTTTAAGTGAAGTGTCAAAAGCGGGAGAATTACGAGTTGAAACTCCAGATACCAATGAAGCTAAAGAACTGTCAGGTTTTTGCCGCAAATTTACTGTGCCTTTACGCCAAGGCCTGAAAAAGTCTGGCGCATTATTAGCTCAAGAAAATGACCGCAGACCTATCATTCATGTGTGCTTTGTAGCGCCGGGTACGGCTTATGTCGGCTATTCATTATCAAACAATAGCTCACCTTATTTTATGGGCATTCCCCGTCTTAAAATGGCTGCCGATGCTCCGAGTCGTTCAAGCTTGAAATTAGATGAGGCTTTTGGGCAATTCTTGACAAAGGAAGAGCAAGAAGACCGCTGCCGCTCAGGGCTTCATTCTGTGGATTTAGGCGCTTGTCCTGGTGGCTGGACTTATCAGCTAGTACGTCGTGGCATGTTTGTCGCCGCAGTTGATAATGGTCCTATGGATCAGAAGTTAATGGACACTGGACAGGTTAAACATTATCGCGCCGATGGTTTTCGTTTCGAACCACCAAGAAAAAACATTTATTGGTTAGTGTGTGACATGGTAGAAAAACCGTCACGTGTTGCTGAGCTCGTTGAAGCTTGGGCGATTAATGGCTGGTTTAAAGAAGCCATTTTTAACCTTAAATTACCAATGAAAAGTCGTTATAAAGAAGTCAGACAGATTTTAGATACTATGGCTGAAATTTTAAAAGAAAACGACATCACAGATTTTAAATTACAGTGTAAGCACCTTTATCATGATCGTGATGAAGTGACAGTTCACTTATGGGTTAAACCTAATACTGCTTGGGCGTTTAACTAAGCTATTTAGCTGGAAATTTAAACAAGCATTAAAAAGCCCTTAGTGAATATCACTAAGGGCTTTTTTATTATCCTTTAATTAAAACTAGAGTTATTAGCGCTGCAATAACTCAGCTAAAAGGGTAATAAAGCTTATCCTAAACGATCAACAACAGCTTGAGTGAAGTCAGTTGTACCATGAGTACCACCAAGATCGCGGGTTGTGCGGTCGCCTTCTTCAATCACAGCAGATACTGCAGAGCGGATCATTTCCGCTTTGTCAGCCATGCCTAAATACTCCAGCATTTGTATAGAGGCTAGAATCACGGATGTAGGATTTGCAAGATTTTTGCCTGCAATATCAGGTGCGCTACCATGAACCGCTTCGAAAATTGCCGCATCTTTACCGATGTTTGCGCCAGGCGCCATACCTAAGCCGCCAACAAGACCTGCACATAAGTCAGATAGAATGTCACCGAATAAGTTAGTTGTTACCAATACATCAAAGTTTTCTGGATTCATGACCAACTTCATACACGTTGCATCCACAATCATTTCTTCTGTTTCGATATCTGGGTAACGCTGGCTCACTTCACGCGCCACTTTCAAGAATAAACCTGAAGTTGACTTCATGATGTTGGCTTTATGAACGATAGTCACTTTTTTACGGTTTTCTTTACGTGCTAGCTCATAAGCAAAAGTGGTAATTTGCTCTGCACCTTGACGAGTAATGATACTGGTCGCTTCAGCAGTAGCGCCATCGTCAGATACTTTTTGGCCTAAGCCTGAATACATACCTTCAGTGTTTTCACGTACTGTGATGATATCAATGTTGTCATAACGTGCTTGAGTACCTTTAAAAGAAAGTACAGGGCGCACGTTAGCATATAAGCTGAATTTTTTACGTAGGCTTACATTGATAGAGGTAAAACCTTCACCGACAGGTGTGGTTAATGGCCCTTTAAGGGTAATACGGTTTTTTTCGATAAGGTCTAAGGTACGCTGAGGTACTAATTCACCTTGCTTTTCTAATGCGGCTAAACCGGCGTCTGCAAACTCATATTCAAAGTCGCAACCAGCCTTGTCGAGAATTTTTAAAGCCGAATCGATAATGCTTGGTCCAATCCCATCACCTGGGATTACGGTTATAGTACGTTTTGGCATGGATAGTCCTTCCACTTAGTGGTTACTGCATTTTCTTGTTATTGTTTACAACACCTTAACAAGACTACTTACTCACGGTTTTGTTGCGGCGCATTTTAACGAATTTAGATTTTTTTTTACAGTTTTTAGTGAGTTTAATCACATATTTTTTTAAATAATTAAGCTAATCCTCAGGTGATTGCTTTAAGATATTCACAACCATGTAATTGAAAGGCTTATTTCGCGTCATAAATTAGCTTTAGTTGTTAATAAAAGGTTGGTTGTAAAGTTATTTCGCGTGCATAGCATAAGCTGGTGACAGATTTTAAATAGACGACTTTGGTCTACTAACTACAGTCTACTAGCTTTGGGCCTACTAACAATCTAAGGGGCTGCAAAATAACTTGGCACAGTTTAGTCTGAAAGGTCATTAATTAAATTGCGGTGATATTTTCAACAATGCTTTATTAAATTTCAATTATGTTTTCAGTTAATGAATTTAGCTGAACTGTATTTCATTCCATAACAACAATAACGAGGAAGATTTGAAGTTACGTAACCTTATTCCATTGACTCTGTTAGCAGTGTCAATGTCAGCCATATCAGCTGACAACATTAAGCCGTTATTGCTCGATGATATTATGCGCTTTGAGACCTTACAGACTCCCGTTATCTCTGAAAATGGCACAGTGTTAGCGGTTGAGGCTATGCCAGATCGCGGTAATAGCCGCGCTTTAGTCAATCAAGTGGCTACACAAAAGCAGTATCAAATTGATGGTGGCTCTGATGTTAAAGTCAGCGCAAATGGTGATTATGTGATTGCCACTATTGCGCCGAGCTTATTAGAAAAAGAAACCCTCAAAAAGTCTGAGCTTAGTGCAGGGCTTAGCTTACTGAATACCAAAACAGGTAACCAGCAACAGTTTAAGCGGGTTAAACAAGCTGAGTTTAGTACCAAAGGTGATTATTTAGCGGTTTGGTTTGATATTGATGACACCAAAGAAGATGGCAAAGAGGACGCTGAAGAAACGAGCATTAATGGCGCAGATAAAGGCAGTGGTTTTAAGCTCATTCAACTCGCCACCAATACTTTTCAGGAGTTTGACCATGTTACTCAATTTAACTTTGACCGCTCAGGTAACCAATTTGTGGTTGCCATTAATGATATTGCTGCCAAGCAGCATGTGATTAAAAAGGTCGATTTAATCACTAATACTCTAACGCAAGTTTATAAGTCAGACGGTTATCAAGTGGCAGAGCTGAGTTTATCTGATGATGGCAACTGGCTTGGCTTTACCCAAGGGGATGCAAGTGTAGAGCGTGATGAGCGAGAGTATCAACTGAAGCTTTTGGCTCTAGAGTCTCTTAAGCTCAAACAGGTGCCAACAGATGATGACTGGACTTTGAATCAGCATTCAAAAATTTTCTTTTCTGAAGATAGCTTAAGGCTATTTATTGGCCGCGTACCGCAAGTAGATAAAGCCCTGACACTGGCATCAATAGAGTCTGAAGCCGATTTATTTGACCAACAAATTGTTACCGGACTTCGTGATTTAAAAGTGTGGCATGGTGACGACCCAAAAATAAAACCTCATGAAGTAAAACAATATGCCAAAGAGTTAAAGCGCACTTATCTTGCTGTGATGCACGTTAATGCTAACCGTATAGTGCAACTGGCGGATAAAGCCGTACCGGATGTGCACTATGGTGAACAAAAGCGTTATTTATTAGCTACCTCAGATGTGCCTTATCAAAAAATGATCACCTGGGCAGGTTTTTATCAAGATGTCTATCTAGTGGATTTAAATACTGGCCGTAAGCTGCAAATTTTAACTCAACATGCCTCAAGTGAAATGCCAAGCTTGTCTCCTAATGGGCGTTTTGTGGCGTATTATCAACAAGGCGGACTGTTTTTGTATGATATTGCTAATGCCAGAAAACACAGTTTAACCAAAGATATCGCTATTAGCTTTGCAAATGAAGACCATGATTATCCCAGTAATGCGCCAAGTTATGGC
Source organism: Shewanella sp. 10N.286.51.B8 (assembly GCF_041469325.1). NCBI lineage: Bacteria > Pseudomonadati > Pseudomonadota > Gammaproteobacteria > Alteromonadales > Shewanellaceae > Shewanella > Shewanella sp. 10N.286.51.B8. The sequence goes on from NZ_JBFRKG010000048.1 coordinate 68,069, forward strand.
TTAGGGCCTTGGCTAGCCGATGATTCAGGCATTATTGGCTATGACAAATATGATGTGTGGCAATTTAGCAGCTCATCGTTTGACGGCTTTATGTTGTCTGCGGGTGAAGGACGTAAAAATCGTCAGCAGTTTAGATTGGCAGGGTTATATGCAACGTCAGATATGCCTGCTGTCATTGAGCAGCAGCAAGCGCTGCTATTGCACGGTTATAATGAACACACCAAAGCTGACAGTTTTTATCGCGCCACTGTTGGCGTCCCAGGAGTGACGTTGCAACTTGAAACCGAGGCAAAATTGACGGTACTTGCCCGCAGTAAAAATAGCGACACTATGGTGTTTTCTAAGCAGCGTTATGATCTTTACCCTGATTTATACACCTCAAGTGTGAATACGCCTAATGAAGCCAGCCAACAAACTGACTTAGATAGTCAGCGAGATGATTTTAATTGGGGCGCTGCAGAATTGGTGCGTTGGCGTGATGGTGATGGCCGCCCAGCTGATGGCGTACTGATTAAGCCCACGAATTATCAAGCCGGTAAACAGTATCCGGTTATGGTGTATTTCTATCGCTTTATGAGCGATCGTTTGCATTCATTCCCGCATATGGCAATTAATCATCGACCAAACTTTGCTTGGTATGCAGATAATGGCTATGCCATTTTCTTACCTGACATTCGTTTTGAAGTAGGTTACCCGGGGATCTCGTCAGTAAAGGCATTAACTGCTGGCGTTCAAAAAATCATTGATATGGGCGTTGCCGACCCAGATGCCATTGGTATTCAAGGCCATTCATGGGGCGGTTATCAAACCGCTTTCGCTGTGACCCAAACCAATATCTTTAAAGCAGCGGTTACCGGTGCGCCCGTGTCGAACATGACTAGTGCTTATAGCGGCATTCGTCATGGCTCTGGCCTTGCTCGTCAATTTCAGTATGAAACAGGTCAAAGCCGAATTGCTGAAAGTTTGTTTAAGTCGCCGCAAAAGTACATTGAAAACTCACCGGTGTTTTATGCTGAACGCATTCAAACTCCAATGATGATTATGTTTGGTGATAAAGATGATGCGGTGCCGTGGGAGCAAGGCGTGGAGCTATATCTTGCCATGCGCAGAACCGGTAAAGATGTGGTGTTTTTACAATATGAAGATGAACCACATCATTTGAAAAAGTACCCTAATAAACTAGATTACACCATTCGAATGAAGCAGTATTTTGACCATTATTTAAAAGGCGTTGCAGCGCCTAAGTGGTTAAAAGAAGGTGAGGCGTATCGAGAATACAACCAAGATTAACGATTAAAATTCAATCTAATATTGAACTAAAAATGCCACTGATAGCGATATACAGTGGCATTTTTTATGGGTTCAGCTGAGCGGTTACTGTTCTGAAGTTATTGCTGTTTCTATGCCTTGCTCTGCGGGAATTGGACTGGTTTGTATCGCGTTAAGATCGGTTTCAGTTTGAGGTGCGATAACGATAATCGGTATTTGCAGAAATTGCTCATAGGTTTCTTGCCCCCAAGCAATCAGCTCACCATCTTTAAATAACAGCGGCGTGCATTCATCTTTAGTGGTTTGACCGTCGGAGGTGACATGGTGAGTGCGGTAAAACATAATTTGAAAGCTGCCATCAGATGATGCTTTGGCCTCTGAAAAATCGGCTCGGCCCATTAGTTGCCTAATGCTATCAATAGTTTGGCCAATTATAATTTCGCTAAGCATTTTATGGTTAAACTCTTGGCGTTCTTGCCAGCTGCGATCTTCTGGCCGAGTCTCGTAGACAAATATAACGAAAATAACAAAAGTGACATATGCAATAAAGATGGTTGCGATTAAATATGACACTTTAGATTTCATCAGGCGATTCCTTGCTTCATTAATGGTTAGCTAACTACTCTAAACTGCTTGAGGTTAATGTTTAGCGGCATATGGCATTGCAGTTGCGCCAATTTATAACTGATTCTTGCCATCTCTTTGCCCTCTGATAATTTTAGCGCTTGTTTCGCACCAAGATTATCCAGTGACTGGTATAAGTTTGCCAAGCTTCTAAACTTGTTTAATAAATCCGCTGCTGATTTTGGCCCAATACCGGCAATACCAGGAACTTTATTCCCCGCGTCTCCCGCAAGCGCGATAAAGTCTAAAATTTGATTTTGCTGCACGGCGAGCTTTTTCTCTAAGGCTTTTATATCAAAATATTGCTGCTTGAAATGATCCCAAATAACAATATTGCTATGCATCAGTTGCCCAAACCCTTTGTCGGTTGACACTATGATGGCCTGACCGTTATTTTCAGCAATTTTAGTGGCCAAGGTGGCAATCACATCATCGGCCTCTGAAACGGCATCATGGGATTGAACATGTTCAATGGCCAGAGCTGTTTTGATATCTTCAAGGCCAGCCTTTAAAGCGACAGGCATAGGCTTACGGCCTTTTTTATAATCAGGGTAGAGCTGTTTACGCCACGATTCTTCATCACCGTCCCACACCATAATGGCATGAGTTGGTTGGTGATGTTTAAGTAATTTTTTACATGCTGACAGTGTGCGCTCTTTAACACTGACGATATCCGTTTCATCTGGCAATACCGCATGAATACGCCTAACAAGATTAAGGCCATCGATAATGAGTAATTTATTCATGGTTTTCTTTTCGTTTGCAGTAAGGTCGCTCACATTGAGCCACTGTATGATTTAATTATAAATTAACCGTCCTTGAGCTTAAACCTTACGGCTTGTTTTTAACAGTGGAATCAATGGCTATTTAAGCGCTACTTGATTAAAAAGCAAGATGTAGACGGCAAAGTAAAGCAATATAACATGTGCTATTTTTTATTATTGATGCGATAGCAAGGAGTATATTCGCTGCCTGGCAGTTTCATTCTTTGTTGCGTTACGAACGCAGCAAGCAGTTTATCCATCATGGTCATCAGCCGCTCATCACCACTTATCTCAAATGGACCTAAGTCTTCAATAAGTTTAATGGTCTCACTTTTGACATTACCGGCAACAATGCCTGAAAACGCCCGCCGTAAACTGGCCGCTAACTCAGCTTTGTTCGGATGAAAAAACAGGTGCAGGTTTTTCATGACCTCGTGATTTGGCTCAAAAGGCAGTTGAAATTCAGGTTCTATTTTCAGCGCCCACTGGTATTGGTAAGCATCACCAAGTTGTTTACGCATGGCTTTTACATCGCTCATGCCTTGTTTCATCAGCTGCGCTACCTTTACAGGATCATCAATAATGATTTGGTATTTATCTCGGGCCTGCTGACCAAGGGTAGCGCCGATAAAGTCATCTATTTCAGTGAAGTAGTCCGCACTTTGTTTAGGGCCGGTTAAAATCAGTGGAAAGGGCAGCTGGGCATTGGCGGGATTAAGCAAAATACCCAAAATATAAAGCAGCTCTTCAGCGGTGCCAGCGCCGCCGGGAAAGATAACAATACCATGGCCTAAACGGACAAAGGCCTCTAAGCGTTTTTCGATATCTGGCATTATCACCAGCTCATTAACGATTTGGTTTGGTGGTTCAGCTGCAATAATACTGGGCTCGGTTAAGCCAATATAGCGGGCATCTTTAATGCGCTGTTTGGCATGACCAATGGCGGCGCCTTTCATTGGGCCTTCCATTGCGCCTGGACCACAACCGGTGCAAATATCTAACGCTCTTAACCCCAACTCATAGCCTACTTCACGGGTGTATTGATACTCTATGGGGTTAATGCTGTGTCCGCCCCAACACACTATGACATTAGGATCGATCATCGGTGAAATGACTCTGGCATTACGCAAGATATCAAATACCACATTGGTAATGTGGCTGGCATTGGTGAGATTGATGTGCTTTAGATTGTCATATTTATTGTCGATATAGACGATATCGCGAAGCACAGCAAAAAGATGTTCTTGGATCCCTGCAATGATTTCACCATCAACGAAGGCTTGTGTTGGCGGGTTGATGAGCTCTAGTAATAAGCCGCGTTCACGTTGCAGCACATTGATATGAAAATTGGCGTAGCGCTTGAATAAAGCGTCAGAATTATCACTTTTTAAACCGGAGGCAAGCACTGCCAGTGAGCAGTTTCGCAGTAGTTGGTATAACTCATTTTTAGCACTTTGCTTGAGGCGATCAACCTCCATTTGCGAAAGTTGATCTAAGCTGCCTCTAGGGCTGATCTTTATTATCATATGCAACTCCTTGGTAGAGTTGCAGTAGATACTAGATATCGATTACAACTCTATCTCGACCATTATTTTTGGCTTTATAAAGTGCAGCATCAGCACGTTCAAAGGTTTCTTCGATACGTTCGTTTTCCATGACCTGAGCTGCACCTATGGATAATGTCACAGTAATTCTCTGATTTTTAAACTTAAATGGAATATTCTTAATTTTATCTTTGACCCGATTTAACAATAGACCAATATGCTCTTCATTGACATCTGGTAGCAATAAAACAAATTCTTCGCCGCCATAACGGGCAACAAACTCACTTTCTCTAAGGGAGTTTTTTAGCGCCATGGAAATGACTTGCAGGGTTTTATCACCGGTACTATGACCAAAACTGTCATTGACTGTCTTAAAGTAATCAATATCAGTTACCGCCACCCATAATGGACTATTAAAGCGTTTATGGTTTCTATACTCTTGCTCCATTCTATCTTCTAATGCAGCACGATTTGGCAGTTGGGTTAATGGGTCTAATAGGTTGAGTTTTTGATGCTCAAACAGTTTTTCTTTGTAGCTGTTGGCTTCTTTAGTAATAGAGCTTAGCTCTTTTTTCATCGACTCAACGGATTTACGTAGCAGTGATTGCTCACGAGTTTCAAGGGCTTCTTTACGGTTTAATGCATCTCGTAATGAAGCAAGTTGGACGGTCAGCTCAGTTTTTAGCGCGATGATATCATCGACGTCATCGACAATACCGTCAGCATTATCAACCCGCAGGTTAATTTCTTTATTAAGCTGAGTTTTAATTTGTTGTGAACGCTCGTTATTGTTTGCAGTATTATTGACCACATCACGAACTATGCTAATCGCATCATTTAAGGTATACAGAAAATCCTGAGAGGCGGTTTTTTCTCGGGCAATGTTATTCAGTAAAAAGCTCAGTATTGTTTGATATGACTCAAGTAAAGTATTGAGCTTAATATCACCCATAAGCACTTCTTTCATGACCAGAATTTGATCACGTTGCTCTTTTCTGAATTCTATCTCAGATATTTTTTGGGCTAACTCTTTTGCTAAAATTAAGTGTTGAGGCAAAATGACATGGTCATCAGCATTGGCAAACTTTTGCTGAAGAATTTGCTCGTAAAAGCCGATAACTTGTTCCACCTTAGGAATATATTCCCAAATGGTATGGATCGGCTTATTAAGATCTTTTTTAAAGTAATTAATTTCTTTTTTGATTTCATCAGGGGCAGAATCAACCCGCTGAATCTGGCTGATCACCCGGGACAGGCTGTTGCGACTCTCTTCAAGGCTAGTCATTGTTTGGCTATATTGTGCCTTTAATAACCGCTCAATACCCACCAATTCAGGCAAGGCTTCATCTATTTGCTCAAAACCCTGTAAATGATGTCTCAGTTTGGCAAGGCGATTATCTAATTCAAGATTTTGGCCCTTGCACGCTAAGCTTAAGTGTCCTAAAAATTGAATTAAGGTGCGTAATTTTTCACTACGATCATCATGAATTTCTTCGATAGCTAATTTAGCGGCGTTGAGCTTTTGTTTTAATAATGAAACTTGTGACACCGCTGCTGAAGAGTCTTGCATGCTGTAAGCCTTCTTTGAGAAAAATAAATTTGTTATTAGTCCAATTAACTATATTGGATAACAATACCACTAATTACTTGTTTACACACAATTTTTGTTTGCTTTTTTGATATATATCATTGACTTGTGTGTTATTTGAGCGTAAATCACGTGAGTTGTTAACTCAACCGGTTGGCCACTTAATATCGGCAGCTTGACGATTTGTTTCAGCCCTAATTATGCCTCTTTGCAGTGCATGGGTTAAATTTAAATACAAGGGTTTAAAAAATATCGCCGCAGGGGCAAAATTTAAGCTGCGAATACTGACATAGGTTTGATCCTCATTGAGGCTTTTTGCCGCCGCGAGGGCATATTGCACCGTTTCATATTGTAATTGTGCCGTTAATCTTACATCCGGATTGGCCAGTAATGGCAAGTTAACGTGGCCCATAATGGCGTGTAATGGCTGCTCACTAATATCTGAAAAATTAGGTATATTGCTTTTATTGGCAATGGTGATTGCAGCTAGCTGTGCTTGTAAGTTGGTTAATGTTTGCTGGGCTGATAACTCGTCTGAGAAACATAAGCCAAATTCACCCGGCTTGATGATGAACACTTCACAATGTAAATCCAGTTCTAATTGTTTACTAAGGGATACTGTAATCGCCTTATATTCAGATAAACCCAGATCAATATCAATATCAGCCAGGGCGCGTATATTCACTAAAGCCAGCGTTTTGGGTGAACGGGCACTTGAAAGTAAATTAATTAAGGCCTGGTAACCATTCAGTTGTGTCAGTGGTTCTTGTACGGATAACTGTCGTAAGGTTTGGCAGGTTTGTTTGGCACGATTTAATTTTTTTAGGCTGACAAACCATAAAAAGGCAAAGATAAATATCACCGCAAACAGGATTATAATAGCCTTTTGCTGGTCCTTGTTATCACCCATGTAGTGAGTGAGTTTTTGCTGTAAATTTCTAATTTCTAATTTGAATTTTTCTTCGTTTAAGCTTGAATGAACCATGTCATTGACTGGTGACTCTTGTTCACTTTGGCTAATGGCAACCATTTTATCCATTACCTCAAGGGTAGAGGAAATGTCATCCACTTTACGATAAGCAACGGAAAGGTATTCTAAGGCTTCTTTTTGGGCATCAATCAGTTGTTTTGATTCTGCTATCTCTAGCGCTGCCTCAGCATGTGTAATGGTTTGCTGCCATTGCTGCTGTTTTGAGCTTACCTGAGCAAACAATAACTCGTTATACACTAAGTAGTGTAATACCTTTCTGGCTTTAAAAATTTCATTGGCCATGGTCAAGTAATTGAGGGATGACTGATAATCATCTAAATAAAAGTAGGCTTCGCCGATATTATGAAAGTTAAGGGCTTGACCAATGAGATGACCATTTTGTTGATCAATTTGTTGGGCATTAAGGTAGTAATCAATAGCTTTATTCCATTGTTTTTGCATGCCATAAACCATGGCTATGACTGTCAGGGCCTTTGATTGGAAGGCTTGTTGTCCTAGCTGCTGAAAACTAATGGCGGCATTGTTGGCATTTTTTAGGGCTTCATCCCATTGGCCTAGATCTCGATATAATCGTGATAACTGAAATTGAGTGTGTGCATGTAGCACTGGGGTGTCTAATCGACTGGTAATACGAAATGCTTCGTTATAGTGCTGTAATGCCTTCGCCAGTTGCTGCTTATTAACATAGAACTTACCTAAAGCGGTTTCAGCTTGGGCAATGAAATAATCCACCCGCATTTGGTAGGCAAGGTCACGATACTGTTTGTAGTGATACATGGCTTGGGTATCTTGTTTTAGCAAGCTATTCATGATGCTTAAATAACCTTGTAACACAAATTTAAAGGTCATGGCTTCGCTGTCGTTGAGTGAGGCTATTTTGTTTAATGCCTCTTTGAACAGAATGATACTTTGCTGATATTGCTGATCCTCTCTTCCTCTTATTCTTCCTTCTAAGAGTAAAATTTTTGCTTCATCTAGCGGGCTAATAGCGATTGATTCAAGTTGCCTGGTTAATAAGCGGGCATGACTGACTTCATTAGGGGCTGTGATGGTTGATTGTAAATATAATCTTGCTAGGGTCGCTAAATCTCTTTGTAATTGCTTAGGTTGGTATTTTAACTCTTCAGCCAGTTGTTCAAATTGCTGGCGGTTGTTAAATGATAATGGGAAGTTGGTTTTTTTCTGCAGTTGCTCAAACAACTGAACTGGGCGTTCATTAAACTCAATTTCAGCTTCGATAAAGGTATCCGCAACAACAGGAAAGGCCGACAGTAATATTAAGCTGAGTAAACCACTGATGAGTTTTCGCATGAAGAATGAGCAACCTTATTATAATTTTTGTAAGCTTTTATTGTTACTAGGTGAGTGAACTCACTGTACTTGTTATACTGCGCGCCTTAAGGGAAGAAATTTAATTACAAGTCCTTAAAAACATAACAAGAATAATAACAGAAGGAATCGAGAGTGAAAGCCAAAAAATTGACTATTTTATCTGCCAGCTTACTTTTTAGCGCCAGCAGCCTTGCCCAAGTTAGTTACCAAATCGATTTGACTCAGCCACAGCACCATTTAGCCCAAGTGAATGTTAGTTTCCCTACATCTTCAGCTGAGAATTTAACGGTCAATTTACCCGTTTGGCGTACGGGAAAATATGCAGTGCTGCCGTTAGCTGATGGGGTTCGCTCATTTACAGCAACAGATGAACAGGGCCAAGCGTTACCATGGCAGCGTACTGAGACGGGGGAATGGCAAGTGAATTTGTCAAAACCGACTGCAGTTAATGTCAGCTATCAGTTGTATGCCAATGATTTAGGTACTCGAGTGCGTCATATTGATAGCTCACATGCTTATATCGATGCCAGTGGGGTGTTTATGTATAGCCCAGAGTTTCGTGATGACAATGTGTTGGTTTCAATGAATGTGCCCCAAGGCTGGAACAGTTATTCAGGTATGGCACAGGGCAGCAAAGCCCATTCATTTATTGCTGATAACTATGATGTGTTAATTGACTCGCCAATTGAAACCGGTGAAAACGCCCATTATCGCTTTACAGCTGACGGTCGTGAATATGAACTGGTTTTTTGGGGTGAAGGTAATTACGATGCTCAGCAAATCGTTACAGATTTAACCAAAATCAGCAGCCAAGCTGAGGTGATTTGGGATGACTACCCGTTTGAGCGTTATGTGTATATGGTGCATGCCACCAGTGGCGCACGAGGCGCCACTGAGCATTTAAATTCAACCATTATTCAATTGCCACGCTTTAACTTTAGAGAACGTAAAGATTACCTGCGCTTTATCAGCACAGCATCTCACGAGTTTATCCATACTTGGAATGTCAAAGCTTATCGCCCACAGGGCCTAGTGCCTTATGATTACCAAAATGCCAGCATGACAGAGTTATTATGGATGGCTGAAGGCTCAACCAGTTATTTTCAAAATCAGTTATTATTGCGAGCCGATGTCATTACCCCGAAAGAGTTTTTTGCCGATTTAGCCAAACGGATAAATAACAACCTGCATAAACCGGGTCGTGAAATACAATCGGTTGCGCAAGCCAGTTTAAATGAGTGGACCAATACTGGCGGTGATTATGCCATTAACCATGGGGTCAATATCTATTCTGAAGGCTACTTGGCGTCGTTGTCACTGGATTTTAATTTATTGAAAGACACCCAGTTAGCGCATTCGTATCGTGATGTTCATCGTCAATTATACCGTGACCATAAACTGCCTAAAGGCTATAGCGTTGATGATGTAAAAGGTATTTTAAAGACGCTGGCAGGTAAAGATTATCAGCCTTGGTGGCAGCAGCATATTACCCAGCCATTCAGCTTAGATTTTGATACCTTACTGGCACAAGCGGGTTTAGCGATATCCTATGGCAAAGAGCCAAAGTCGACTGTTTACAGCGGTATGACGTTATCGGGTCAGCATGATGATTTAACACTATCCCATGTCAGCCGTAACAGCCCTGCATGGTTGGCGGGTATTGTTGCTGGCGATGAAGTGGTAGCCATTAACGGTTTAAAAGTCACTGCCGCGGGCTTTAAAAAGCGCTTAGAAGATTTCAGCCCGCAAGACACCATTAACGTAAGCCTGTTTAATAACGACACCTTAAAGCAGCTTGAGTTAACCTTAGATGAGCAACCTAAAGGTGAGCTAGCCATAATCGGTGTTGATTCACCAACGGCTGCACAAAAGGCCTTTCTTAAAGCTTGGTTAGGCATTGACTGGCCATTTGATGAGCAAGGTGAGTTTGCTAAATAAGCTAGTAAATTAATAGTTTTAATCAATTTTTTGATTAAAAGCATAGAAAGTTGCTACAAAAAAGCCCAATAGAAATAAATTCTGTTGGGCTTTTAAATTTGATTAAACCACTAAAGTGAAGTTACAAATTTAGATATTTTCTTCAATAGGCCCTAATGCCTGTTTCATCGCATTAATAAATGCGACTAGCTCGCCGCCCATTAATGCAAAATCGGCATCCAGTTTCGCCAAGGGATCTTCTGTGCCCACATCATCGGTAGCAGCTCTAAATTCTTCAGAGAACTTAAGGCGCTTAACGCTGGCATCAGACTGTAATAAAAACGCAATCGACTTAGCAAAATGCAATGACAGTTTATGTACTTGTTTGCCGGTCGCTAAATGGGCTAATACTTCATCTTCTTGCAGTACTTGCTGCTTAAAGCGCACAATGCCGCCTTCATCTGAATCAGACTTAAGCTCAGCTTCATCTTGCATTTCAAAAGGTTGTGGTGATGCGCCGTTTCTTAACCATTCGGTTAACGTGGTTTCAACTGGCGTAGTAAAGTGCAGCGGCACAACCGGTAGGCTGCCTAAGGCTTTGCGTAATAAAGCTAATAATTCTTCAGCTTTAGTGGCGCTTGAGCTGTCCACTAAAATCATTTCTAACTCAGGCATGATTAACGCATGGGTTTGACTACGACGAGAAAAAGCACGAGGCAATAGCGTCATGGTTATTTCTTCTTTCATCGCATCTTTTTCTTTCTTGGTCACTTTGCGGCTTTCTTGATCTTCTATTAACGCTACTTTTTCATCAAGCGCTTCTTTGATCACTTGGCCAGGCAGGATCTTTTCTTCTTTAGTGACACAAATTAAATGACGGTTTTCAGCGCTGTGAACTAACGCTTGGCCTTTTTTGCCCAATGCATTTGAAAAGCCAAACTTACTGATGTCTTGGCTTGAGCATGGCGAAAAGGTGAAGTCAGCTAATGCTGTTTCAAGTGCCTCTGTATCGGTACTGAAAGGCTTATTAAAACGATATAGGGTGAGATTTTTAAACCACATGAAAGACACTCTTCGAAAATTAAAAATGCAGTTTACGGTATCGTGGCGCTGGGGTAAACCATCATTCCCAATCTGCATGATTGTCGCTATGGCAGAATTCATCAAATTGTCATAAATCACTTTTAATTGATATTTTCTTTATTTTTCAGCGTGTTGATTATCTTGTTTTGTAATTGAATTAGTTTGTTCTAAATAAAAGTCCTGTTTTGAAATATTTCTGCAACAAAAGGTGTGCAATATTCGCCTCGTTCCCAAGCTATTAGGTAGCAGGTTTCTGCTCGTTCCAACTGATTAGCTGCACAGAAAAAGGTGTAAAACACCAACTATTAAGTCTAAAGGATGAAATGATGAACACTTTTTATAAAACGCTAGTTGCTTCTGCTATTGCTGCTGCCACGCTTTCAACCGCTCAAGCGGCAGAGCCACTTGAAATTTACGGTAAGCTCAATGTTTCAATTCAATCAAATGATGACGGTTCAGGTTCAGAAACACGAGTGCAAAGCAATGCATCACGATTTGGTGTGAAAGGCGCTTTCGAATTAAATAGTTCTTTAGAAGCGTTTTATACTATCGAATATGAAGTGGCAACTGACTCAGACAGCTCAAACAACTTCAAAGCCCGTAATCAGTTTGTTGGCCTAAAAGGCGACTTTGGTTCATTCGCGGTGGGCCGTAACGACACTATGCTGAAAAAGTCGCAGGGCAAAGTCGACCAGTTTGGTGATTACTCAGGCGATTTGAAAAACTTATTTGCTGGTGAAAACCGTATAGCAGAAACCGCAACTTACTTAACGCCTAAGTTTGGTGACTTCCAAGCGGGCGTGACTTACGCTGCATCAGGTGACAGTAAGCAAGCAGATGAGGATGGTTTCAGTATCGCTGCAATGTACGGTGACTCAGGGCTGAAGAAAACCCCAATTTATGCATCGGTTGCCTATGATGCTGAAGTTGCAGGTTATGATATTGTTCGTGGTACAGTACAAGGTAAAGTCGCAGGTTTTGTACTTGGCGGTATGTACCAACAAGAAGAAAAAGTCGATAGCGGTGATAGCAAAGATGGCTACTTACTCAGCGCTGCTTATAAAATTGACAGCGTGACCCTAAAAGCCCAATACCAAGACATGGAAGATAAAGGCGATTCATGGTCAATTGGCGCAGATTACTCACTAGGTAAGCCAACGAAGTTATTTGCTTTCTACACTGACCGTACTTCAATGGGTACAGTGGAAGATGCAGATGGTAATGATATGGATATCTCAATCGACGAAAGTTACTTTGCTGTAGGTATCGAACACAAGTTCTAAGTATCGCTTTATTAAAAGCGGTTTAACCGAAAATGTGTGATACATAACAAAGGAGGCATATCGCCTCCTTTGTGTTCTTCAATACATTAATTATGGCGTAGCGTGATAGATTTATGACAAAAATATGATTTTAATTCCATTTAGGGCCTTGAGATCATATTTCTGTAATAAAACTGACCAATAATACTAACGCGGCAAACTACTCACAGATAATATTATGACAGCTAAGATTTTAATTGTAGAAGATGAGTCAGCCATTCGAGAAATGCTGACATTTGTTATGGAACAACACGGCTTTACTACAACGGCTGCTGAAGATTTTGATTCAGCAATAGACCTACTGCAAGAACCTTATCCAGATCTGATTTTATTAGACTGGATGTTCCCAGGTGGAAGTGGAATACAATTAGCTAAGCGTTTAAAGCAAGATGAGTTTACTCGTCAAATTCCTATCATCATGTTAACCGCTCGCGGTGAAGAAGAAGATAAGGTTAAGGGATTAGAAGTCGGTGCAGATGATTACATTACTAAACCGTTTTCACCAAAAGAGTTAGTGGCACGTATTAAGGCTGTGTTACGCCGTAGTGCGCCAACACGACTTGAAGAGCTTATCGATGTGCAAGGGTTACAATTAGATCCGGTAAGCCATCGTGTCTCTGTTGGTGAGTCAGTGCTAGAAATGGGCCCAACCGAGTTTAGGTTACTGCACTTTTTCATGACTCACCCTGAACGTGTCTATAGCCGTGAACAGCTATTAGACAATGTGTGGGGCACCAACGTCTATGTTGAAGATCGCACTGTCGATGTCCATATACGCCGCTTACGCAAAGCCGTTGAAGACTCAGGCCATGATAAACTGATTCAAACCGTTCGCGGTGCGGGATATCGTTTTTCAACCAGAATGTAATTACTCACTATCAGCCAAAGCCTAATATACTGTTGTATTTCACTTTTGTTGTTTAGGTAAATGTAAATATTGTTATTTATTTACAGTAATTTAAGTGTAATTCAACGGCTTGGCTATAGTCAGTAACATGGTTTTAAGTTATCTTGTGAACCATTATTTTTCGACCGACAATACGGTAAAAAATCTGCTTAAGATTTTTTACCATCATAATTAGGCCGCTTATGTTTCGAGCTTACTCAGGGTCCAGACTTCTCCTTCGCCTTGTGGGGATCTTGTTGATTTTTGCCATCATAGGCATGATCATCAATCAAGTTTATATGAGTATTATTGTCGGTTGTATTGCCCTTTTAGGCTGGCATTACCGCCAAATTACCCGCTTAAATTACTGGCTTTGGAAAGACCGCAAACTCACTCCACCTCAAGGCACTGGCAGTTGGGAAGGTATTTTCAATGGCATATACCGCCTGCAAGGTAAAAATCGTCGCCGAGTTGGCCAGTTAGCGTCAATTTTAGGCCGCTTTAGGCAAGGTGCTGAAGCCTTACCAGATGCTGCGGTCGTACTTGATTCTGAACTCAATATTTTATGGTGTAACAAACTGGCGCAACTGCTGCTGGGTTTTGTTTGGCCCCAAGATAGCGGTCAACGCATTGATAACCTCATCCGTCATCCTGATTTTTCGGCCTACCTTAAGTCTGGTAAATTTAACGAGCCATTAGAGCTACCCTCACCACTATCGGATCAACGCTTATTAGAAATACGCTTAATGAGCTATGGCGACAGACAGATGCTACTGATTGCCCGTGATATTACCCGCATTAATCAGTTAGAGGGTATGCGCAAAGAGTTTGTTGCTAATGTATCCCATGAGCTAAAAACCCCGCTTACCGTACTGCAAGGTTATCTTGAGATCATGCAAAGCATGGAAGAGCCTGACAGCATGAACCATAAGCCACTTAAATTGATGCAGCAGCAAACTAGGCGAATGCAATCAATGGTGGAGCAGTTATTAGTGTTATCGCGTATTGAAGATGGGGCTGATATTGATTTAGAAAAAACCATCAATATGCAGGTCATGTTGGATATTTTAAAAGATGAAGCCTCGGCATTGGCAATGGATCAATACCAGCTTGAGTTCATTTGTGAGGATAATTTAAATTGTCACGGTAACGAAGTGCAATTGCGAAGCGCCTGTACTAACTTGATTTCAAATGCGATTCGTTACACAGAGCCAGGCGGCAAAATTACCATTCGCTGGGAGTTAGTCCCAAGCGGCGCTAAATTTAGCGTAACCGATACCGGCCTTGGGATAGCGCCACATCATATAAGCCGCTTAACCGAACGTTTTTATCGGGTTGATAATGCCCGCTCCAGTAAAACTGGTGGTAGTGGTTTAGGGCTAGCGATTGTAAAGCATGCGCTTAATCATCATTACAGTGAGTTGCACATTACCAGTGAGTTAGAAAAGGGCAGTTGTTTTAGCTTTATTATTCCAGCACATTTGGTGATTAAGGGGTAATGACTTTCCCCTAAATTTTTAGCATTAAAAAAGCAGACATCAATGTCTGCTTTTTTGTTTGTGTGACTTGTTGTGATAGCTGGTAAATTGCTGGTTCTGACAAGCTTTTGGACAATTCCGAGTTACGATAAACAAATGAAGCTAAACGTTCTGATAACTTATTCTAAGCCAAACACACCTTTTGATTACAAAGTAATGGCCAATTTTACTAAACCACTACAGAACAAAAAAAGTATAAGGAGGTACTAAGGAATTGATATGTTGAGGTAAATAAATTTGCTGACGATGCTAAGGGATCGATGCGGCTAGTAAAAAATGTAACTGCTCAGCAGACATCGAAAAAGCGAAAGATCTTACGCAGATATTTACACTATAAAGGTATCACTCGGGCTTATTCAACACTTGGGATAAGGACGCGGCTACGCGTGGCCTATCCTTATCTGTTAAGCCTATGCTAGCGCATCCAGAATCTCATTCAACATATTAGCTTCGGGCTTTCCTTGGGGATGCTTAGCAATTACAATTTTTGTTGTAAAACCATTAAGTTTAAGTATCCCTCTGGCATCTACTAACTTCGATTCAGATTTATTCATTAGTGTTATGTTTTCTAATAAAAAGCCATCAAACCAATTTTCACCAGTAAAAAACACAATACATTTTGGTTTATATTCTTGAATTTCAACTTTTAATAATTCATTACATGCATCAAATTGATAGCCACATAAACTATCACTAGGGTTTCCTCCTGCACTAGGGGCAATTTTATATAGGTTTGACCAGACTAATTTTGAAGCCCAACGCTCATCTGAAGATAGTTTATTGATACTTTCTGAAAGTTTTCTAATTACACGCCAAAAAGCAGATTTATTTGTGTTGTAGCCTTCTGTACTTCCCCATGAAGATTCAACCCATTCAAGTGGGCACATTGGTATAAAAGGTTTAGAAAATAATTTATTTACAAGCAAGTTTGTGTCCATGTCATTTAATTGAAAATCATCGTCCCACTCATTTACTGCACGCCCAACGATCATGACGTTATTATTATAAAGCTCTCCTTTTTGAGCAGAAAAACAACAGAGACTTTGAAGTCTATTTCTATAGTTAGATTTTTCTAGATTATTTAATAAATCTCTATATATCGTTTCTTGCATGATAACTCCAATTGGGTGAATAGGCTTAACGCCGCCCTTGGTGGGTTAAAATACGTAGCAAAGGGGAGCGTAAACTACTGTTTTAGTTAAGTTTAAGCTCGTTTGCAGCTCATAAAGTCCAATAAATTCCGCATATTGTATGGGTTTTGCCATTGCCCAGATTTAGGGGATGGGTGATATTCATAAAAAATTTTGAATGAACATCCTTCCCACTGAAGATTAGTAGCTACTCGAATATAACCATTTAATTGCGTTGCTTCCTCAAAAAAACATTGTGCTATAACTCCACATACAATTATTTTGGAGTGATTATTATTATTTTGAATACTTTTTAAAAGTCGAAACCTAAAGCTTTTTAAGGCTTGACCCCCTACTTTTGTTCTTAGTTTCTCTTTAATTTTTTGCTTTACAACTTGTATATTGCCATTCTTTATTTCTTGAATCTCAAGAAACTCTGAAAAATCTTCAGATAACCTTAAAGGGTTGTAACAAGAGATTTGTAGAGGAAGTCGAGAACAGTTTAATATTGATATTCTTGGAATACTGCTACTTTTGTTTGTAACTAACTCACCTAGCGGGGTTTCTATATTAAACATAGCTTTACTCATCCACCAGCCACTCTCACTAGCAGCAGGAAACCCCATAGCAACTTCTTGCTTATGAGGAGACTCCAGAATGAATATAAATTCACTCTTATCATGTGATAAATCATCAATTTTAAACTGAGTTAGATATTCCATAGCTGAATCTTCCATAGTTGAGCTAACAGCTTATTCAATAGCAGCAAATAATGTTCCAGGCTGCTCAATTCAAACTTCAAAGGTACCATCGATAAGTCATTGTTGTAAATCGAATTTTTTTATGAATACGTAAGTAATGCTCAAAATACTGTCGGAGAAAAAATACATCTTTGTGTGCGAGGTCTATACAACACTTTAAAAAAATTCGCAGTAGATTGATATGTATGGTTTTCTTGAATATTACAAAATTATCGATGCTTAGAAAGCTCCTTTGGCGCCAGAATTATCTCAATTTGGAGAAAATCAGTTACACCTGTATAGGAAACCAGTCATTTGTACGACAAGTAAGGTGGTCATAATCGATTAGAAAAAGTAAGGTTATGCTGATTATCCCATTGCTAGCAATAACTCGTTTTGGGGCATAAACGAGTTACCAGCACCAGCTTTAAACTTCATTTATATTAGATCAGTAACAGCAGGCCATCACTTCAATCTAACCAATTGCCTGCCGCAGGCTTATGTGCAAGCACGACTGTGACACGCTGCACTCTTTATATAAATCAAAAGGTCCCTGAAAGCTCGGCCATGACGTCCTTGTCATGGACGGTCACAGCCGCGCTTACTCCGGAATTTTCATCTCTTCGATTTAGCTTTTTATATTGCAACAAGTAAAAGCCAAATATCAAAAGCTAGACAATCTATAAATCTAAGAAAGTAAAAGACTAAAACTCAATTTGAATTGAGGACGTTGAAGAAAATAGCGTGATGCTCACATGGATGTGAGCATAGCTTTCGAGGTGCAGGATCACTCCTTAGCATCCATGCCACCGTGACATTTGTAAATCCATTTACTTCAGACTCACCATCGGAAGCGTTAGCATTTTCACTCTTTATAATAAACAGGGGCCGAAGTTAGCAACAAACGAAGTTAAAAGCTGGATAAATCCCCATCGAAAATCATGCGCTTTTCAGCATTTTTCGTTAGGGGCGGCGGGGCCTAATTCATTAATAAAGAGTATGGAGGGTAATGCTGTTGATACCCTTTTGGTTGGGTGTGGGTGGAAAACCCACGACGTTAATCCAAACGGAGTTTGGAAATACCAAAAAGGCATCAACAGTACAATTTGGGTGCGGACTAGGTATCACGACTTTGAATTGTTCATAATAACCGATTCTTTAAGCCGCAATAATGCTTCTTTAAAATGGTTAGTATCAAATAACTTACATAAAGCGGGTTTTATAAGGTCTTGCGGATGCGTCTGTAAGCTATTTGTTGGTCTTCATTGCAGCAAAGCCTAACTTGTTAGGTAAAAACTGCAGGCTTAATAAATAACTCATAGTCAAAATTAGCTGTATTAAGCAATTTAAATAAACTGATTTTCAGCTAATACCATGATTTTTAACTGCTTAAGGTTGCCATTAATTAGCTTTGGAACGTGTTTGGTGTGATTGTTAAAAGTGTTAATTGTCATACTGCTGTCACATTAGCGTCATAGACTTGTCATCATCGTCATTGATACTGAGCCTGTCTTAAATAACAACGCTTATAATACCGGAGCACAAAAATGAAACTTAAACAGCTAGTTGGCGCTATCGCCTTTTCTGCAGCTGGTGTATTTTCAGCTACATCTATGGCAGCCATTGATAAAACATTACCTGTGTACGAAAAAACCAGTGGTGTTTCAGGTAACTTGTCATCAGTGGGTTCAGATACTTTAGCTAATATGATGACCTTATGGGCTGAAGATTTTAAACATATTTACCCTAACGTAAATATCCAAATTCAAGCTGCTGGTTCTTCTACTGCGCCGCCAGCATTAACTGAAGGTACTTCTCAGTTCGGTCCTATGAGCCGTCAAATGAAGCCTAATGAAATTGAAGCTTTTGAAAAACATTATGGTTACGCACCAACAGCTATTCGTGTTGCAATTGATGCATTAGCAGTATTTGTTCATAAAGATAATCCAATCGAAGGGTTAAGCATCGAGCAAATCGATTCAATCTTCTCATCAACTAAAAAGTGTGGTGGTGATGATGTAACGCGTTGGGGCGATGTTGGGCTAGAAGGTAACTGGGCTAAGAAAGACGTGCAATTATATGGTCGTAACTCAGTTTCAGGTACTTACGGTTACTTCAAAAAGAAAGCACTTTGTAAAGGTGACTTTAGACCAAACGTTAATGAGCAACCAGGTTCTGCTTCAGTAGTGCAATCAGTATCTCAAGGTCTTAATGCTATCGGTTATTCTGGTATCGGTTACAAAACTGCAGGTGTTAAAGCGGTAGCGCTTTCAAAGAAAGGCACTAAATACATCGCAGCAACTGCAGGTAATGCAGCGAATGGGACTTACCCATTATCACGTTACTTATACGTTTACATCAACAAGCACCCTAACAATGACTTATCACCAATGGATCGTGAGTTCATCCGTTACGTGTTATCGCTGCAGGGTCAGCAAATTGTTGAAAAAGACGGCTATGTTCCACTACCTCGCAGTGTCGTTGCAAAAGATTTACAAAAAGCAGGTATCAAGCTTTAAGCTTACCGCCTAACAAATGATTAGAGCCTCAATTATGAATATAGTTGAGGCTTTTTTTATACCTGTGATAAATATGAATTTAATCTAACTTGTCGATGAAAAGCGCGCATTGGTATATTCTGTTGCACATCATACTGTTGGTGAATAGGTATCAAATTGACAACGCTTTGGGATAATAATCGTGACTATCATTCAGTAGCCAATACTGATGAAATTAAAGTACATAATATGCAGCTGACACTCGCTGTCGATTTCGAGTTACAACAATTGACTGGCCAAGTGATATTACAGTTCAAGCGCTTGCAAACTTGTGATCAACTCGTGCTTGATGGTCGAGATCTTAATATTGATACCATCAGTGATATCCAAGGCAATGCCGTTGACTATGCCGTTGAGCATATTGATACTCTGCAAGGGGATAAAATCGTTATCAACATCGGTAAGGTAATTGATGAAGTTGTGATTCAATACCGCACCTCACCGAATTCACAAGGCTTGCAATGGCTCACGCCAGAACAAACCTTAGGTAAACAATCTCCTTATTTATTCAGTCAATCGCAACCCGTTAATGCCCGCAGTTGGATCCCTTTGCAAGACACGCCTAAAGCCCGTATTACGTTCACAGCAACAGTGACAGTCAATAATGGTTTAAGAGCCGTGATGAGCGCTGCTAATAGCGATGTGATGCCAACAGATGGTGTATTTCAGTTTGAGATGGAAAAGCCCATTCCGACCCATTTATTAGCGCTGGCAGTAGGGGATTTAGCTTACGGGGCGATAAGTGAACGCTGCGGTATTTATACCGAACCTGCCATGTTGGCCAGCGCATTAGCAGAGTTTGAAGATACCGAAGAGATGATATTGGCTGCAGAGTCTTTATTAGGCCCATATCCTTGGGGTCGTTATGACATGATAGTGTTGCCGCCAAGTTTTCCGTTTGGTGGCATGGAAAACCCACGGCTTGCCTTTATTACACCGACCTTGATAGCAGGCGATAAAAGCTTAGTGTCTACTGTAGCCCATGAGTTAGCTCACTCATGGACGGGGAACTTAGTCAGTAATGCCACTTGGCGAGACTTATGGCTCAATGAAGGCTTTACCACTTACTTTACCAATCGTTTAGTGGAGAAAATATATGGCAAAGAGCAAGCTGAGCTTGAATGGGTGATTGAGTTTGGCCGCCTTAAAGAAGAAATGATCTCCATGCCATTAGCGGCGCAAACACTACCGGCGAACGTGCAGCACCAAGATGCGAATGACGCTTTTAATCGCTTTACCTATGACAAAGCATCAATGTTTGTCCATGAACTTGAAGTACGATTAGGCCGTAAAGCCTTTGATCACTTCTTATTTGATTATGTGCAGCATTTTAAATTTCAAGCCATTACCACAGAAACCTTTATTGAATATGCCAAGCAAACCTTGCTTGTGCAGTATCCCGAGGCCATCAGTGAATCAGAGTTGATGACTTGGGTATACGGTGAAGGATTACCCCAATGGTTTGTTGGGCCGACATCCACAAGCTTAGATAAAGTGGATTTGGCATTGCAGCAATTAAAGCTGGGCGACAGTGCGGCTAAATTGAATGTGGCTGGTTGGCGAGTGCATCATTGGCAGTATTTTATCAAACAGCTACCGCTGCAACTCACGCAGCTACAACTTACCGATCTTGATAGCGTGTTTGGCTTCTCGGGTTCACAAAATGCTGAGCTTGCCTGCGACTGGTACAGTGTAGCCATCCGCAATAACTATGAGATAGTGCTGCCAAAGGTTGCAGCCTTTTTAGGTCATATTGGCCGAGCAAAGTTTGTTAAGCCGCTTTATAACGAGTTATTAATTGCCGGGTATGAGCAACAGGCTTTAGCGATATTTCAGCAGGCAAGGGCAGGTTATCATCCTTCACTGCAAGTACAACTTGATGCACTGATGCAGCAGCTTTGAAGCTCGGCGCTATTGATTAACAATGGCTAAAAAAATGGCAACCCAATGGGTTGCCAGAAGTATTACTTTGCGGGTTTTGCTAATAATGCGCTAGCGTATTAACAATGCCCTAAATGGGGGATGATGATGAACAATGAAAACCGGGTAAAACATAATTCGGTTAGCGATAATGTCATTTAGATATTCAGTCACTGTGATGAAGAGTTTGTGAACATCGCCTTAAAAGCACATTACCTCGTTGCTACAGTTACTCAGAGTGGCTCATTTCAAAAAAGTTCATTACCGCGGTAAATTATTTTAAAATTTTTTTGGCTAGCTGGTTTGATTGGATTTTATTACTTCAATTTAGCTGTTTAATCAGTCAGCTTGTTCCAGCTTTTACCCATAATTTTAATCAAAGAAATAAATTTAGCGCAAAAAAAAATGGCAACCCAGT